>NZ_JBIWGC010000029.1:0-89798 GCF_044763335.1 Streptomyces sp. NPDC096105
GTGACCGTCGCCGCCTGCGACGTCGCCGACCGGGACGCGCTCGCCGCGCTGCTGGCGGAGCACCCGCCCACCGCCGTCTTCCACACCGCCGGCGTGCCGCACTCCGAGGCCTTCCTCGACACCGGCCTCGACTCCCTGGCGGACGTGTACGGGGGGAAGGTCGCCGGTGCGCTGCACCTGGACGAGTTGACGCGGTCGCTGGAACTGGACGCGTTCGTGCTGTACGCCTCGGGCGCGGGCGTGTGGGGCAGCGGGGGCCAGAGCGCCTACGGTGCGGCGAACGCGGCGCTGGACGCGCTGGCCGAGCGGCGCCGTGCGCAGGGTCTGCCGGCCACGTCCGTCGCCTGGGGTCTGTGGGGCGGCGGCGGCATGGGCGAGGGCGCCGGCGAGGAGTTCCTCGGCAGCCGCGGCCTGCGCACCATGGACCCGGCGATGGCCGTCCGCGCCCTGGCCGACGCCCTGGACCGCGACGACGTCTGCGTCGCCGTGGCCGACCTGGACTGGCCGCTGTTCGCCCGCTCGTACTGCGCCCTGCGGCCCAGCCCGCTCATCGGCCGGCTGCCCGGCGTGCGTGAGGCGCTGGGCCGGGACGACGACGGCGGCGAGCCGGCCGTCCTCGGACCGGTCGCGCGCCTTGCCGACGTGGACCCCGCCGAGCGGTACGAGACCGTGCTCGCCGAGGTGTGCGGCGGCGTCGCGGCCGTTCTCGGCCACACCGGGCCGGAGGACGTCGACCCGGACCAGGCGTTCAGCGCCCTCGGGTTCAGTTCACTGACCGCGAGCGAGTTCGCCGCGCGGCTCGGCCGGGCCACCGGACGCAAACTGCCCCCGACCCTGGTCTTCGACCACCCGACGGCGTCCGCCCTGGCCGAGTACCTCGTCGGACTGCTCGCACCGGACGAGAACCCGGCATGGGCGGCCGACCCGGAGGAGGCGGGCATCCGGGCCGCGCTCGCCAGCGTCCCGCTGCCGGTGCTGCGGGAGGCGGGACTGCTGGACACCCTGCTGGCACTGGCGTCGCCCGAGCGATTCTCAGGCGCCACCCGATTCACTGAGCCGGACGGCGGTGCCGACATCGACGCCCTGGACGACGAGGCACTGATCGAACTGGCGTTGCGCGACGCCGCCTGAGCCGCCGCACGCCCGCCGAGAGAGGTGACCCTCACCGATGGCCATGTCCTCCGAGAAGCTGATGGAGGCGCTGCGGACCTCACTGAAGGAGACCGAGCGGCTCCGCCGGCGCAACCGGGAACTCACCGAGGCAGCGTACGAGCCGGTCGCCGTGGTCGGCATGGCCTGCCGGTACCCGGGCGGGGTGGAATCGCCTCAGGACCTGTGGCGGCTGGTCGACTCCGGGACGGACGCCGTCGGACCGTTCCCGCGGGACCGCGGCTGGGACGTGGCCGCCCTGTACGACCCCGACCCCGAGTCGGAGGGCACCACGTACTGCGCCGAGGGCGGGTTCCTCTCCGGCGCGGCCGACTTCGACGCCGCGTTCTTCGGCATCTCGCCCCGCGAGGCGGTCGTCATGGACCCGCAGCAGCGGCAGCTCCTGGAGACCAGTTGGGAGGCCCTGGAACGCACCGGGCTGGACCCGCGCACCCTGCGCGGCTCCGGCACCGGCGTGTACGTCGGCGCCGCGCACGGCGAGTACGCCACCGACCCCCGGCGCGTCCCGGCCGGTTCGGAGGGCTACCTGCTCACCGGCAGCGCGGACGCCGTGCTGTCCGGGCGCATCAGCTACGTCCTCGGCCTCGAGGGCCCGGCGATGACCGTCGAGACGGCCTGCTCCTCCTCCCTCGTCGCCGTGCACCTGGCCGTCGCCGCCCTCCGGCGCGGCGAATGCGGGCTGGCGCTGGCGGGCGGGGTGGCGGTGATGCCGGACGCCGCCGCCTTCGTGGAGTTCTCCCGGCAGAAGGGCCTGGCCGCCGACGGCCGTTGCAAGGCCTTCTCGGCCGACGCCGACGGCACCGGGTGGGCCGAGGGCGTCGGCGTCCTGGTGCTGGAACGGCTCTCCGACGCCGTACGCGCCGGACGCGCCATCCACGCCGTCATCCGCGGCACGGCCGTCAACCAGGACGGCGCCAGCAACGGGCTGACCGCCCCCAACGGCCCCTCCCAGCAGCGCGTGATCCGCCGGGCGCTCGCCGACGCGGGCCTGGAACCCCGGGACGTCGACGCCGTCGAGGCGCACGGCACGGGCACCCGGCTCGGCGACCCCATCGAGGCCCAGGCACTGCTCGACGTCTACGGGGCCGGCCGGCCGGACGGGCATCCGCTGTGGCTCGGCTCGCTCAAGTCGAACCTCGGCCACGCGCAGGCGGCGGCCGGGGTCGGCGGCATCATCAAGACGGTCGAGGCGATGCGCCACGGCCGACTGCCGCGGACCCTGCACGCCGAGACGCCCACCCCGCACGTGGACTGGTCCGCCGGCCGCGTACGCCTCCTGACCGAGCCCGTCCCCTGGCCCCCCGCCGACGGCCGTCCGCGCCGCGCCGGCGTCTCCGCCTTCGGCGTCGGCGGCACCAACGCCCACGTCGTCCTCGAGGAACCCCCCGCCCCGCCCCCGGGTCCGCCGGGCACCACGCAGCCCTCCGCGCCCGGCACGGCGTCCACTGCCGTCTCCGGCCTCGTCCCGTGGTTCGTCTCCGGGCGGTCCGACCAGGCCCTGCGGGCACAGGCGTCCAGGCTGCGCGAGCACGTCGCCGCCGCGGCCGACACCGGCCCGCGCGACCTCGGGTACGCCCTCGCCGCCACCCGCTCCGCCTTCGAGCACCGTGCCGTGCTCCTCGGCGACACCCCGGACCGGCTGGCCGCCGCGCTGGACGCGCTCGCCGCCGGGGAGGAGCACCCCGCCCTCGTCCAGGGCGTCTCCCGCCGTGACGCGAAGACCGCGTTCCTCTTCACCGGCCAGGGCAGCCAACGGCTCGGCATGGGGCGCGCACTGCACGCCGCGCACCCCGTGTTCGCCGAGGCGTTCGACGCCGTGGCCGCCCGCCTCGACCCCGGGCTGGACCGGCCGCTGGCCGCGCTCATCGACGACGAGCAGGCCCTGCACCGCACCCAGAACGCGCAGGCCGCCCTCTTCGCCCTGGAGACCGCCCTCTTCCGGCTCCTGGAGGACTGGGGCATGCGCCCCGACGTCCTCCTCGGGCACTCCGTGGGCGGCATCGCCGCCGCCCACGCCGCGGGCGTTCTGGACCTCGACGACGCCTGCGCCCTGGTCGCCGCCCGCGGCCGGCTCATGCGGGCCCTGCCCGCGGGCGGCGCGATGCTCTCCGTACGCGCCTCGGAGGACGAGGTGCGCGCCGTGCTGGACGCGGACCCGACGGTGGACGTGGCCGCCGTCAACGGGCCCCGTTCCGTGGTCGTCTCCGGCGCCGCCGCCTCCGTGGAGCGGATCGGGGCCGCGCTGCGGGCCCTCGGCCACCGCACCAAGCCGCTGACCGTCAGCCACGCCTTCCACTCCCCGCTGATGGAGCCGATGCTGGAGGAGTTCCGCGCGATGGCGGACCGGCTCACCTACCGCACGCCCCGCATCCCCGTCGTCTCCGACCTCACCGGCCGCCGCGCCACCGGCGACGACCTGCGCACCGGCGCCTACTGGGCCCGGCACGTGCGCGGCACCGTCCGCTTCGCCGACGCAGTCCGCACCGCCCGGGACCTCGGCGCCGCCACCTTCGTGGAGCTGGGGCCGGACGCCGTGCTGTGCGGCGCGGTCGAGGAAACCCTCGCAGACGGCGCAGACGGCGCAGACGGCGCAGACGGCACGGACCCGGGCACGGTGCCCCTGCTGCGCCGGGACCGCGACGAGCGGGCCACGCTGCTGCGGGGCGTCGCCACCGCCCACACCCGCGGTACCGCCCTGGAGCGGGCGCGCCTCTTCCCGGACCCTCCCGCCTCCGCGGTGCCGCTGCCCGTGTACGCCTGGCAGCACCGCCGGTACTGGATCGAACCCACGCCGCGGAACCCGGACCGGGCCGGCGGACCCCGCCGCTACCGGATCACCTGGCGCCCCCTCCCGGCCGGCCGGACCGGACCGGACGGCACCTGGCTCCTGGTCGAGCCCCGCGCCGGGTCCGCCGCCGGGGACGCGGCGGCGCGGGCCCTCACCGCGCGCGGCGTCACCGTCCACCGCCTCGCCGCCGACCCCGCCACCGCGGACCGCCGCGCCCTCACCGCCGCCCTGCGCGAGGCGCACACCGACGCCGGCCCCCTCGACGGGGTGCTGTCCCTGCTCGGCCAGGACGATCCGGCCCCGGACCACCCGGCGAGGTCCGGCACCGCCCTGGCGGCCGACCCGGTCCCCGCCCCGCTGCGGGCCACCCTGGCCCTCGCCCAGGCCCTGGCGGACAGTGCGGTGCCCGCCCGCCTGTGGTGCGTCACCCGGGGGGCCGTGGCCGTCGCGCCCGGGGAACTGCCCGGTGTCGCGGGCGCCGCCCTGTGGGGCCTCGGCCGTACCGCCGCCCTCGAACTGCCCGCCCGGTGGGGCGGCCTGGCCGATCTGCCGCCGGAGCCCGGCCCCGCCGACTGGGACCGGCTCGCCACCGTCCTCGCGGGCGACGAGGACCAGGTCGCCGTACGCGCCGACGGCCTGCACGGCCGCCGGCTCACCCCCGCGCCCCGGCCCGCCGCCGCCCCGTACCGGGCACACGGCACGGTGCTGATCACCGGCGGCACCGGAGCGCTCGGCGGCCGGCTCGCCCGCCGCCTCGCCCGGGAGGGGGCGGGCCACCTGCTGCTGCTGGGCCGCCGCGGCCGTCGCAGCCCCGGCGCCGACGCCCTGGAGGCGGAACTCCTCGCCCTGGGCGCCAAGGTGACCTTCGCGGCCTGCGACGTCGCCGACCGGGACGCGCTCGCCGAGGTGCTCGCCGCCGTTCCCGCCGACGCACCGCTGACCGCCGTGTTCCACGCGGCGGGCGTCCCGCAGCTCGCCCCGCTCACCGGGACCGGACCGGACCTCGTCCGCGAGGTGTACGGGGGGAAGGTGGCGGGTGCGCTGCACCTGGACGAGTTGACGCGGTCGCCGGAGCTGGACGCGTTCGTGCTGTACGCGTCGGGTGCCGGTGTGTGGGGGAGCGCCGGCCAGAGCGCCTACGGTGCGGCGAACGCGGCACTGGACGCGCTGGCCGAGCGGCGCCGTGCGCGGGGCCTGCCGGCCACGTCCGTCGCCTGGGGGCTGTGGGGCGGCGGCGGCATGGGCGACCTCGGCGACGGCGCCGGCACGGCCCATCTGCGCCGTCGCGGGATACGGCCGATGGATCCGGAGGACGCGCTCACCGAGCTGCTGCGGGCCGTCGGCGCGGGCGAGACGACCGTCACCGTCACGGACACCGACTGGCTCCGGTTCGCCGCCGGGTTCACCGGCCACCGGTCCAGCCCGCTGATCGAGGAGCTGGCGCCCGCCCCCGCCCCGGACGGTGACGACCTGGACGGCGAAGGCCCGGTCGGGACGGCACCGGAGACCGCCCCGCGCGGCCTGTCCCGTGAACGCGCCCGCGCCCTGACCGCCCTCGACCCGGCGGCCCGCGTCGCCGCCGTGCGCACCCTGGTGTGCACCGAGGCCGCCGCCGTGCTGGGCCTCGACGGCGCCGACGACGTCGCCACCGACACGCCGTTCACCCACAGCGGTTTCGACTCCCTGGCCCTCACCCGCCTGCGGCGCCGCCTGGCCGGCGCCACCGGCACCGAACTGCCGCCGGAGACCCTCCTGGAGCACGACACCCCCGACGCGCTCTCCGCCCATCTGCTGGATCTGCTCGGTCGCGGGGAACCGGACACCCCGCCCGCCGCGGCTCCCGACGGCACCCTGGTCGCCCTGTACCGCGCGGCGCTGGACGACGGCCGGGTGGGCGGCGCCGTGGACGCCCTGTCGGCCGTGGCAGCGCTGCGCCCGGTGTTCACCACCGCCACCCGGCGGCCGACCCGTCCCGTCCGACTCGCGGAAGGACCCGGGGAAAGACCCGGGGACGGCTCCGGGAACAGCCGTGGGGACGGTCCGCTGCTGATCGCGCTGGCCGGCACCGCCGCCGTATCCGGCCCCGCGGAGTTCACCGCCCTCGCCGCCGCGCTGGCCGGCCGCCGCACCGTACTGGCCCTGCCCCAGCCGGGGTTCCGGTCCGGCGAGGAGCTGCCGGACTCCCTGGCGGCGCTGTGCGCGGCGCACGCCGACAGCCTCGCCGAGCACACCGCCGGCCGGCCCTACGTCCTGATCGGCCACTCCGCCGGCGCCAACCTGGCCCACGCCCTCACCGCCCACCTGGAGAGCGAGGGGCGCACCGGGCCGGCCGGCCTCGTCCTCGCCGACATCTACACCCCCGCCGACCCCGGCGCGATGGGCGTCTGGCGGGACGTCATGCTGCGCTGGGCCGGCGACCGCGCGGTCGTGCCGCTCGACGACACCCGGCTCACCGCCATGGGCGCCTACCACCGACTGCTCCAGGGCTGGCGGCCGCGGCCCACCCGCGCCCCCGTGTTGCACCTCAGGGCCGGCCTGCCGATGGCCCCCTGGACCGACCCGGACCGGGACTGGCGCTCGGTGTGGGACGGCGCCCACACCACCGCCGACATACCCGGCAACCACTTCACGATGATGACCGAGCACGCCCCGGAGACGGCCCGCGCCGTCGACGCCTGGACCGGGGCGCTGCCCGGCGGTGACCGATGAGGAGCCGCACATGACCGCAGAGCCGCTGTCCGCCGAGGCCGTCCCGGCGAAGCCGCTGTCCGCCGATCCGATCCCTGCGCAACCGTCCCCGGGCGCACACCGGCCCGCCGAGCCGCCCACCGCCGAGCCGCCCACCGTCGCGGAGCCCACCGTCGCGGAGCCCTCCGCCGCGGAGCCCTCCGCCGCCCGGGACGTCGCCCTGGCGGAGGCCCGTGTCGCGCGGCGCAACCAGCTCACCCGTGCCGCCCAGTGGTTCGCGGGCATCGAGGACGACCCGTACGGGCTGTTCCTGCGCGCCGGACCGGACGACCCCGCCGTCCACGAGGAGCGCGTCCGCGCGCAGGGGCCGCTCCACCGCAGCGCACCGCTGGACACCTGGGTCACCGCCCACCGGGCCGTCGCCGAACAGGTCTTCACCGACCCGGCCTTCGACGGCACCGGCCCCGACGGAACCCCCGTCGGCCAGGACGACCTGCCCTACCGCAGCGACCTGCTCGCCCTGGACCGGGCCACCGCCGCCCGCCTCGCCCCGCTGACCGCGTTCGGCGGCCCGCTGCTGTGGGCGCAGGAGGAGAACTGCGTGGCGCAGCGCGCCGCCACCTACGCCCGGCGGCTCCTGGAGGGCTGCGGCGAGTACTTCGACCTCGCCGAGGACTTCGCCCGCCGGCTCGCCGGGCCGGTCCTCGCCGAGCAGCTCAGCCTGCCCGACGCCGCCCACGAGGAGTTCGCCCGCGTCCTGCCCGACTGCCGGCACGCCCTGGACGGCCTTGTCTGCCCCCAGCCGTACGCCACCGCCCGCGCGACCCGCGCCGCCGAGGCCACCGTCACCGGCCTGCTCGCCCGGCACCTGTCCGACGCCGGCGAGGACGCCGTACGGGCCGCCGGCGTGCTGGCCGTCGGCACCGCCGAGCCCACCGCCGTACTCCTCGTCGAGACGGTACGGCGCCTGCGCGCCCGGCCCGGTGCCTGGGAACGCCTCACCGCCGACCCGGCGCTCGCCGCCGACGCCGTCCGGGACACGCTGCGCACGGCCCCGCCGGTCCGCCTGGAAACCCGGATCACCCGCACCGCGACGACCCTGGCCGGCACCGCACTGCCCGCCGGCAGCCGGGTCGTCGTCCTGGTCGCCGCCGCCCACCGCGACCCCGCCGCACCGGCCGGCGCCGCCCCCCTGGGCTTCGCCCCGGACCTGCACTTCGCCCTGTCCGCGACCCTGATCACGGTGCTGGCCACCGCCGCGCTGCGCACCCTGGCCGAGACCCTGCCCCACCTGCGGGAAGCCGGCGAGCCGGTGACCCGGCCGCGGTCGCCCGTCCTGCTCGCCCCCGCCCGTTTCCCGGTCGCCAAAAGGGAGTCGACGCCATGCGCGTCCTGATCACGTGCTTCGCGCACAACACCCACTACCATCCGCTGGTGCCCCTGGCCTGGGCGCTGCGCGCGGCCGGCCACGAGGTCCGGGTGGCCAGCCAGCCCGCCCTCACCGAGGTCGTCAACGGCTCCGGCCTGACCGCGCAGCCCGTCGGCGACCTGGACTCCATCACCGAGCTGATGACACAGATCGCCGGCGACCCCACCCCCTACCAGCGGGGCCTGGACTTCGCCGAGACCCGCCACCTGCCCTACGGCTGGGAGCACGCCCTCGGCCAGCAGACCATGATGACCGCGATGTCGTTCGCGCCCCTCAACGGCGACACCACGATCGACGACCTGGTGGACGTGGCCCGCTCCTGGCGGCCCGACCTGATCGTCTGGGAGCCCTTCACCTACGCCGGTGCCATCGCCGCGCACGTGACCGGCACCCCGCACGCCCGGGTCCTGTGGGGGCCGGACGTCGTCCTGAACTCCCGTGCCCAGTTCCTCGACCTGATGAGCCGTCAGCCCGCGGAACGGCGCGAGGACCCGATGGCGGAGTGGCTGACCTGGACCCTGGAGCGCCACGGCATCACCCCCGACGCCGCCGCGATCGAAAACATCGTGACCGCCGACTGGACCGTCGACCCGGCTCCGCCGAGCCTGCGCCTGCCCGCCGTCGGCGACGTCCTGCCCATGCGCTACGTCCCCTACAACGGGCCGTCCGTC
This sequence comes from Streptomyces sp. NPDC096105, assembly GCF_044763335.1. Lineage (NCBI taxonomy): Bacteria > Bacillati > Actinomycetota > Actinomycetes > Kitasatosporales > Streptomycetaceae > Streptomyces > Streptomyces sp. NPDC096105. The sequence continues at coordinate 8,747 of NZ_JBIWGC010000029.1, forward strand.
GTCCCCGACTGGCTGCGGACACCGCCCGACCGCCCCCGGGTCTGCCTCACCCTCGGCGTCTCCGCCCGCGAGACCTTCGGCCGCGACGCCGTTCCCTTCGAGGACCTGCTGCACGCCCTGGGCGACGTGGACGCCGAGATCGTCGCCACCCTCGACGCCGCCCAGCTCGCCGACCGCGACGCGCTGCCCGGCAACATCCGCGTCGTCGACTTCGTCCCCCTGGACGCCCTGCTGCCCAGTTGCGCGGCGATCGTCCACCACGGCGGCGCCGGCACCCACTCCACCGCCACGCTGCACGGCGTGCCGCAGATCATCGTCGGCGCCCTGTGGGACGCCCCGCTCAAGGCGCTGCTGCACGCCGAGGCCGGCGCGGGCATCGACCTGCCGCCGGACAAGCTGGACACCGACACGCTGCGTGCCGCGATCGTCCGCGCCGTCGAGGACCCGGCGCTGGCCGCGGGGGCCCGGCGGCTGCGCGAGCAGGCCCTCGCCGACCCCACCCCGGCCGCCGTCGTGACCCGGCTCGAACACCTCACGGCGGCCCGCCGCGACCGCCACCGCACCGCACCCCGACGCCGAGGAGAGTCCCAGTGACCACCACCGACGCCCGTCCCGCCGACGGCTACACGGGCGCCATCGCCCGGATCTACGACCTGGTGCACCAGGGCAAGGGCAAGGACTACGCCCGGGAGGCGGCCGATCTGGCCGACCTGGTCGCCGGCCGGGTCCCCGGCGCCGACAGCCTCCTGGACGTGGCCTGCGGCACCGGCCTGCACCTGGCCCACCTGACGGGCCGCTTCACGCGGGCCGAGGGGCTGGAGCTGTCCCCGGACATGCTCGCCGCGGCCCGGCACCGCAACCCGGGCGCCACTGTCCACCACGGCGACATGCGCGACTTCGCCCTGGGCACCACGTACTCGGCCGTCACCTGCATGTTCAGCTCCATCGGCCACATGGCCGACCAGAGGGAACTGGACGCCGCCGTGGCCGCCTTCGCCGCCCACACCGCACCCGGCGGTGTCGTCGTGGTCGAACCCTGGTGGTTCCCTGACACGTTCACCCCCGGTTACGTCGGCGCCGCCGTCGTGGAGGCCGAGGGCAGGACCATCTCCCGGGTCTCCCACTCCCGGCTGGAGGACGATGCCACCCGCATCGACGTGCACTACCTCGTCGCCGAACCCGGACGGGGCATCGAGCACCTCTCGGAGAGCCACCGCATCACCCTGTTCCCGCGCTCCGCCTACGAACTGGCCTTCGAACGCGCCGGACTCGGCACCGAGTTCCTCCCTGGCGGACCCTCCGGCCGCGGCCTGTTCCTCGGCACCCGCCCCTGACCGCCCCCGGACCGGAACCACCAGCCCGCCACCGCACCGGCGACGATCCAGACGCCCACGAGCCCCGTCGCCCCTCGGGAGCGACCGGAGAACCACCGGAGAACCGCTCGAAGTCCGCTGGAGGGCCGACCCCGCGCCGGCGCCCCGCAGTGAGCGCCGCACGTGCCGTGCCGCACCACTCCTCGGGCCGTCGGCCCAGGCGGCGTCCGGGTTCCGGTGCCCGGGCCACCGCCCCCGCCCGGCCCGTACGCCCTCGTGGCGCGCGTGCCGCCCCCGCCGGGGCTCCCGCGGCCGATTGCCCGCCCGGACCAGGGCGGTTACGTTCCCGCGGGGAGCGCGAGCCGAGTCGCCGGGGCGACATGACACCCCATCAGCCACACCCGGCCCTGTCGGGCCGGCCGACACCTACGGAGACCTCATGCTCTTCCGCCGCGGGCCAGGGGAGCCCCGCCCCCGCCCCCGTTCCGGCACGCCCGTCCGGCGCCGCCCCGTCCGGCCCGCACGGCTGCTGGCCGCCGCCGTCGCCCTCGGGTGCGCGAGCGGCCTGCTCACCCCGGCCACGGCGGCCCCGGCGCCCGCCCCCGCCGCGCAGGAGGGGAGCGACCGCGTCCAGTCGCTGGTCGCCCGGATGACCCTGGACGAGAAACTGTCCTTCGTCCGCTGGACCGCCGGTCCCGAGAACGGGCCGCTCGCCCGCGGCGTCGGCCACCTGCCCGGCGTGCCCCGCCTCGGCATACCCTCGCTCCAGGTCTCCGACGGCCCGACCGGGATACGCCTCAACGGCACCCGCGCCACCGCCCTGCCGACCCCGACCGCCCTCGCCGCCACCTTCGACGACGGCCTCGCGCGGGAGTACGGCAGGGTACTGGGCCACGAGGGCCGTGCCCTCGGCCAGGACGTGGTGCTCGCCCCCATGGTCAACATCATCCGGGTGCCGCACGGCGGGCGGAACTTCGAGACGTTCAGCGAGGACCCGCTGGTCACCTCCCGCACCGCCGCCGCCGAGATCGAAGGCATCCAGAGCCAGGGACTGATGGCCACGGTCAAGCACTTCGCCGGCAACAACCAGGAGACCGACCGCTTCACCGTCGACGCCGCCATCGACGAGCAGACCCTCCACGAGGTCGAGCTCCCCGGCTTCCGGGCCGCCGTCGACGCCGGCGCCGCCGCCGTGATGTGCTCCTACAACCAGGTCAACGGTGCCCACTCCTGCGGCAACGAAGGGCTGCTGCGCTCGGTGCTGCGCGACCAGTGGGCATTCACGGGCTGGGTCATGTCCGACTGGCTGGCCACCCACGCCACCACCGACCTCACCAAGGGACTCGACCAGGAACTCGGCCTGGAGATGGGCAAGCCCACCGATCCCGTCCCCGACACCCGGTACTTCGGAGCCGCCCTGAAGGCCGCCGTCCAGGACGGCACCGTCCCCGAGGCCGCCCTCGACACCGCGGTGACCCGCATCGTCGGCCGGATGGAACGCTTCGGGCTGCTCGCCACCACGGCCCCGGCCCGCCCCGTGCGCGACACGGCCGCCGGACGCGCCACCGCGCGCAAGATCGCCGAGAACGGCGCCGTCCTGCTGCGCAACACCACCGCCGGCGACCGCCCCGCCCTGCCCCTGTCCGGCACGGCCGGCGCCGACCTCGCCGTCATCGGCGACAGCGCCAAGCGCCCCAAGGTCTCCGGCCTGGGCAGCGCCCACGTCGTCCCGGACGCCGCCGTGGCGCCCCTCGACGCGCTGCGCGAGCGCGCGGGCGCGGACGCGAGCGTCACCTACGAGCCCGGCATCGACCGGCTGGGCAGCCCTCTGACCGCCGACAGCCTCAGCCCAGCCTTCACCAACGGCAGACAGCTCGACGCGGGCGGCGACCGCCAGTTCTACGAGGGCACCCTGACCGTGCCCGCCGACGGCGACTACCGTGTCGGCATGCGGGTCGACGGCGGTATGGCGATCCTCCAGATCGACGGCCAGAGCCCGGTCTACGCCGCCGACTCCTTCAGCGACACCACCAGCGTCCCGATGAAGCTCACCCGTGGCGCCCACCGGGTCACCATGAGCGGCTGGGCGTGGCCGGACCGGCCGCTGGAGGTCGACCTGACCTGGGTCACGCCCCAGCAGGCCGCCGCCGACTTCGACCGGGCCGTGGCCGCGGCGGCCGCCGCCGAGACCGCGGTCGTCTTCGCCCAGGACGAGGGCTCCGAGGGCTACGACCGGTCCTCGCTCTCCCTGCCCGACGGCCAGGACCGGCTCATCGCGGCCGTCGCCGAGGCCAACCCGAACACGGTCGTGGTCCTCAACACCGGCTCCTCGGTGCTCATGCCGTGGCTCGACGACACCGCCGCCGTACTCCAGATGTGGTATCCCGGCCAGGAAGGCGCCCGGGCCACCGCCGCCCTGCTGTACGGCGACGCCAACCCGGGCGGCAAGCTCACCCAGACCTTCCCCGCCGCCGAGGACGCCCACCCCATGGCCGGGCACCCCGAGCGCTTCCCCGGCGTCGACGGCGAGCAGCAGTACAGCGAAGGCGTGCACGTGGGCCACCGCTGGTACGACCAGCAGGGCGTCCGGCCGCTCTTCGCGTTCGGCCACGGACTGTCGTACACCTCCTTCGGCTACCGGGACCTCGCCGTCGAGCGCACGGACGCCGGCGCCGCGGTGCGGGTCACCGTGCGCAACACCGGTGAGCGCACCGGCAAGGAGGTCGTGCAGGTCTACCTGGGCCCGGGTACCCGGACGGACGTACCGCAGCCGGTCAGGAAGCTGGCCGGATACACCAAGGTGACGCTCGCACCGGGGCAGGAGAGACGCGTGACCGTTCCCGTCGACGCCCGCGCGCTGCGCTACTGGGACGCGGCCCGGGACGCCTGGCAGCCCGCGCCCGGTGCCCGCACGGTCCAGGTCGGCTCCTCATCGGCCGACATACGCCTCACCGGCCGCCTCGCGGGCTGACCCCGGCCGACCGCAAGCCGCGACCCCCCACCGCTCCCGACCGAGGGAAACCGAAAGGAACACGTTGACGAACCACACGAGCGACACGCCGCGGACCCGAACCGTCATCGGCCCCGCCGACGCCATCGACGCCACCGAGGAGACCGGCCTGCGCCATGTGGCCGGCCTGTCCACCGACCTCAGGGACGTCGTCGAGGTCGAGCAGCGCCAAGTGCGCCTGGAACGCGTGGTGCTGGCCGGCATCTGGACCTCCGGCACGGTCGCCGAGGCCGAGAGTTCCCTGGCCGAGCTGGCCGCCCTCGCCGAGACCGCCGGAGCCCTCGTCCTCGACGGGGTGATCCAGCGCCGGGACAAGCCCGACCCGGCCACCTACATCGGCTCCGGCAAGGCCGCCGAACTGCGCGACCTCGTCGAGCAGACCGGCGCCGACACCGTCGTGTGCGACGGCGAGCTGAGCCCGGCCCAACTGGTGCGGCTGGAGGAGGTGGTGAAGGTGAAGGTGGTCGACCGGACCGCCCTGATCCTCGACATCTTCGCCCAGCGCGCCACCTCCCGCGAGGGCAAGGCGCAGGTCGCCCTCGCGCAGATGCAGTACATGCTGCCCCGGCTGCGCGGCTGGGGCGCGTCGCTGTCCCGGCAGATGGGCGGCGGCGGGGGCGGCGGCATGGCCACCCGCGGCCCCGGCGAGACCAAGATCGAGACGGACCGGCGCCGGCTGCGCGACAAGATGGCCAAGATGCGCCGGGACATCGAGGACATGAAGACCTCCCGGGACCTCAAGCGACAGGAGCGGCGCCGCAACAAGGTCCCCTCGGTCGCCCTCGCCGGCTACACCAACGCCGGCAAGTCCTCCCTGCTCAACCGGCTCACCGGCGCCGACGCCCACGTGCAGAACGCGCTGTTCGCCACCCTCGACCCGACCGTGCGCCGCACCGAGACGCCCGCCGGCCGCGCCTACACCCTGGCCGACACCGTCGGCTTTGTACGGCACCTGCCGCACCAGTTGGTCGACGCCTTCCGCTCCACCCTGGAGGAGGTCGCCGAGGCGGACCTGATCCTGCACGTCGTCGACGGTTCGCACCCCGACCCGGAGGGGCAGATCGCGGCGGTCCGCGCCGTCATCGGCGAGGTGGGCGGCGCGGGCGTGCCCGAGGTCGTCGTGATCAACAAGGCGGACGTCGCCGACCCGGCGGCCCTGGAGCGCCTGCTGGCCGCCGAACCCGGCGCGATCACCGTCTCGGCCCGCTCCGGTGACGGCATCGACGCCCTGCGCGCCCGGGTCGAGGAGGAGCTTCCGCACCCCGACACCGAGATCGAGGTCCTGGTCCCGTACACGGCCGGCCACCTGGTCGCCCGCATCCACTCCTCCGGTGAGGTCCTCGCCGAGGCCCACGAGGAGGACGGCACCCGCATCAAGGCCAACGTGGAGGCCCGGTTGGCCGCCGAGCTGGCCGAGTACGCCGTCTGACACCGGCTCTCCGCACCCGCCGCCCCGACGGCGCGGCGGGTGCGGCGGCGAAGCGCCCCGTGCGGGGCCGGACGGTACGACGTCCGGCCCCGCACGGGACCTCCACGGGGGTCGGCCGGCCGCGGCGTCAGCCGCGGGTGGTGAACTCCCGTATGGAGGCGATCACGTAGTCCAGCATCTCCTCCGTCAGCCCCGGGTAGACCCCGATCCAGAACGTCTGGTCGGTGATCAGGTCGCTGTTGACCAGCGGCTCGGCGATCCGGTGCGGGCGGTCGGCGTAGGCGGGGTGGCGGGTGAGGTTGCCCGCGAAGAAGCGCCGGGTGTGGATCCGGCGGGACTCCAGGAAGTCGACCAGCGCGGCCCGGCTGTAGGACGCCTCGGGCGAGACGGTGATCAGGAAGCCGAACCAGCTCGGATCGCTGTCCGGGGTGGCCTCCGGCAGCAGCAGACCCGGCAGCCCCTCCAGGCCCTCCCGCAGGTGCCGCCAGTTGCGGCGGCGGGCGGCGCCGAACTCGTCGATCCGCTGCAACTGGCTCAGTCCCAGGGCCGCCTGGAGGTCCGTCGCCTTCAGGTTGTACCCCACGTGGGAAAAGATGTACTTGTGGTCGTAGCCGTGCGGCAGCTTGCCCATCTGCTGGTCGAAGCGCTTCATGCACCGGTTGTCCTCGCCCGGCTCGCACCAGCAGTCCCGGCCCCAGTCGCGGAACGACTCCACGATCCGGGCCAGAGCCAGGTTGCTGGTCAGCACACAGCCGCCCTCGCCCATCGCGATGTGGTGCGCCGGGTAGAAACTCGTCGTCGACAGGTCGCCGAAGGAGCCGGTGCGCCGGCCCCGGTAGGTGGAGTCCACCCCGTCACAGTTGTCCTCGACGAAGAACAGGCCCCGGTCCTCGGCCAGTTGGGCGACCTCCTCGACCTGGAAGGGGTTGCCGAGCGAGTGCGCGATCATGATGGCACGGGTCCGGGGGCCGATGGCCGCGGCGATCCGCTCCGGCGTGGTGTTGTACGTGCCCAGCTCGACGTCCACGAAGACCGGGACCAGCCCGTTGTGCAGGATCGGGCTGACCGTGGTCGGGAAGCCGGCGGCCACCGTCACGACCTCGTCGCCGGGCCGCAGGCGCTGCTCCTCCAACTGCGGTGAGGTCAGCGAGCTGAGCGCCAGCAGGTTGGCGGACGACCCGGAGTTCGTCAGGTGGGCCTTGCGGGTGCCGATGAACCGGGCGAAGTCCCGCTCGAAGCGGCGGGAGGAGGGCCCGGCGGCGATCCGCAGATCCAGCGCGGCCGACACCAGCGCCATCCGGTCCTCGGCGCTGAGCACCGCACCGGAGACCTGCACGGCGCTCTCCCCGGGCACGAACGGCCCCGGAGTGCGCTCCCGGTGGTACTCACGGACGAGTTCTTCGATCCGGTCCTTGGTCTCGCCCATGGCCGTTCCTTCCCAGATGGCACCGACTGACGGAATCCCGAGCGTAGGACCGGCGCGGCATGAATTCGCCTGAGTACCGGTCGAGTTCCGACGGCTTCCGGACCCTGTTTCAAGGGGTCGGCGAGGGGCCGGCGCGGGACTGGCGCAATTTCTTCGCCGCCCGCCGGACACCCCTGACGCCGCGCCGCCGCGAATGTCACAGTGAATCCGCTCGACAACTCGCATGGAGGTACGCATGACCGAACAGCCGGAGCAGAACGCCACCGAGAGCGAGGCCAGGCTCAAGTTCCGCCAGGCCCTTGAGCGCAAGGCCAACAATGCCCGCTCCCAGCGCGCCCACCTGGAAAGCCGCCTGAAGATCAAGGGCAGCGGAGGCGGCAACAACAGCACCCGACGCTTCCGCCGTAAGTCCGGCTGACCTCTCCCGACGCAGCCGAAGGGCCGCGGCACCTCCCCTCACCGGGGGTGCCGCGGCCCTTTTTCGCGTCGTTCCCCCGCGCGATTCTCGAATACCGCCCGAGTATGACCGGAGAACGGCTCGAGCATTCCCGGCCCCATGCATGGGATCCGGCCGAGTCGCCCGCTTCCCGGGCCTTCCTCAGGACCGGCGGACCGCTTACGTCCGGCCCGTTTTCCTGAGGCGGATCTCGACCGTTTCTCGAGTGACCGTCCATAGAGTCTCGTGCGGAACGGCCACAATCCGAGGAAAGGAGGCCGTATGACCGGTACGACACGGCTCCGGCTGATGGCGGTCCACGCCCACCCGGCCGACGAATCCGGCGAAGGAGCGGCGTCCCTGGCGAAATACGCCGCCGAGGGCGCCGACGTACTCGTGGTCACCTGTACCGGAGGGGAGCGGGGGAGCATCCTCAACCCCGTGTACCCGCGCCACCGCGGCCCGGTCGACATGGGCGCGGTGCGCGCCCGCGAGATGGAACGGGCCCGGCGGATCCTCGGAGTCCGGCACCACTGGCTGGGCCACGCCGACTCCGGACCGGCCCGGCGCGGCGCACCGCTGCCCGCGGGCTGCTTCGCCCGCGCCGACCTCACGGCGGCGACCGCGGGGCTGGTGCGGCTGATCCGGCGCTTCCGCCCGCACGTCGTCACCACCCACGACCAGGAGAGCGGCCACCCGCACCCCGACCACGTCATGGCGCACCGCGTCACGACCGCGGCCTTCACCGAGGCCGGCGACCCCACGGCCCACCCGGGCACCGGACAGCCCTGGCAGCCCCTCAAGCTGTACTACGGCCACGGCTCGCACCCGGCGCGCAGCACGGCGCTGCACCTGGCCGTGCGGCGGCGCGGCAGCACCCCGCCCAGCATGCCCCCGCCCGGCGAGCCGGCCCAGCAGCCGCACCTGACGACCCGCGTCCCGTGCGCCGAGTACTTCCCGCTGCGCGACCGGGCCCTGCTCGCCCACGCCTCGCAGGTCGACCCCTACGGCGCCCGGTTCGCCGTGCCGACCTCGGTGCAGCAGGAGGTGTGGCCCACCGACGACTACACGCTGGCGCGTTCCCTGGTCCCGGCCGACCTGCCGGAGGACGACCTGTTCGCCGGCATCACCGTGACCGGCGGCACCGGCACCGCCCCCGGTCTCGCGCCGCTTCCGTCGGACGCCGCCCTGGTGGCGCCGTGAGGACGGACCCCCCGTCCACCGCCGACCGGCGCGCCTGACCCTTCCCGGCGTTCCCCGTCACCTCGGGGACACGGACGGAAACGGAGGCCGAGACCATGACCGCCGACCTGGCGGGCACCGTGGAACACCCGTCCACGAGACGGGAGTTCGCGGCCCTGTACGCGCAGGCGCAGCGCTACTACGCACACCAGATGCGGATCCTGGACGCGCCGGACACCGAAAGCTGGGCGGCCACCTTCACCGAGGACGCCGTCCTGGAACTGCCGTCCCTGCCCGGGCCCGTGCCGGCCCGGGCCCAGCTCACCCACTACGTGCGCGCCGGCGCCGCACGGCAGCGGAGGGCCGGCGGCCGCCTCGACCACTGGGTCGGCATGCTCGACGTACGGCCCCAGGCGGACGGATCGCTGCGCACCCGCTGCTCCGCCCTCGCGTACGTGACACCGGTCGGGGGCGGACCCAGGGTCCTGTACGTGTGCGTCATGGAGGACGTCCTCGTGCGCACCCACGGCACCTGGCGTACCGAGCACCGCCGGGTGACCCGGGACGACCTGGCCTGAGCAGCCTTCTGCCGCCGCGCCGCGGGGGCGGGCCGAGGGCGCTGCCAGGCCCGTGTCAGAGCTTCGTGGCCGGCCCCGGCATGCTGGGGGCGACCGCCCGCGGCACGCATCGTGACCCCGTATGCCCCGCACGACCCCAGGGAAGCACCTGTACCGAGAGCAGCCGTACGCCGAGGAGGCAGCCATGCCGGACCACGAGCCGGTACCGCACCCGGGCGAGGACGAGATCGCCTCCCGTGCCTGGGCCGAGGCGCTGGAGATGGCCCACGGGGACCGGGGCCGCGCCCCCGGCGAGCTGGTGGCCGCCGCGCTGGAGGCGCACCGCGCGCTGTCCCGGGCGCTCGGGCGGACCGTGCCGGTCACGGCGCTCGGACCGGACGGCGGCGTGCGGGGACTGGCCGCCTTCGTCGCCGTCTACGCCGCCCGGCGCGACCGGCGGACCGACCGCGCCCCTGACTCAGACCAGAGCGGTGAACGCGTCGACGACGTCGTCGAGTTCACGGCTGTGCACGGTGAGCGACTCGGCCGTGACCGCCGCCGCGTCGAGCACCGCGAGCACGGAGCGCAGGCTGTCGACACCGGCGTCCCCGGCCATCCGGAGAGTGAGCGTCGCGAGGTCGCTCCACGCATCACCCAGGCCCGGGCCTGATCCGGCACCGAAGGCGGCACCGGCCCGGTCGAGCGCGCGCACGTCGGCGAACCGAAGGCGGATGAGACCACCTGGCGGATCGCCCCACGGATCACCCTGCGGGCCGCTCCACGGACCCCCCGGCGGACGGCCCGGCGGGTCGCTCCGCGGATGGACCGGCGGGGTGCCCCGCGGTGGCCGGGGCCCGGCACCGCCGCGGTCGCTGTGCCCGGCGGTGCGGTCCGCCGTGTGCGCCGCACCGGCTTCGGCCAGGGCGCGCAGCAGGGCGAGCCGGGCCTCGGCGGACAGGAAACCGACGAGACGGCGGGCGAGCTTGCGGGCCTCGTCCCCGTCCTGGAGGGCCGCGGCGGTCAGCTCGCGGCCGAGGGCCGCCGGCGCGGGCGCCCCGCCGTGAGGGCGGCCGTCCGCCGCGGGTGCAGCCCAGGGCTGGTGGGTCACGGGCACTGCCCTCGCCTTCGTGTCGAGTGTCGTCCTGGAGTTCCGCACGACGGGCCGGGACGGGCCCCGGTGCCGCGACCACGGTGGCGGGTCCCGCCCCGCGGTGTGCCGCCTCAGGCGGCCGGGGGCGCCACCTCCATGGGGCGGTCGCGCTCCAGCTCCCGCTCGGTGCGCCGCAGCACGATCGAGTCGGCGATCTCCCCGCTGCGCACCGCGATGTTCGACAGCAGGGACGACGACAGGCCATGGCTGTGCTCGGTGCCGCCCTGGAGGTACACCCCGCAGGTCAGGTCCGAGACGGGAACGAGGCGATAGTCGCGCTCCACCCGGTGCCGGCCCGCCGCGTCACGCCGGAAGCGCCGGTCGAAGTCGCCGAGCAGACGGGCCGGGTCCAGGCCGTCGTAGCCGGTGGCGAAGACCAGCGCGTCGACGGAGAGTTCCTCCGCCCGGTCGTCGAGCAGCGAGCGCAGGACCACCCGTGTCGCGCTCCCGGCGCGCCGGACCTCGGCGACCCGGGTGAGGTTGCGGAAGTGCAGCCGCTGCTCGCCGTGCAGCTCCTCGTCGTAGGCCCGCCGGTACAGGTCGCGGATGACGTCCGCGTCGACCACCGAGTAGTTGGTGTTGCGGTGGTAGCGCCAGAACGCGTCCCGTCCCCGCTCGGTGCCGAAGTAGTAGTCGTCGACCGCGGCGGGGTCGAAGACCTGGTTGGCGAAGGGGGTGTCGTCGGCGACGGAGTAGCCGTACGACGGGACGATCGCGCTGACCTGGGCGTGCGGCAGCGCGTCGTGCAGGAACCGGGTGATCTCGGCCGCGCTCTGGCCGGCGCCGACCACCGCCACGCTCTTGAGGCCGTCCGGGTCCTGTGCGCGGAACTTCCCGAGGAACTCCGAGCTGTGCCACACCCGTTCGTCGGCCGCCACGCCGTCCGGCATGCGCGGCACCAGGCCCGTGGAGATGGCCACGTTGCGCGCGGTGACCACACTGGTGGTGCCGTCGCCGGCGCGCACCTCGACCTCCAGGAGACCGGGCGAGAGGATCCCGTCCTCGACGCGGGGCCGGATCGAGGTGACCTCGGCACCGTAGGAGACCCGGTCGGCGAGGGCGGCGGCGGCCCACTCCAGGTACTGGTGGAACTCCTGCCGGGTCGGGAAGAAGTCCTGGTTGTTCACGAACTGCACCAGCCGGTTCGAGGCGTGCAGGTACGAGATGAAGCTGAACCGGGACATCGGATTCCTGAAGGTGGCCAGGTCCTTCAGGAAGGAGATCTGCATGGTCGTCGACGGCAGCAGCATGTTCCGGTGCCAGCCGAAGCTGGGCTGCCGCTCGAAGAAATGGGACTTGACCGGGTGGTGCGGGGCGCTCGCCCTGTGTTCCTCCAAGGCGATCGCGAGCGACAGGTTGGACGGGCCGAACCCGATTCCGACCACGTCGTAGATCTCTTCGTTGCGCCTGCCAGTTATGCCCATGGAAATTCTCCCGATTGCGTCTGGAAAACTCGGCCGGTGGCCCGAGAGACCGTCCGCAGTGTTGCCTCGGGCAGCGGTCGAAGGCAACTCGAATGGCACAGGAAGGGCGATGGAGAGCCGCTTGAGTCTCTCTGGAGCCCGAAAGCGTTGTCCTGTCGACGGGACGGAGTTACGTTCGGCGCGAATATCCGAATCTCCGCGTGGCGCGGCTCGTGACGTGGGCGCCCGGAATCATCCGATCCGTCGTGCGATCAGTCATGCGGTCCCTCATGGGGCGGATCCGTCATGCCCGGAGCCGACGTCGTGCGTCGTGTCAACTGCCGAAGAGGTGAATGCGCATGTTCGTGCCCAACTTCTACCGCGAACCGAGCACTTCCTGGATGGTGGACCTGATCCGTGATAATCCGCTGGCTCTCGCGGTGGCCAACGGAAAACCGGAAGAGGGTCCTTTCGCCACCCATCTGCCGGTCATCTTCGACCCCGAGACCTCCGGCGACTGGAGCGGCGAGTTGCCCGGCGCGACGCTGCTCGGGCACATGAACCGGGCGAACCCGCACTGGGCCTCCCTGGAGACGGGCAGCGTCCTGCTGCTGACGTTCACCGGCCCGCACTCCTACGTGTCGCCCACCGTGTACGAGGTGACGCCGGCCGCACCGACGTGGAACTTCACCGCGGTGCACGTCCGGGGCGTGGTGGAGCGGATCGACTCGATGGAGGAGACGCTCGGTGTGGTCCAGTCCACCGTGCGGGCCTTCGAGGGGCAGTTCGGCGACGGCTGGGACATGACCGAGTCGCTCGACTACTTCCGCAAGATCGCGCCTGGCGTGGGGGCCTTCCGGTTCTCGGTGACCGGGGCCGACGGCATGTTCAAGCTCAGCCAGGAGCAGCCCGGCGAGGTGCGCGAGCGGGTGCGGGAGTCGTTCGGGGGGAGCGGGTGTGTGCACAAGCGCGAGACGGCCGGGCTGATGAGCCGGCTGCCGTGACGCGCGCGGAGGGTGGCGGCCGGGGGCTCAGGCGCTGATGGCCACCGGCCGGGGACGCCCCGCGAGGCCCTCGGGAGGCGCCTCGTCGTCACCGAGCTCCTCCAGGGCGGTCGCGGCGGCGCTGTCCAGGGTGGCCGTCACCCACTGCTCGAAGTCGACGCCCTGTTGCTCCGCGGCCTTGTGCCACCACTGGAGGCGGCTGCCGGGGACCTCCAGGTGCCGGCTCGGCTCGGTGGGGGTGCTCGGCCGCGGTTCGTCGCGGCGCGCTTCGCGGATCGCGCCGCGCAGCTGCTTGGTGGTCCACTGCCGCTCCTCGGTGCGGTCCAGCCAGACCTCCTGCTCCTCGACCGGCATCGAGGCCAGTTCGGCGTGGTGCTGGAAGCTCAGGGCGGGCCGGCGCCGGGTCAGGTCGAAACGGCGGGAGACCCAGGCGTAGTTGCGCAGCGTCTGGTACGAGAGGCCGACGGCGCGGATCCCGCGCTGGTAGCGGTCGGTGTAGTGGTCCTTGCCGTACACGAGCCAGTCGCCCAGCCACCAGGACGACGAGTCGACGACGTCGGCGAGCTGGCGTCCGGCGCGCTCCCACTCCGCGTAGGCCATCCCGGTCGGCATCTGGAGGCCCACCTTGGTGGTCAGCACCTGGCCCCGGCGCGGTGCGGTCCCCGCGGCGCGCGGCGGGCGGGGCGGGGGCTGAGGGAGAGCGGTTGCCGGGCCGCCTTGCGACCCCGCGGTCTGTCCGGCCTGACGCGCCATCGTGCCTCCATCAAGAGGGTGCATACAACTGGCGAGAAATCTCTCAGAGCTGTCTGGAACGGCGTCGGAGCGGCGCTCGAACGGCTGTACGGGGCATCTATGTGCGCCCGGCGATGCGCCGGCGGCCGGGGCGGCGCCAGGACCGCCCCGGCGACGGCACACGTCCGCTTCAGGGGCGGCACATGACCGCTTCAGCGACGGCACACGTCCGCTCCGGAGGGCGCCGCACACCGCTCCCGGGCCGCCGCACGACCGCTCCGAGGGGTGGCACGGAGCCGCTCCCTGGATGGCGTGCGGCCGTGCCGCCCGGTGGCCGGGCGGCGGGTCAGGCCGCCGTCCGCACCTCGCCGAGGGTCTCGGACAGGGCGGCCCGGAAACCCTCGAGGAACGTGTCCGCCTCACGGTCCGACACGGTCAGCGGCGGGGCGAGCCGGACCACGTCCGGTGCCACCGCGTTCACCAGCAGCCCCCGGTCCTCGGCCGCCCGCTGCACCCGCGCCGCGTGCGCCCCGTCGAGCACCACACCCAGCAGCAGCCCGGCGCCCCGTACTTCGCGCACCAGCGGGTGGCCCGGCGTCTGCAGGCCGCGCCGCAGCCTGCGCCCCGTGCGGGCCACATGGCCGAGGAGGTCCGTCCGTTCGATGGTGTCCAGTACGGCGAGGGCCGCCGCGCACACCACGGGGTTGCCGCTGAAGGTGGAGCCGTGCGCGCCGGGCGTGAGCAGCGTGGCCGCCGCGCCGAAGGCGAGCGTCGCACCGATGGGCAGACCGCCGCCCAGTCCCTTGGCGAGGGTGACCACGTCGGCCTCGACGGCTTCCGCCTCCGCGGCGAACCAGCGGCCGGTGCGCCCCACGCCGGTCTGGATCTCGTCCAGGACGAGGAGCGTGCCGGTCGCCGCGGTGATCTCGCGGGCCGCCCGCAGATAGCCGGGCGGGGGCACCACCACGCCGTTCTCCCCCTGGAGGGGCTCCAGCACCAGCAGCGCGGTGCGCGGGGTGACGGCGGCGCGCAGCGCCTCCACGTCCCCGTACGGCACGTGGCTGACGTCGCCCGGCAAGGGCTCGAAGGGGCGTTGCTTGGCGGGCTGGCCGGTCAGGGCCAGGGCGCCCAGGGTACGGCCGTGGAAGCCGCCGGCGGCCGCCACCATGTGGGTGCGGCCGGTGAGCCTGCCGATCTTGAACGCCGCCTCGACCGCCTCCGCACCGGAGTTGGAGAAGAAGACCCGTCCCGGGCGCCCGGCCAGCCGCAGCAACCGCTCGGCCAGCCGCACGGTCGGTTCGGCGATGAACAGGTTCGACACGTGCCCCAGTGACGCGACCTGCTCGGACACGGCCCGGACGACGTCGGGGTGCGCGTGGCCGAGAGCGTTGACGGCGATACCGCCGACGAAGTCGAGGTACGCGTTGCCCTCCGCGTCCCACACGCGGGTGCCGCGACCCCGCACCAGGGGCAGCCGCGGGGTGCCGAAGTTGTCCATCATGACGTGCTGCCAGCGGCGGGTCAGTGCCGCGTTGCCCGCCCCGGCGGCGTCAGCGCCCGCACCCGGGCCCGCACCCGCGCCGTCGCCCGCACCCGTGTCCACGCCGCCGCTCATGCCGTCGCCCCCTCGGCCCCGGCGTCGTCGTCCGGCACGACCACGGTGCCGGTGCTCTCGTCGGAGAACAACGGCAGCAGCAGCGAGTGCTGGACCCGCCCGTCGACGATGCGGGCACTGCGCACCCCGTTGTTCACGGCGTGGAGGCACCCCTCCATCTTGGGGATCATGCCGGAGGCCAGCCCCGGCAGCAGCGCCGCCAGCTCGCCGGCGGTGAGCCGGGGGATCACCTCGTCGCTGTGCGGCCAGTCGCGGTACAGCCCCTGGACGTCGGTCAGGATCAGCAGCATCTCCGCGCCGAGCGCGGCGGCGACGGCCGCGGCGGCGGTGTCGGCGTTCACGTTGAACACCCCGCCCTCGGCGGCGTCCTTGTCGTCCTCGGGCCGGGCGATGGAGGAGATGACGGGGATGCGGCCCCGGTCGATGAGGTCCCGCACGATCCCGATGTCGACCCGGGCGACGTCGCCGACCCGGCCGATGTCCACGGGCGCGCCGTCCTTGTGCGCGTAGCGCTTGACGGCGGTCATCAGACGGGCGTCCTCACCGGTCAGGCCGACCGCGTGCGCGCCGTGCACGTTGAGCAGCCCGACGAGTTCCCGCTGCACCCGCCCGGCGAGCACCATACGGACGACGTCCATGGTCTCGTCGGTGGTGACCCGCAGGCCGCTCTCGAAGCGGGACTCCAGGCCCAGGCGCTCCAGCTCCGCGCTGATCTGCGGCCCGCCGCCGTGCACCACGACCGGGTGCAGGCCCGCGTGACGCAGGTGCAGCACGTCCATCGCGAAGGCCGCCTTCAGGTCGCTGTCGACCATGGCGTTGCCGCCGAACTTGATGACGACGGTCTTGCCGCGGTGGCGCGCCACGAACGGCAGCGCCCCGAGGAGGGCGTGCACCGGCTGCGCGGGCGGGGAAGCGCTCATGAGGAGTACTCGCTGTTCTCGCGGATGTAGCCGGCGGTGAGGTCGTTGGTCCGGATGACGGCGGAGTCCGCACCGGCGGCGAGGTCCACGGTGATGCGGACCGCGCGGCCGGTCATGTCGACCAGCGCCCGGTCCTCGCCGACGCCGCCGTTCTTGCAGACCCACACGCCGTTGATGGCGACGCTCAGCCGGTCCGGGTCGAAGGCGGCCGAGGTGGTGCCGACGGCGGACAGGACACGGCCCCAGTTGGGGTCCTCGCCGTGCACGGCGCACTTGAGGAGGTTGCTGCGGGCCACGGCGCGGCCCGCCTCGACGGCGTCGTCCTCGCTCGCGGCGCCCACGACCTCGACGTCGATCTCCTTGCTCGCGCCCTCGGCGTCGCCGACGAGCTGCGCGGCCAGGTCGGCGCACACGCTCCGCACGGCCTCCGCGAACGCCTCGTACTCCGGGGTGGTGCCACAGGCGCCGGAGGCCAGCAGCAGCACGGTGTCGTTGGTGGACATGCAGCCGTCGGAGTCGACCCGGTCGAAGGTGACCCGGGTGGCGTCCCGCAGCGCCCGGTCGAGCACCCCGCACTCCACGTCGGCGTCGGTGGTGAGGACGACCAGCATGGTCGCCAGGCCCGGGGCGAGCATCCCGGCACCCTTGGCCATGCCGCCGACCGTCCAGCCCTCCCGGGCGACCGAGGCCGTCTTGGGCACGGTGTCGGTGGTCATGACGGCCTCGGCCGCGTCCTCGCCGCCGGACACCGACAGCCGGAGCACGGCCTCGTCGACGCCGGGCAGCAGCCGGTCCAGGGGCAGCGGCACCCCGATGAGGCCGGTGGAGCAGACCGCCACGTCGGTGGCGTCCAGGCCGAGGCGCCCGGCGGTCCGCTCGGCGGTGTCGCACGTGTCCTGGTAACCCTGCGCTCCCGTGCAGGCGTTGGCGCCGCCGGAGTTGAGGACGACGGCGCTCAGCGATCCGTCCGCGAGGACCTGCCGTGACCACTGGACCGGCGCGGCCTGCACCCGGTTGGCGGTGAACACGCCCGCCGCCGCGCGGCGCGGCCCGGTGTTGACGACGAGCGCCACGTCCAGGGCGCCGCTCTGCTTGATGCCGGCGGCGACACCCGCCGCCGTGAAACCTCGTGCTGCGGTGACGCTCACGGTGCGACTCCGATCGTGGTCAACCCCAGCTCTTCGGGCAGGCCGAGGGCGGCGTTCATGCTCTGGACGGCTCCGCCCGCGGTGCCCTTGGTGAGGTTGTCGAGGGCGCTGATCGCGATGATCCGGCCGGCCGCCGCGTCGAGGGCGACCTGGATCTGGACGGCGTTCGACCCGTACACGGCCGCCGTGCCGGGCCACTGCCCTTCGGGCAGCAGGCGTACGAACGGCTCGTCGGCCAGCGCCTTCGCGTAGGCGGCCCGTACGTCGTCCGCGCCGACCCCGGCACGCGCCGGGGCGGAGCAGGTGGCGAGGATGCCGCGGGGCATCGGGGCCAGCGTCGGGGTGAAGGAGACGGTGACCGGGCGGCCCGCCACGGCGCCGAGGTGCTGCGTCATCTCCGGTGTGTGCCGGTGACCGCCCCCCACGCCGTACGGCCGCATGGAACCCATGACCTCGCTGCCCAGCAGGTCCGCCCTGGGCGCCTTGCCCGCGCCGGACGTGCCGGACGCGGCGACGACCACCGCCTCGGGTTCCGCCAGCCCCGCCGCGTACGCGGGGAAGAGGGCCAGCAGCACCGCGGTCGGGTAGCAGCCCGGTACCGCCACGCGCCGGGTGCCCGCCAACGCGGCGCGGGCGCCCGGCAGTTCGGGCAGGCCGTAGGGCCAGGTGCCCGCGTGCCCGGTGCCGTAGAACGTCTCCCAGTCGGCCGCGTCCGCCAGGCGGAAGTCCGCGCCGCAGTCGACGACGAGGGTGTCCTCGCCCAGTTGCTCCGCGACGGCCGCCGACCGGCCGTGCGGCAGGGCCAGGAAGACCACGTCGTGACCGGAGAGGGCGTCGGCGGTGGTGGGCAGCACCTCCCGCCCGGCCAGCGGGGCCAGGTGCGGCTGGAGCGCGCCGAGCCGCAGGCCCGCGCTGGACCGGCCGGTCAGCGCCCCGATCTCCACGCCGGGATGGGCCAGCAGCAGACGCAGAAGCTCACCTCCCGCGTAGCCGCTCGCTCCGGCGACGGCTGCTCGCACGGTCATAAACCCTCCTGAGGAACAGGCATCTCGTTCTCACACGTCGTGGGGGTGCCGTCACGGCGTCAGCCGGACGTCGTGCCGCAGAACTCGGCGTTCAGGGTGGGCAGGAGCTGGGAGACCTCCCAGTCGCCGTTGTAGTTGAACGTCAACTGGTGGCGGCCGTCCTCGGTGGTGGCGACGAAGGTGAGGGAGCCGACCGTGCCGCCGTCGTGGTACCAGAGGGCCTTGCCGCAGCCCATCTCCAGCCGCTCGATGCCGAGTCCGTAGGACGAGATCGGCAGATCCGGGTTGACGACGGTCGTCTTCAGCTCCGCGAGCTGGCGCGGCGGCAGCAGCGTGCCGCGCATCAGCGCCCGGTAGAAGCGGTTGAGGTCGCCCGTGCTGGAGATGATGTCGCCGTCGCCCCAGACCTGGGACCCGTGGAACGCGGTGACGTCGTCGATCCGGTCCGGCCGGGTGTCGAAGAAGAGCTTCGAGTAGCCACGGCCGCTCGGCCGGGGCGGGACGGTGGCCGCACCGGGATGGGAGGTCGCCCTCAGTCCCAGCGGTTCGACGATGCGCGAGCGCACCTCCTCCTCGTACGAGGTGCCCGCCTTGTCGACGATCAGCGCGGCCAGGAGGTCGTTGGTGTGGGAGAAGGCGTGCCGGGCGCCGGGCGGGAACAGCGGCGGGCGGGCGAAGGCCACGTCCAGGCGCTGCCCCGGGGTCAGGGGGTCGTAGCGGTGCTTCAGGAAGCCGTCGCCCAGGACGTACTTCTGGTAGTAGGCCGGCTCGGTGAGGTAGTCGAACAGGCCGCTGGTGTGGTTGAGGAGCTGGCGCACGGTGATCGTGCGGCCGTCGTTCCCGTTGCCCGCGACCACGCCGGGCAGGTGCTGCTCGACGGTGTCGTCGAGGGAGAGCTTCCCCTCCGCATCCATCTGCAGCAGGACCGTCGCCACGAAGGTGTTGGTGATGCTGCCGACGCGGAACCGGTCGGCGGCGCCGCGCTTTGCGCCCGTGCGCAGGTCGCCCACGCCCACCGCCGTCCGCCAGACCCCGTCGGCGTCGCGCGCCTCGGTGGTGACGCCGGGGACACCGGCCCGGACGGCCGCCTCGATCGCTTCCCGGGTCGCCTCGTGGCCGGCCGCCGGCGCCGCGTCCGGCGCCGCGTGGGCGGGGCCCGTCAGCGCCGCGGCCGTGAGCAGGGCCGCCGCCAGGGCGACCAGTCCGGTCCTCGGTCTCATCCGTGTCGTCATGTTCCCGCTCCCCGTTGATGTGACTGATCATTGGTCGGCCGACGCCGAAAACTCGTGGTGCTCGTGCGTTCCGTTCGCGGCACCGTAGGCCGCCCGTGTCGGGCCGGGCTGGACGTCCGCTCGGGCGCCCGCCGTGCCCTGCGAGGCGATGCCGGGCGCCCTTGTGCGACCGGCCCTGACCGGCCGACGGCCCTTTTCCCCGCATGCCGGGCGGCGCACGCCGTGCGGGCCGCGAGGGCCGGTCCGCGGGGCCGCCCGCTCGGCCCGGACGTCCCGGACGTCCACGGGAGCGGGGGGCCGGGCCGCACGCCCTCGTCCCGTGCCGGCCGGTGCTCAGGTGCACCGGGCCGTGTCCGCCGCGTCGAGGGCCGCGGTCGCGTCCCGTTCGATCTGCCGCAGCAGCGGCCCGGGATCGTCCTGGAAGTAGAAGTGACCGCCGTCGAAGACTCGCAGGCCCAGGAAGCGTTCGGTGTGCGCCGCCCAGCCTGCCATCCGCGGCGGCGGGGCGGAACGGTCCTCGCGGGCCGCGTACGCCGACAGCGCCACGGGCAGCGCAGCGGCGCCGGCCGCCGGCCGCCAGGTGTCCACGAGGCGCAGGTCGGTCCGGATGATCGGGTCGAACACGGCCCACAGCTCCGGGTCGGCGAAGATCTCGTCGGGCGTGCCGCCGAGCCACTTCAGGCGCGCGCGCAGCTCGTCGTCGGACGGTTCGCGGTACGCCTTCGCCGGCCGCGCCGGGTCCGGCGGGGTGCGCGCGGACACACCGAGCCACACCGGCGGCGGCAGGCCCCGGTCGACGATCCGCCGGGTCATCTCGTACGTCACCAGGGCGCCCATGCTGTGCCCGAACAGGGCGTAGGGACCGGTCAGTCGGGGCTCGACGGCGCGCAGCAGGTGTTCGGCGAGCGCGCCGGCGTCAGGGATCCGCGGCTGGTCGAGCAGAAGGCCGTGGCCCGGGGCGTCGAGCAGCCGCACGTCCCAGGAGCCGGGCAGTGCGGCCGGCCAGGTGCGGTACAGCAGGTGCGAACCCCCCGCGTGGTGCATCACGAACAGGCGCAGGGCGGGCCGGGGGCTGTCCATCGCTCTCCCTCGGATCGGGCCACGCCTCCTCGCGCCGTACGGGCGGGGCGTGGCCGTCGGGGTCCGGGCACCGGGCGGCGCGCGGGGCGGTACTCGGGGCGGTCCGGCGGCGGCGCGGCGCGGACCAGGGCGGTGGACGCCCGCCGCCTCCAGCGGATGCCGAGCGGATCTCGAACGCACGGTGGGAAGGTGGGAGGGTCCGCGACCGGCGAGGCGGGACGCCCCACCGTACGACGCCGTGCCGTGCGACGCCGTGCCGTGCCGTACGACGCCGTGCCGTACGACGCGATGCCCACGGGCCGCCCCGACCGCGGGCGGGGCCCGACGGAGTGGTCCGCCGGTGCGGGCGACGCGCCGCATGCTGGCACAGCGGCCCGGCGAAGTACAGGCGATCCGGGCCGGTGCGGACCCGGTCCTGCGGGCGGTCCGCCGCCCTTGAAGCGCCGATGGCCGAGTCCTTACGGTGACGTGGCAACGCCGGGGCCGCCCCCGATGCCAGATGTCCCGTCGACCGGACAGCCGAGCGTCCCGTCGACCGGACGCGCCGACCGGCGACCCCCCAGCCCGGTGCCGTCGCGCACCGGCCGGGCGACACCCATCGCGAGTCACACCATGACGCTTAAGGACGGTGCCCAGGTGAGCACGAACCCCTTCGACGACGAGACCGGCCGCTTCCACGTCGTGGTCAACGACGAGGAGCAGCACTCCCTGTGGCCGGCGTTCGCCGAGGTGCCCGCCGGCTGGCGGGTGGTCTTCGGCGAGGCGGCCAGGTCCGAGTGCCTGGAGTACGTCGAGCAGAACTGGACCGACCTGCGCCCCAGGAGCCTGCGGGAGGCCATGGCGGGGGACTGAGCGCCGCGGCGCCGGCCCGGACGTTCGAGGCAAGCACTCTGAGTGGGGAGATGAAGGTTGTGAGGGGCGCTGTGAAAACCGCGAGCGCGAGGCCTGCGGCGGGCGGCGGTGAGCCCGCGCAGCGCGACGTGGTCCTGTCCTTCGTGGGATCCCAGGCCACGGTGCGCAAGTCGGGAATGATCCTCCCGGAGAACCTGCCGGAGCGGTCCTGGGAGCGCATCGGCAGCAATCTGCGCGAGCTGGTGAACTCCTCGGCGTGGTGGCTCGCCGACTGGCTGATCTACGGGGAGACCACCTACGGCTGGCGGCGGTACAAGGAGGCGATCGAGCGCACCGGGCTCGACTACCAGACCCTGCGCAACTACGCGTGGGTCGCCCGGCGGTTCGAGCACCACCGCAGGCGCGACAGCCTCAGCTTCGCCCACCACGCCGAGGTGACCCGCCTGTCGCCGCCCGAGCAGGACTACTGGCTGCGCAAGGCCGAACAGCAGAAGTGGTCGCGCAACGAACTGCGCCGGGCGGTCCGCGCCGGCCTCGCCGTGCAGAGCGGCACGGCCGAGGCCGCCCCCGCGGGCGGCGCCGGGCAGCAGGAGGTGACCCGGCTGGCCGAGTCGGCGGCGGAGAAGCGCCGCAAGACGGCCACCACGCTCACCATCGAGCTGTCCGCGGACCAGTTGGACCACTGCGCGAAGGCCGCCGCCGCGTACGGCCTGCCCGTCGACCAGTGGGTGGCCCGGATGCTCGAGACCGCCGTCCTGCCCGCCGCCCGGCGGCGCACCGCCTGACGGCGGCCCCGGCCGGCGCCCCCGCCGTGGCGGCCCCCTCCCCGGACACCTCCTACCTCGGAGTCAGTTGATGATCCTTCAGGGAAAACGGGTGGCCCTGCCCCCCGTGCCCGTCGTCCACCGGCAGTTCGAGGCGCACGCGGCGGCCACCCCCGACGCGGTCGCCGTCGTCCACGCCGGCCGGCGGGTGACGTACGCGGAACTGGACGCGCGGGCCAATCGCTTCGCGCGCTTCCTCGTCGCCCGCGGGCACGGCCGGGGCGCCAGGGTCGGCGTCTGCCTCGACTACTCGCCCGACCTGCTCGTCGCCATCCTCGGCACGCTGAAGGCGGGCGCCGCCTACGTGCCGTTCGACCCGGCCTACCCGGCGGCCCGGCTGCGACTGCTGCTGGGCCAGGTGCCCGGCCTCGCCCTGATCGTGACCTCCCCGGCGACCGCCGAGATGGTCGAGTCGGCGGACGTGGAGACCGTCGACCTCGAACGGCTCGCCGGCCACCTGGCGGACCTGCCGGCCACCGCGCCCGACGCCGACGTCACCGGCGACGACGTGTGTTACGCCGTCTTCACGTCCGGGTCGACCGGGACGCCGAAACTGACCGCGGTGCGGCACGAGGGCTGGTTCAACCTGATGAACTGGCTGAAGCTGGAGTACGGCCTGCACAGCGGCTCGCACCACCTGGTCGTCAGCGCCTTCGGTTTCGACCTCTCCCAGCGCGCCCTGATGACACCGCTGTTCTGCGGCGCCACCCAGTACCTCCTGGCCAGCCGCAATTTCGACGCCATGATGGCCTACCGGGTCCTGACCGAGCACGACATCCGCGTGGTGCACTGCGCCTCCAGCACCCTGTACGTGCTGGTGGACTGGGAGACCGCACGCGGCGGCGACGCCCTCACCCGGCTCGACTACGTCCTCTTCGGCGGTGAGGCGCTCAAGGCCGAGCGGCTCACCGACTGGGCCCGGCGCGAGGGCAACAGCTGCACCCTCCTGCACCAGTACGGCGTCGCCGAGTGCACGGACGTCGCGACCTCCTACGACCTCGCCGGCCACGACCCCGGCCGGCCGGACGCCCCGCCGGTCGGCAGGCCCGCCTACAACACCGACATCCACCTCGTCGACGAGGACCTGCGCCACGTCGCCCCGGGCGAGCAGGGCGAGATCTGCATCGCCGGTGCCGGCGTCGGCGCGGGCTACCTCAACGCCGGCCCCGAGAACCGCAGGTTCACCACCGTCGAGGCCGGCGGCGAGCAGGTCCGCGTCTACCGCACCGGCGACCGCGGGCACGTCACCGACGCCGGCGACCTCGTCGTCCTCGGCCGGATCGACGCCCAGGTGAAGGTGCGCGGCATGCGCATCGACCCCACCGACGTCGAGCGCGCCCTCGCCCGGCTGGACGGCGTCCGGGAGGCCGCGGTGGTCGTCACGTACACCGACGCCGCCGAGGCCGAGCTGACCGCGTTCCTCGTCCCGGCCGGAGGCGACCTCGCCGAGGACGACGTGCGCGCCCGTCTGCTGCGGGACCTGCCGCGCACCATGGTCCCCGCCCGCTTCCTGAACATCGCGCGGCTCCCCCTCAGCCCGCACGGCAAGGTCGACCGCGCCGCCCTCGCCGCCGCCCGCGTCGAGCGGTACGCCGGCAGCGGCACCTCCTAGCGGGCGAACAGCGATGACAACCGAGAGGACAGCGATGACTGCCGAGAGCGTGCGTGCCATCTGGTGCCGGGAGTTCCAGCGCGACGACATCTCCGTCGACGACGACTTCTTCGCCCTGGGGGGCCAGTCCCTGGTCATGGTGCGGATCCAGGGCGCCTACATCGAGGAGCTGGGCGTCGAGGTCCCGATGGACCAGATGTTCCTCCACCCGACGGTGGCGGCCATCTCCGCGTACATCGAATCCCAGGCTGCGACGACCGCCCCGTAGCCGCGTTGTGTCGAAGACCTACTGGTGAGAGAGGCGCGCCATGTACGACGTGATTGTCATAGGGGCCCGTTGTGCGGGATCGCCGACGGCCATGCTGTTCGCACGGCAGGGCTACCGTGTCCTGCTCCTGGAGAAAGCGCACTTCCCGCAGGACACGCTGTCCTCGCACTACCTGCACATGCAGGGCGTGGCGCTGCTCGACCGGTGGGGGCTGCTCGACCGGATCCGCGAGTCGGGCGCCCAGCCGATCACCCACCAGGTCTACCAGGGCCCGGGCGTGCGCATCGAGGGCTTCTCACTGCCGATCGACGGCCTGACGACCACCTACGCGCCCCGGCGGTACGTGCTCGACCCGATCCTCGCGGAGGGGGCCGTGGCGGCCGGTGCGGAGTTCCGCCAGGGGTGCGCGGTCAAGGACCTGGTGTTCGAGGACGACCGGGTCGTCGGGGTGCGGTACTCCACGCCCGGCGGCGCCGAGGCGACTGACCGGGCCCGCCTGGTCGTCGGCGCGGACGGCATGCGCTCCCTGGTGGCGCGCAAGGCCGGCGCGGAGTACGTCATGGAGCACCCGCGCATGACCACCACCTACTACAGCTACTGGTCCGGCGTCCCCGCCGACTTCGAGCTGTACGAGCGGCCGGGCCGCTGGATCGGCGTCCTGCCCACCAACGACGACCTCACGCTGCTCATGACGTACTTCCCGCAGGCGGACTACAACCAGGTCCGCAAGAACGTGGAACCCGCCTACCTGGAGGCGCTGCGCACCACGGCCCCCGAACTGTACGAGCGGATGCGCTCGGGCCGGCGCGAGGAGCAGCTCTACGGCACGGGCCACCAGGAGAACTACTTCCGCAAGGCCTACGGGCCCGGCTGGGTGCTGGTCGGTGACGCGGTCAACCACAAGGACTCCATCACCGCCCGCGGCATCACCGAGGCCTTCGTCCAGGCCCAGTCCCTCACCGGGTTCATCGGGGAGAACCTGCACGACGAGGCCGCGCTGCGGACGGCCCTGCGGCGCTACGAGAACGAGCTGGGCAACGAGGCCCTGCACCACTACCAGGGCGCGCTGAACGTGGCCGAGCTGAAGCCCGAGGGGCGCACGGAGATGCTCCGCAAACTCGTCGGCCACCAGGAGCACATCGACCGGTACTTCTCGACGCTGTCGGGCGCCTGCTCCATCGACGACTTCTACAACGACGAACTCCTGACCCTCCTCGACCAGGACTGAGCGACGACCGCGCCGTCCGGTTCGCCGATATTGGAGACACAATGATCCCGTTGTCGTTCGCGCAGCGCCGGCTGTGGTTCGTGGACCGTTTCGAAGGCCCCTCGCCGACCTACAACGGCGCGTTCGCGCTGCGGCTGACCGGCGACCTGGACGTGGACGCGCTCACGGCGGCGCTCCGCGACGTCGTCGAGCGGCACGAGGTGCTGCGCACGGTGATCGTCGAGGGCGACGACGGCGTACCGCACCAGCGGGTGCTGGCGGCCGGGGAGCAGCCGTTCGCCCTGCCCGTCGTCGAGGCCACCGGGCGGCTGCGGGCGGCTGCGGTCGAGGAGGCCGCCACGCAGACGTTCGACCTGGCCGCCGACGCGCCGATCCGGGCCAGACTGGTGCGCGGCGGACCCCGCGACCACACCCTGGTCGTCGTCGCACACCACATCGCGGTGGACGGGGAGTCCTTCGGGCCGCTGTTCCGCGACCTCACCACCGCCTACGCGGCCCGCGCCCGGGGCGGGGCCCCGGCGTGGGAGCCGCTGCCGGTGCAGTACGCGGACTACACGCTGTGGCAGCTCGACCTGCTGGGCGACGAGTCCGACCCGGAGAGCCTGGCGGCCCGGCAGCTCGAGTACTGGCGCGAGGCGCTTGCCGACCTGCCGCAGCCGCTGCCCCTGCCGACGGACCGCCCGCGCCCCCGGGTGATGAGCCCCGACGGCGACCGGATCCCGTTCTCCCTCGACCCCGCCCTGCTGGAGGGGGTGGAGAAGCTCGCCGCCGAGCTGGACACCACGGTGTCGATGGTCATGCACTCGGCGCTCGCGGTGCTCCTGAAGCACCTCGGCTGCGGCGACGACGTGCCCATCGGCGCGCCCATCACCGACCGCACGGACGAGGACCTGCGCGACCTCGTCGGGTTCTTCGTCAACACCTGGGTCCTGCGCGTCGACCTGAGCGGCAACCCCACCTTCCGCGAGCTGCTCCAGCGGGTGCGGGAGCGGTCCCTGGCCGCCTACGACAACCAGGACATGCCGTTCGAGCGGCTGGTGGAGATGCTCAACCCGCACCGCTCCACCTCCTACAACCCGTTCTTCCAGGTCATGCTCTCCTGGCAGCCGCCCGTCCCGCCGCTGGAACTGCCCGGGCTGGGCGTCCAGGTCGAGCGGCTGGAGACCGGCACCGCCAAGTTCGACCTCTTCTTCGACCTGCTGCCCAACGACGCCGGCGGGGCCGACTGCCGCCTGGAGTACGCCACCGGCCTGTTCGACCGGGACACCGCCGGCACCCTCGCCGAGCGGTTCGTCCGCGTCCTCGGCCTGCTCGTCGCCGCACCCGGGCGCCCGGTCGCCACCCTCGACGTCCTCTCCGCGGACGAGCGGGACCTCTGGCTCACCCGGGCCGTCGGCACGCCGGCCGAACTGCCCGCACTGACGGCCCCCCGGATGTTCGAGCGGCAGGCGGCCGCCACGCCCGACGCCCCGGCGCTCGTGTGCGACGGCCGGACCCTGACCTACCGGGAGCTGGACGACCGGGCGAACGCCGTCGCCTGGGAACTGATCCGGCGCGGGGCGGGCCCCGAGGACCTGGTGGTCCTCGCCCTGCCGCGCACCGAGAACCTCGTCGCCGGCCTGCTCGGCATCCTCAAGTCCGGCGCCGGATACGTGCCGATGGACCCGCAGTACCTCAGCGGGCGGGCGCGGACCGTGCTGTCCGAGGCCCGCCCCCGGTTCGCGGTCACCGACACCGCGACCTGGCGGGAGCTGCCGGCCGGCGACCTCGTACCCGTCGACCTCGACGACCGCGCCCGGTGGGACACCCCTGCCGGGGCGCCCGGCGACGCCGACCGGACCTCGCCGCTCGGCCCGGACAACCTGGCGTACGTCATGTTCACCTCCGGTTCCACCGGCACGCCGAAGGGCGCGGCGATCACCCACCGCAACGTCGTCAACGGCGTACGGGAACTGGTGCGCGTCCTCGGCACGCCGCCCGGGTGGCGGATGCCGGCCGGCACCTCGGTCAACTTCGACGTGTCGGTCTTCGAGCTGCTGACCACCCTCACCACCGGCGGCACGGCCGAGATCCTGCCCAACGCGCTGGCGCTCGGCGAACGGGACGGCTTCGACGGCCACATCCTCAGCGGCGTCCCCTCGGTCCTCGGCGAACTGGTCGGCCACCTGGACGCGGCGGCCGACGTGCGCACCGTCGTCTTCGCGGGCGACGTCCTGCCGGCCCGGCTGGTGCGGCAGGTGCGCGAGGCCCTGCCCGGCGCGCGGATCGTCAACTCCTACGGGCAGAGCGAGAGCTTCTACGCCACCACCTTCTCCCTCGCCCCCGGCCAGGAGTGGTCCGAGGGCGACGTCGCGCCCATCGGCTCCCCGCTGGGCAACATGCGCGCCTACGTCCTCGGCCCCGGCCTCGCCCCCGTACCCCAGGGCGTGGTCGGCGAGCTGTACGTGGCCGGTGCCTGCGTGGGCCGCGGCTACCACGGCCGCCCCGGCCTGACCGCCGGACGCTACGTGGCCGACCCCTTCGGCCCGGCGGGCGAGCGGATGTACCGCACCGGCGACCTGGCCCGCTGGAACGCGCGGGGCGAACTGGAGTGCGTCGGCCGCGGCGACGGCCAGGTGAAGGTGCGCGGCTTCCGCATCGAGACCGCCGAGGTGGAGGCGGTCGTCGCCGCGCACCCCGGCATCAGCGAGGCCGTGGTCATCGGCCGGGAACTGCCCGCGGGCGGCAAGCGGCTCGTCGCGTACGTCGTGCACACCGGCGAGGGCGCCGTGGGCGACGACGGCGACGGCGGCATCGGCGACGTGGACGTGCAGGCCGGGGCTTCCGCCGCCGAGCTGCGCAAGTACGTCGCGGCCCGGCTGCCCGACTACATGGTGCCCTCCGCGTTCGTCGCCCTCGGCAGCCTGCCGCTCGGGCCGACCGGCAAGCTGGACCGCTCGGCGCTGCCCGAGCCGGAGTTCCACGGCGAGACCTACCGGGAGCCCCGCACCGAGGCCGAGAAGATCATCACCGCCGCCTACGCGGACGTCCTCGGCGTGGACCGGGTCGGCGCCGACGACGACTTCTTCGCGGTCGGCGGGGACAGCCTGCGCTCCATCCAGGTGGTCGCGCGGGTCCGCGCCAAGGGCCTGGAACTGACCACCAGGGAGATCTTCGAGCGCCGCACGGCGGCCCAACTGGCCGAGGTGGCGGCCGACCGCCGGGACCGGACGCCCGTCCTCGCCGAACTCGACGGCGGCGGCGTCGGCCCGATGCCGCTCCAGCCGGTGGCCCGGCAGATCTTCGAACACGGCGGCGGCACCGACCGGTTCGCCATGTCGATGGTGCTGGAACTGCCCGACGGCATCGACGCCGACGGTCTCGCCGCCACCCTGGACGCCGTACTCGACCGGCACGACCTGCTCCGCGCCGCACTGGTGCCCGGCGACGAGCCCTCCCTCCTCGTGCGCGAACCCGGCACCGTCCGCGCGGCCGGCCTGATCCGCCGGGTCGACTGCGACGGCCGCTGGGACGAGCCGGCCGCGCTGGAGGCGGCCAGGGCGGAACTGGACGACGCGGTGGGGCGCCTGGATCCCGGGGCCGGCATCATGGCGGACTTCGTCTGGTTCGCCCCCGGCACCGGCCGGGGCCGCCTGCTGATGGTGCTGCACCACCTCGTCGTGGACGGCGTCTCCTGGCGCATCCTGATGTCGGACCTCGCCGAGGCCTGGCAGCGGATCCGCTCCGGCACCGCACCCGAACTGCCCGCGGTCGGCACGTCGGCCCGGCGCTGGGCGGCGGCGCTCGAGGACGAGGCGTACTCCCCCGAGCGCGAGGCGGAACTGACCCACTGGCAGAACGTGCTGGAGGAGTCCGACCCGCCGCTGGGCACCCGCCCCTTCGACCCCGCGGTGGACGTGTGGTCCACCGTCGACACCGTACGGGTGGAGCTGCCCTCCGACGTCACCGAGGCCGTGCTGAGCACGCTCCCCACGGCCTTCCGGGGCACCGGCACCGACGTGCTGCTCGCCGCCCTCGCCCTGGCGGTGAAGCGGTGGCGCGACGCGGACGCCTCGACCCTGGTCCGCCTGGAGGGACACGGCCGCGAGGAGCACGTCGTCCCCGGGGCCGACCTGTCCCGCACCGTCGGCTGGTTCACCAGCATGTACCCGGCCCGCGTCGACGTGCGGGACGTGGACCTGGCCGACGTGCTGGCGGGCGGCGCCGCCGCCGGACGGGCCGTCCGACTGGTCAAGGAACAACTGCGCGCCGTCCCCGGCAAGGGCGTCGGCTACGGGCTGCTGCGCTGGCTGAACGAGGAGACCGGCGAGCAGCTCGCCGACTGCCCGGCGCCGCAGATCGGGTTCAACTACCTCGGCCGGATCTCCGACTCCGACGTGCCCGAGCACCTGCGCGCCGAGGGATGGGGGCCGGCGTCCTGGTCCGCCGAGCTGATCGCCCTGCCGGATGCGGACCTGCCGGCGCTGTCCGCCCTGGAGGTCAACTCGGTCGCCACCGACACCCCCGAGGGTCCCCGGCTCCAGGCGGCCTTCATGTTCCCCACCGGGGTCCTGACCCGGGAGCGGACCACGGAACTGGCCGAGCTGTGGACCGAGGTGCTGCGCGGCATGGCCGCCTACGCCGCCCGCCCCGGCATCGGCGGGCTCACCCCCTCCGACGCCCCGCTGGTCCCGGTGCGGCAGTACGAGATCGAGGCGTGGGAAGAGCGGTACGGGCGGCTCACCGAGGTGTGGCCGCAGGCCCCCGGGCAGTCCGGCATCCAGTTCCAGGCCGCACTCGCCGAGGGCTCCTTCGACGTCTACCACATGCAGTTCGCACTGCACCTGTCCGGGCACGTCGACCCCGACCGCATGCGGGCCGCCGGACAGGCGCTGCTGCAGCGGTACCCGAACCTGCGCTCCGCGTTCCTCACCACCGACGACGGCGAGCCGGTGCAGGTCGTGCCGGACCACGTCGACCTGTCCTGGCGGCACCTGGACCTGACCGGCCTGAGCGAGGCCGAGCAGGACGCGGCGCTCGACCGGGCGCTCGCCGACGACCGCGCCGACCAGCTCGACCCGGCCCGGCCGCCGCTGATCCGCCTGGCGCTGCTCACCTGCGGGCCACAGCGGGCCAAGCTCGTCCTCACCGCGCACCACACCCTCTTCGACGGCTGGTCGTCGCCGATGGTGATCACCGACCTGATCAGGCTGTACTCCGGCACCCGGGAGGCGGCGCCGGTCCGCAGCTACGGCGACTACCTGGCCTGGCTGGCCACGCGGGACCAGGCGGTCTCCGAGGCGCGGTGGAAGGCCGAACTGGACGGATTCGACGAGCCGACCCTCGTCGCCCCGAACGCCGCCCTGAAGGGGACGGCGTCCGCCCTCGGGCGGGTCGAGGTACCGCTGTCGATCGACAAGGGACGCGAACTCGCCCGCCGCGCCGCCGAACTGGGCGTCACCCTCAACACGCTGCTCCAGGGCGCCTGGGCGGTCCTGCTGTCGCGGCTCACCGGGCAGCACGACGTGGTCTTCGGAGCCGCCGTCAACGGCCGCCCGGCCGACCTGGCCGGCTCCGACGAGATGGTCGGCCTGTTCATCAACACCCTGCCGACCCGGGTGAACTGCGCCCCCGAGCACACCCTGGGCCAGGTCATCACCGACCTCCAGGACCGGCAGACCGCCCTGCTCGACCACCACCACTACGGGCTGGCCGACATCCAGCGCGGCGTCGGCCTGCCCGCCCTGTTCGACACGCTGCTCGTGTTCGAGAACTATCCGATCGACCGTGAAGGCATGGTGGAGGCCAACACCTCGGCGGGCTTCACCATCGACGGCATCCGGCCGTTCGCGGGCTCGCACTATCCGCTCACGCTCAACTCCTCCGACCCCTACCTGCGGCTCTCCCTCGACTACCAGAACAACCTCTACGACCGCGACGCGGCCGAGGAGATCGCCGTCCGGCTGGTGCGGGTCCTCGACCAGCTCCTGGCCGACCCGGCCACCCGCCTCGGCGACCTCGACGTACTCGGCGGCAAGGAACGCGACTGGCTGCTGCGCGAGGTGAACGACACCGCCGAACCGGCCCCGGCGGCGGGCCCGGCGGAGTCCGTGCGCCGGCAGGCCGAGGCCACCCCCGAGGCCGTCGCCGTCATCGCCGAGGACACCTCGCTCACCTACGCGGAACTGGAGGAGCGCGCCAACCGCCTGGCCCACTGGCTGATCGACCGCGGAGTGCGGCCCGAGTCGCCGGTGGCCGTGCGACTGCCGCGCTCCGCCGAACTCGTGGTCGCGCTGCTGGCCGTGCTCAAGGCCGGCGCCACCTACGTCCCGATCGACCCGGACCACCCGCGCTCCCGCATCGACCACATCGTCGAGGACGCCCGCCCCGTGCTCGTCCTGGACGCCGACACCCTCGCCGGCGCCGACCGCACGGCCCACCCGGCGACGGCGCCCACCGTGACCGTCCGCCCGGACAACGCCGCGTACGTCATCTACACCTCCGGCTCCACGGGCAAGCCCAAGGGCGTGTCCGTCACCCACCGGGGGCTGGCCAACTTCCTGGCCACCATGCGGCGCCG
Organism: Streptomyces sp. NPDC096105; assembly: GCF_044763335.1. Classification (NCBI taxonomy): domain Bacteria; kingdom Bacillati; phylum Actinomycetota; class Actinomycetes; order Kitasatosporales; family Streptomycetaceae; genus Streptomyces; species Streptomyces sp. NPDC096105. The sequence continues at coordinate 40,752 of NZ_JBIWGC010000029.1, forward strand.
GTTCCCGCTGGCCCCCCGCGACCGGCTGCTCGCCGTGACGACGGTCTCCTTCGACATCGCCGGACTGGAGCTGTACCTGCCGCTGACCTCCGGCGCGGCGGTGGTGCTGGCGGGCAAGGAGACCGTCGCCCAGCCCTCGGCCGTACGGGAGACGATCCGCCGCCACCGGGTGACCGCCGTGCAGGCGACACCGGCGTTCTGGCAGATCCTGCTCATGGAGGAGCCCGACGGCGCCGCCGGCCTGCGGATCCTGGTCGGCGGGGAGGCACTGCCGCCGCAGCTCGCCGAGGCCCTGGCCGGGCAGGCCGCCGAGGTGACCAACGTCTACGGTCCCACCGAGACGACGATCTGGTCGACGAGCGCGCCGGTCACCCCCGGCGCCGGCGACCCGTCCATCGGCACCCCCGTCGGCAACACCCAGGTGTACGTCCTCGACGCACGACTGCGGCCCGTACCGCGCGGCGTGCGCGGCGAGCTGTACATCGCCGGCGACGGCCTCGCCCGCGGCTACCAGGGCCGGCCCGACCTCACCGCGGGACGGTTCCTGGCCTGCCCGTTCGGCGGTCCCGGCACCCGGATGTACCGCACCGGCGACCTGGTGCGCTGGCGCGAGGACGGCCGCCTGGAGTACATCGGGCGCACCGACTTCCAGGTGAAGATCCGGGGCTTTCGCATCGAACTGGGCGAGATCGAGCACGTCCTGGCCGAGCACCCCGCCGTGGCGCAGGCCGTCGCCCTGGTGCGCGAGGACCGCCCCGGCGACCAGAAGCTGGTCGCGTACGTGGTGCCGGCCGGCAAGGCGGACCCGGCCGGGCTGGACCTCGCGCCCCTGGCGGAGCTGCTGCGCCGGCGCCTGCCGGAGTACATGGTCCCGTCGGCGATCGTGCCGCTGGCCGAGTTCCCCACCAACCCGAGCGGGAAGCTCGACCGCGGCGCGCTCCCCGCTCCCGGCCAGGGCGGGGCCCAGGCCGGACGGGCGCCGCGCACCCCCACCGAGGAAGTCCTGTGCGGGCTCTTCGCCGACCTGCTCGGCCGGGAGGAGATCGGCATCGACGACGACTTCTTCGGCAACGGCGGCCACTCCCTGCTCGCCACCCGGCTCAGCGGACGCATCCGCAACCGGTTCGGCGTCGACTCCAAGGTCACCCTGGTGTTCCGCAACCCGACCGTCGCCCAACTGGCGGCGCGCATCGAGGAACTGACCGCGGACGACTCCCCGCCGCGCAAGAAGAACCGCCCCCAACTGCGCCAGATGACCGTGTAGGAGTGTGCGCCCGATGATTCCGCTGTCGTTCGCCCAACGCCGGCTGTGGTTCCTCCACCGTCTGGAAGGCCCCTCCGCGACCTACAACATCCCCTTCGTCCTGCGTCTGGAAGGGCAGCTGGACACCGCGGCCCTGGCCGCGGCCGTCACGGATGTCGTGACCCGGCACGAGACGCTGCGCACCCTCGTCGCCGAGGACGCGGACGGCACGCCCGAGCAGCGGATCCTGCCCCCACGGGAGGCGGCCGTCCCGTTCCGGGTGGTCGACGTGGCCGCGGACGCGCTGGACGCCGCGCTGGGCGAGGACCTCGGCCGGGGCTTCGACCTGGAGACGGAGCTGCCGCTGCGCACCACCGTCTTCCGGCTCGCCCCGCGGGAGCACGTCGTCGCGTTCGTGTTCCACCACATCGCGGTGGACGGTGCCTCCATGGCGCCGTTCCTCCAAGGGCTGGTGTCGGCGTACACGGCCCGCCACCGGGGCGCCGCCCCGCAGTGGGAGCCGTTGCCGGTGCAGTACAAGGACTACACGCTGTGGCAGCGCGAGGTGCTGGGCGACGAGGCGGACCCGGAGTCGGTCGCCGCCGGGCAGATCGACCACTGGCGCCGGGAACTCGAAGGAGTGCCGCAGCCGGTCCAGCTCCCCCTGGACCGGCCCCGCCCGACCATGTCCGACCACCGCGGCGGCCACGTCGCCTTCGAACTGGAACCCGAGCTGCTCACCGGGCTCGGCAGGCTGGCCGCGGAGCGGGGCGCCACGCCGCCGATGGCCGCGCAGGCCGCGCTCGCGGTCCTCCTGCACAAGCTGGGCGGCGGCACCGACCTGACGATCGGCAGCCCCATCGAGGGACGCGCCGACGAGCAGCTCGACGCACTGATCGGGTTCTTCGTCAACACGTGGGTGCTGCGCGCCGACCTGTCGGGCGACCCGTCCTTCGGCGCCCTGCTGGAGCAGGTGCGGGACAAGGCCCTGGACGCCTACGACAACCAGGACATGCCGTTCGAGCGGCTGGTGGAGCTGCTGGGCCCGCAGCGTGCCACCTCCTACCAGCCGCTGTTCCAGGTGATGCTGGCCTGGCAGTTCGTGTGGCCGCCCATCGAGATGCCGGGGCTGCGGGCGACACCCGTCGCGGCGGACACCGGGACCGCCAAGTTCGACCTCTTCCTCAACGTCGTCCCGCGCGCGGACGGCGGCGCCTACGGGCGCCTGGAGTACGCGACGGAACTGTTCGACCACGCCACCGCCGAGGCGATCGTCGACCGCTTCGCGCGCGTCCTGCGGCAGGTGGTCGCCGACCCCGGGGCGCCGCTGGCCGCCGTGGACGTGCGTACCGACGCCGAACGGGAGCTGCTGGCACGGGTGAACGACACGGCGGCCCCGGTGCCGGGAGCGACGGTGCCGGAACTGGTCGCCGACCGCGCCGCCCGCACACCCGACGCCACGGCTGTGGTGTGCGCGGACACCGAACTGACGTACCGGGAACTCGACGCCCGCGCCGGCCGGCTCGCCGCACGCCTGCGGGAGCACGGCGTCGGACCGGACGTCCTGGTCGCCGTGGCCCTGCCCCGCCGCGCCGACCTGGTGGTCGGGATGCTCGCCGTGCTCAAGGCCGGCGGCGCCTACCTGCCGGTCGACCCCGCCTACCCGTCCTCGCGGATCGGCCTGCTCCTGGACACCGCCCGTCCGGCGCTGGTGCTGACCGGCGGCGAGGCGGCGGCGGTCGTGGCCGGCTCCCCGGCGCCCGTCCTGAACCTGGACGACCTGCGCCTCGACGACCCCGGCACCGACGCCGGCCCCGAGGGCCGCGACGTCCGCGTCTCGGCGGACGACCTGGCCTACGTGATGTTCACCTCCGGCTCGACCGGCACCCCCAAGGGCGTCGCCGTCACGCACGGCGCCGTCGTCAACGGCGTGCGGGACCTGCGCCGCACCGTGGGCGTCGGGCCGGGGTCGCGGATGCTCGCCGCGACGTCCGTGAACTTCGACGTCTCCGTCTTCGAGATCTTCACGGCCCTCACCGCCGGAGCCACCGTGGAGATCGTCCGCGACGTCCTCGAACTCGCCGAACGCGGTGCGTGGTCGGGCACCACGATCAGCGCCGTGCCCACGGTGTTCTCCGCACTGCTCGACCAGCTCGCCGCCGCGGGCCCGGGCGCGGGCGGTCTCGACGTCGAGACCGTCGTCTTCGCCGGCGAGGCCCTCACCGCCGACCTGGTGCGCAAGGTGCGCGACGCCCTGCCCGGCGTCCGCGTCGTCAACGCCTACGGGCAGACCGAGAGCTTCTACGCCACCACGCACACCGTCCCCGAGCAGCCGGACGGGACCGGCGCGGTCCCCGTCGGCCGCCCCCTCGCCAACATGCGCGCCCACGTCCTCGGGCCGGACCTCGCCCCGGTGCCGCCCGGCGTCACCGGCGAGCTGTACGTCGCCGGCCGGCTCGCCCGCGGCTACCACCTCGACGGCCGGGCCACCGCCCAGCGGTTCGTGCCCTGCCCGTTCGGCGAGCCCGGCGCGCGGATGTACCGCACCGGTGACCTGGCGCGGTGGGACGGCGACGGCCGGCTCACCTACGCGGGACGCGCCGACACCCAGGTGAAGGTCAACGGCATCCGCGTCGAGCCCACCGAGATCGAGGCGGTCCTCGCCCGGCACCCCGCGGTCGGCCAGGCCGTCGTCACGGTCCGCGAGGACCCCGCCGGCACCGCACGCCTCGTCGGTCACGTGGTACCGGCCCCTGCCGAGGACGGCGCGGACGCGGACCACGTCCCGGTCGCGGAGCTGCGGCGGTTCGCCGCCGAGCGGCTGCCGGACTACATGGTGCCCGCCCTCATCGTGGCGCTGGACCGGCTGCCGCTGACCGCCAGCGGCAAGCTGGACCGGGCCGCGCTGCCCGAGCCGGAGTTCACCGGTGCCGAGTACCGTGCGCCGCGCACCGAGACCGAGCGGATCCTCGCCGAGGTGTACGCGGACGTGCTCGGCGCCGAACGGGTCGGCATCGACGACGACTTTTTCACCAGCGGCGGCGACAGTATCCGCTCCATCCAGGTCGTCGCGCGGGCCAAGACGCGCGGCGTCGTCGTCGGCACCCGGGAGGTCTTCGAGCACCGCACGGTCGTCCGGCTCGCGGAACTCGTCGAGGGCCGCCGCCGCGAGGAGCCGGTACGCCTGGCGGAGCTGCCCGGCGGCGGCACCGGCTGGGCGCCGCTGCCGCCGACCGCGGCCCACGTCCTCGAACTCGGCGGCCCCATCGGCCGGTTCTGCATGTCCGCGCTGCTGACCCTGCCCGAGGACATCGACCACGGGCAACTGGTCGCCACGCTCCAGGCCGTACTGGACCGCCACGACGCCCTCAGGTCCCGGCTCGACCGCACCGGACCCGGCCTGCGCATCGCCCCGGCCGGCACCGTGGACGCCGGCCTGTCGCTGCGCGAGGTCCCCCGCGACGGCTCCGACGCGCAGGCCGAACTGGACGCGGCGGCGGGCCGGCTGGACCCCGACGCGGGCGTCATGGCGCAGTTCGTGCGGTTCACCTCCGCCACGGAAGCGGACCGGCTGCTGATCGTGCTGCACCACCTGGTCGTCGACGGGGTGTCGTGGCGGATCCTGCTGCCGGACCTGGTGTCCGCCTGGCAACGGGTCCGCGACGGGCTCCCGCCGGAGCGCGCCGGGGCGGGCACCTCGCTGCGCCGCTGGACGCACGCGCTGGCCGACGAGGCGGCCGCCCCCGAGCGGGTGGCGGAACTGCCCCGGTGGCAGGAGATCCTGCGCGGCGAGGAGGCCCCGCTCGGCGCGCGCGCCCTGGATCCCGTCCGCGATGTCGCCGCCACCGTGGACACCGTCCGCGTCCAGGTGCCGGCGGACGTCACCCGGACGCTGCTCGACACGGTGCCCTCGGTGTTCCGGGGCGGCGCCGACGACGGGCTGCTGGCCGCCCTGGCGCTGGCGCTGGTGCGCTGGCGCCGTACCCGCGGCGTGCCCGGCTCGGCCGCGCTGGTCAGGCTGGAGGGACACGGCCGGGAGGAGCACCTGGTGCCCGGCGCCGACCTGTCCGGCACGGTCGGCTGGTTCACCGCGATGTTCCCGGTCCGCCTGGACCTGGCAGGCGTCGACGTGGCGGACGCCTTCGCCGGCGGCCCGGCGGCCGGCCGGGCCGTCAAAGCCGTCAAGGAGCAACTGCGGGCGGTACCCGGCAGCGGCGTCGGCTACGGCCTGCTGCGCCACCTCAACCCCGCCACCGCCGCCGACCTCGCCGGACGGCGCCCGCCCGAGATCGGGTTCAACTACCTCGGCAAGTCCTCCGCGGCCGACATCCCCGAGGAACTGCGCGGCCTGGGCTGGACTCCCGACACCACGCACCGCGACCTGATCGCCGCCCCGGACGCCGACATGCCGGTGCTGTCGGCGCTGGAGATCAACGCGGTCGCCACCGCCACCCCCGCCGGCGACGAACTGACCGCCTGGTTCGGCTTCCCGACCGGGGTGCTCTCCCGCGACGAGGTCACCGAGCTGGCCGCGCTGTGGGTCGAGGCGCTGACCGCCCTGGCCCGGCACGCCGCGGCCCCCGACGCCGGCGGACTGACCCCGAGCGACGCGCCGCTGGTCGACGTGGCGCAGGAGGAGATCGACACCTGGGAGGCCCGGTTCGGCCCGCTGGCCGAGGTGTGGCCGGTGACCCCGGCGCAGTCCGGGATGCTGTTCCACACCATGCTCGCCGGGGCGTCCTCGTTCGACGCCTACCACATGCAGATGGTGTTCCACCTGTCCGGCGACATCGACCCGCGGCGGATGCGCCGCGCCGGGCAGGCACTGCTGGACCGGCACGCCAATCTCTGCGCCGCCTTCGTCGAGCAGGCGGACGGCGACGTGGTGCAGGTGGTCCCGCGCGAGGTGACGCTGCCCTGGCGGCACCTCGACCTGACCGCGGCCGGCGCGGAGGCGACCGGGGCGTTCGAGCGGTTCCTCGCCGAGGACCGGGCCGCCCACTTCGACCGGGCCGCCCCGCCGCTGTTCCGGCTGGCCCTCGCCGTCCTCGGACCCGACCGCACCGAACTGGTGATGACCGCCCACCACGTCCTGTTCGACGGCTGGTCCACGCCCCTGCTCATGCGGGACCTGCTGCTGCTCTACGCCTTCGACGGCGACCGGGCCGCCCTGCCGCCCACCCGCGGCTACGGCGACTTCCTGACCTGGCGCGCGCGGCAGGACCGGGAGGAGTCGGCCCGGGCCTGGGCGGCCGAGCTGGAAGGGCTGGAGGAGCCCACCCTGCTCGTCCCCGGCGCCGAGGCCGCGGGCGACGACGGCCTCGGCACGGTCGAGGTCCCGCTGCCGCCCGCGACGGCCCGCGACCTCGGCCGCCGCGCAGCCCGTCTGGGCGTCACCGTCAACACCCTGGTGCAGGGCGCGTGGGCGCTGCTGCTCGGCCACCTCACCGGCCGCCAGGACGTGGTGTTCGGCGCGACCGTCTCCGGGCGCCCGCCCGCGGTGACCGACGTGGAGTCGATGGTAGGACTGTTCATCAACACCCTCCCCGTCCGGGTCCGCCACGCGCCCGGGGACACCCCCGCCGAGATCCTCACCCGGCTCCAGGACCGCCAGGCCGGCCTGTTGGACCACCACCACCTCGGGCTCACGGAGATCCAGCGGGCCACCGGACTCCAGTCCCTCTTCGACACCCTGGTCGTCTTCGAGTCGTACCCGGTGGACCAGGAGGGCCTCGGCGCCGCCCTGGACGCCACCGCCGGGATCGCCCTCACCGGCATGACCGCGGACACCGGCACGAACTACCCGCTGACCCTGATGGCGCTGGTCGAACCGCAGTTGCGGCTCACCCTCCAGTACGCCCGGGGCGTCCTGGACCGCGAGACGGTCCAGACGTACGCGGCGCGTCTGGTCAGGGTCGTCGAGCAGCTCACCACCGCGCCCGGCCTGCCGGCCGCCCGTCTGGACACCCTGGGCCCGGACGAACGCCGCCGACTGCTCACCGGTTTCAACGACACGGCCGCCCCGACCCCGGACACCACCGTCGGCGGGCTCGTCGAGGCGCAGACGGCCCGCACCCCGGACGCGACCGCCGTCGTCGCCGACGACGTGACGCTCACCTACCGCGAGCTGGACACCCGGGCCGGCCGCCTGGCCGCGGAACTGGTCCGCCGGGGCGTGGGCCCCGAGTCGCTGGTCGCGGTGTCGCTGCCGCGGTCGGCGGACCTGGTGGTCGCCCTGCTGGCGGTGCTGAAGGCGGGCGGCGCCTACCTGCCCGTCGACCCCCGCTACCCCGGCCACCGCCTGCGGGCCATCCTCGAGGACGCGCGGCCGTGCCTGGTCCTGACGGACTCCGCCACCGCCGGGACCCTGCCGGAGCACGACGCCCCGCACGTCCGCCTCGACACACTCGACCTCGACCGCGACCTCGGCGAGGGCCCCGCCGGTCCGGCGGCGCGGGTGCACGCGCGGCAACTGGCGTACGTGATGTACACCTCCGGTTCCACCGGGACCCCCAAGGGCGTCGCCATCACCCACGCCAACGTGGTCAATGGCGTGCTGCGTCTCGCCTCCCGCGTGGGACTCGGACCGGGCAAGCGGATGCTGGCCGGCGCCTCCGTCAACTTCGACGTCTCGGCGTTCGAGATCTTCACCACGCTCGCCACCGGCGGCATCGTCGAACTGGTCCGCGACGTCCTGGTGCTGGGGGAGCGCGCGAGCTGGAGCGGCGCCGTCGTCTCCACCGTGCCGTCCGCCTTCGCCGAACTCGTCGACCGGATCGCGGACCGCACCTCGGTGGAGACCGTCGTCTTCGCCGGCGAGGCCCTGCCCGTCCCGCTCGTCGAGAAGGTCCGCGACGCCTTCCCCGGCGTCCGCGTCGTCAACGCCTACGGGCAGAGCGAGTCGTTCTACGCCACCACCGGCACTGTCACCGGCGACACCCGGGACGCGACGGGCAACGCGCCCGTCGGCACGCCGCTCGGCAACATGCGCGCCTACGTCCTCGGCCCCGGCCTCGCCCCCGTGCCGCAGGGCACCGTCGGCGAGCTGTACGTCGGCGGCAGCGTGGGCCGCGGCTACCACGGCCGCGCCGCGCTGACCGTCGAACGGTTCGTCGCCGACCCCTACGGCCCGCCCGGCGCGCGCATGTACCGCACCGGCGACCTGGCCCGCTGGAACGCGGACGGCCAGGTGGAGTACGTGGGCCGCGCGGACACGCAGGTCAAGGTGCGTGGCTTCCGCGTCGAACCCGGCGAGGTCGAGGCCGCGTTCACCGCGCACCCGGACGTCACCGGGGCCGCCGTCGTCGCCCGGGGCACCGGCGCCGCCAAGCGGCTCGTCGCGTACGCCGTGTCCTCGGGCGCGACCACCGTGCAGGAACTGCGCCGGTTCGTCGCCGAGCGGCTGCCCGAGTTCATGGTGCCGTCCGCCGTGGTGCTCCTGGACCACCTGCCGCTGATGCCCAACGGCAAGCTGGACCGGGCCGCGCTGCCCGAGCCGGAGTTCACCGGCGCCCCCTACCGCGAGCCCGGCACCCCGCGCGAGAAGGCCCTGGCCGAGCTGTTCGCCGAGGTGCTCGACGTGGACCGGGTCGGTCTCGACGACGGCTTCTTCACGCTCGGCGGGCACTCCCTGCTCGCCACCCGGCTGATCAGCCGCGCCCGCGCCGAACTGGGCATCGAGATCCCCATCCGCCAGGTTTTCGACCAGCCGACGGTCGCCGCGCTCGCCGCGTGGTCCGAGGCCTCGGCCGCTCCCCGCCGCCCCAGCATGCGCCAGATGTTCACCAAGGAGTGAAGCAATGATTCCGCTGTCATTCGCACAACGCCGCATGTGGCTGCTGCACAAACTGGAGCGGGGCGCGGCGACGTACAACATATCGGCGGCTTTCCGGCTGACCGGCACCCTTGACCAGGACGCCCTGGTCGCGGCGATCCACGACGTGGTCGAGCGGCACGAGATCCTGCGCACCACCTACGGGACCGACGACGCCGGCGAGCCGTACGCGCGGATCCGGCCGATGGCCGAGGCGGCGCTGCGGGTGCCGGTGACCGAGGTGACGCCCGAGGGGCTGTCCGCCGAGGTCGAGCGGGCCGTCGCGCACCGCTTCGACCTGGCGGCCGATCTGCCCTTCCGCGCCGCCCTGCTGCGCTGCTCGCCTCAGGAGCACGTCCTCGTCCTGGTCATCCACCACATCGCCTCGGACGGCAGCTCCAGCGCGCCGCTGATGCGGGACCTGGTCGACGCGTACACCGCGCGCCGGGACGGCCGGGCGCCGGCGTGGGAGCCGCTGCCGCTCCAGTACAAGGACTACGCGCTGTGGCAGCGCGAGGTGCTCGGCGACGTGGCCGACCCGAACAGCCTCGCCGCGACGCAGATCGAGCACTGGCGCAAGGAACTCGCGGACGTCCCTCAGCCGTTGACCCTGCCGCTGGACCGGCCGCGGCCCGCCGAGGCCGGCACCCGCGGCGACACGGTCGGCATCGAGGCGGGTCCCGAGGTGGTGGCCGGGCTGCAGAAGCTCGCCGACGCGCGCGGGATGAGCCTGTCGATGGTTGTGCAGTCCGCGCTGGCGGTGCTGCTGGGCAAACTCGGCGGCGGCGAGGACGTGACGATCGGCTCCCCGATCGCCGGGCGCACCGACGAGGCGCTGGCCGACATGATCGGCTGCTTCGTCAACACCCAGGTGCTGCGCGCCGACCTCTCCGGCAACCCGTCGTTCACGGAGCTGCTGGCGCAGGTGCGCGACAAGGCACTGAGCGCCTACGAGCACCAGGACGTGCCGTTCGACGTGGTGGTCGAGGCGATCAACCCCGAGCGTTCCGCGGCGTACCAGCCGCTGTTCCAGGTGATCTTCTCCTGGCAGAGCTACGAGAAGCCGGACCTCACGCTGCCCGGCCTCCGGATGCGGTTCGAGCAGGCCGTCCCGTCGACCGCCATGGTCGACCTGACCTTCTTCCTGGCCGTGGACGGCACGGGGGCGCTGAGCGGGGACCTCCAGTACGCGACCGACCTGTTCGACCGCGGCACGGCCGAGGAGATCGCCGCCCGGCTCGTGCGGGTGCTGGAGCAGTTCGCCGCCGACCCGGGCCTGCGCGTCGGGGACGTCGACGTGCTGAGCGGCCCGGAGCGCGAGCGGCTGCTGGTGGGGCTGAACCCCGCCGGCGCCCCCGTCGACGAGGTCACCCTGGTGGAGCTGTTCGAACGGCAGGCGGCGCGGCGGCCCGACGAGACCGCCGTGGTCCACGAGGACACCGCGCTCACCTACGGGGAGCTGAACGCGCGGGCCAACCGCCTCGCCCGCCACCTCGTCGCCGAGGGAGTGGGCCCCGAGTCCCTGGTGGGCGTCTGCCTGGAGCGCTCGGCGGAGCTGGTCGTCGCGCTGCTGGCGGTGCTGAAGGCGGGCGGCGCGTACCTGCCGATCGACCCCGACTCCCCGGCCGACCGCATCGCCTACATCGTCGAGGACGCGGCGCCCGTCCTGCTGGTCACCACGGGCGCCGTACTGGACCTGGCGCACGACCTCCCCGTGGTCCGCCTCGACGGGGCCGGTGACCTGGACGCGCGGTCCGCCGCCGACCTCACCGACGCCGAGCGCCGCACGGCCCTGCGTCCCGCGCACCCGGCGTACGTCATCTACACCTCCGGTTCGACGGGCCGCCCCAAGGGCGTGCCCGTCCCGCACCGCAACGTGGTCGGGCTCTTCACCGCCACCCGGGACTTCGGCTTCGGCGCCCACGACGTGTGGACCCTCTTCCACTCCTACGCCTTCGACTTCTCGGTGTGGGAGCTGTGGGGCCCGCTGCTGCACGGCGGACGGCTCGTCGTGGTCCCCTTCGACGTCTCGCGTTCCCCCGCCGACTTCCTCCGGCTCCTCGCCCGCGAGCGGGTCACCGTCCTCAACCAGACGCCCTCGGCCTTCTACCAACTGGCCCAGGCCGACGCCGACGCCCCCGGCCAGGACCTGGCGCTGCGGTACGTGGTGTTCGGCGGCGAGGCGCTGGACCTGAACCGCCTCACCGACTGGTACACGCGCCACGCCGCCGACGCGCCGGTGCTGGTGAACATGTACGGCATCACCGAGACCACCGTCCACGTCACCCGAGTCGACCTGGACGAGCACTCCGCCGCCCGCCACCGGGCCGGCGTGATCGGCCCCGCCGTCCCGGGGCTGCGCGCCTACGTCCTGGACGCGCACCTGCGCCCGGTGCCGGTCGGTGTGACCGGCGAGCTGTACGTGGCGGGCTACGGCCTGGCCCGCGGCTACCACGGCCGGCCCGGCCTGACCGCGGGACGCTTCGTGGCCTGCCCGTTCGGCGGGCGGGGCGAGCGGATGTACCGCAGCGGCGACCTGGCCCGCTGGGGCCGCGACGGCAACCTCGAGTACGTGGGCCGCGCCGACTCCCAGGTGAAGATCCGCGGTTTCCGCATCGAGCTGGGCGAGATCGAGCACACGCTGGCCGGGCACCCGGACGTGGCGCAGGCGGTGCTCCTGGTCCGCGAGAACCAGGAGGGCGACAAGCGCCTGGTGGGCTACGCGGTGCCCGGGCCCGGCGCCGCCGTCTCGGGGGAGGAGCTGACGGAGTACCTGCGCGGACGCCTGCCGGACTACATGGTGCCGTCCTCGGTGACCGTGCTGACCGAGATCCCGCTGACCTCCAACGGCAAGGTCGACAAGCGGGCCCTGCCCGCCGAGGACGCGACGACGACCGCGGCCGGCCGGGAGCCGCGCAACGCCTACGAGCACGCGCTGTGCGAGCTGTTCGCCGAGCTGCTCGGCCTGGAGAGGGTCGGTGTCGACGACGGCTTCTTCGCGCTCGGCGGCCACTCGCTGCTCGCCACCCGGCTCAGCGTCCGCATCCGCAACCGGTTCGACATCGACATCCCCATCAGGACGATCATCCGGTACCCCACGGTGGCCGAACTGGCCGCGCTGATGCTCGCCGGCGGCACCCCCGACGACGACGCCGACTCCTTCGCGGTCGTCCTGCCCCTGAACGAGGACCCCGGCACGGGCAAGAAGCCGGTGTGGTTCGTGCACGGCGGTGGCGGCCTGGGCTGGGCGTACTACAGCTTCGTGCTGCACCTGCCGGACCGGGCCGCCTACGCGCTCCAGTCCCGCGGCTCCGACGGCGTCGAGCCGCTGGCCACGTCCGTGGAGGAGATGATCGAGGACTACGTCGCCCAGATCCTGAAGACCCAGCCGCAGGGGCCGTTCAACCTCATCGGCTGGTCCTACGGCGGCTCCGTGGTCCAGGCCGTCGCGGACGCCCTGCAACGGCGCGGCCACGAGATCGCCCTGGTGGCCGTCCTGGACGCCCAGCCGGGCGGCCACGGCTTCGAGGAGGTGCACGCCGGCAAGGACTCGTCGGACTTCCGGGCGGAGCTGGAGGACGACTTCGGCCAGTACATCCGCACCGGCAACCGGCAGGAGTTCCTGGACACCATGTCGAAGGTGCTGGCCAACAACACGGCCCTGATGATGGATTTCGAGTCGCCGGTCTACCGCGGCGACCTGGTGTACTTCAACGCCACGCTGGAGGACACCTCGTACGCGCACCTGTGGCGGCCCCACGTCCAGGGCTCCCTGGAGGTGCACGACGTGGCGGTCACGCACCACGAGATGCACATGCCGGGACCCGTGGCGGAGATGTTCGAGGTCTTCCACCGGAAGCTGGCGTAGCGCATGCGCGCCCGAGCGGGTTCAGCGACTTTCAGCACACTGTCAGCGAACTTTCAGCGATGTCGAACGGATGATGGGGGTTGGTCGTGGTGACGGATCCTGGCGTGCCCGCGGGGCACGGGGAGGGGACCACGCTGCTGTGCGTGCCGTTCGCGGGGGCGGGGCCCTCGTTCTTCCACCCGTGGCGGAACCTGGCCGCCGGGCGGTGGCGGGTGACCTCGGTCGAACTGCCGGGCAGGGAGAGGCGGCTCCTGGACCCGCCGTACCGCAACGTAGTCGAGGCGGCCCGCGGTGAGATCGACGACATCGTCGCGGACCTCGGTGAGGGGACGCGGACCGTGCTGTTCGGGCACAGCCTGGGCGCGGTGCTCGCCTACGAGCTGGCGCACCTGCTGAGCGCGCGGGGGGTGCCCGTCGAGCGGCTGGTCGTGAGCGGCTCGCCGGGTCCGTGGACGCAGCGCGAGCGGCGGGCGGCGGGGCTGGAAGGCGACGAGTTCCTCGCCCGCGTCGAGGAGTTCGCCGGGTTCCGGCACGAGGCGCTCGACCATCCGGAGATGCGGGAGCTGATCCTCCCGACGCTCCAGGCCGACTGCGAGATGCACGAGGCCTACGTGCCCAGCACCGACGACCCGGTGCGGGTGCCGATCACCTCGCTGCGGGGCGACCACGACGGGCTGGTCACCGCCGAGGAGGCCCGGCAGTGGCGGGCGGCGACCACGGCCGGGTTCGACTACGTGGAGTTCCCCGGCGACCACATGTACCTGGTCGACCTCGGCCGGGAGGTGCTGGACGTGATCGAGGCGGAGTCCGCGCGCGAACGCGGGGCCGGCGCCGCGGCCCGCCCGTGACGGCCCCCGCGAGTACGGTGCCGTGCGGGATCCGGCGACGGCGCGGGCCCACGGTGCGGTGGCCGCTCACGACGCGAGCGTGACCCGGGCCGGACCGCCCGGCATTTCTTCCAGCGCCGCCCCGGCCAGGCATCTGCCGCCGGGGCGGCGCCGCGCTGTGCGGGCGTCCCGGGCGAAGACCACGAGCCGCAGCACCAGGAACCGGCCCACCCCGGCGAGCGCCGAGGCGGACAGGAAGACGGCCTGCTCCAGCACCGCGCCGGGCGTTGCCACCAGCAGGTGCAGCACGGCCATCGCCGCGCACGTCACCGCGTACGCGACGGCGGCCGACCCGGCCGACTGCGTGTGCTGGCGGCGGGTCGCCCGTCCGCCGGTGCCGAAGGTGAAGCGGGCGTGCAGTTCGGTGGCGAGGAGCGTGGACACCACGGTGATCACGGCGTTGGCCAGCGCCCAGGGCAGCACCGCGGCGAGGCCCGCCACGGCGAAGCCGGAGGCGAGCCCCACTCCGCCGCCGCAGAGCACGAAGCGCGCGGCGGCCAAGGCGCCGGATGCCGTCTGCGGCCGACACGGTGTTGTCGTCATGGTCCGGCCCCCCTTCCGGCTCACGTCGCTTCATTGCGGCGCCATAATGGCACTTCGATGGCGCCAAGTCGAGGCGCTTTTGAGGTGCGAGGCCTCTGCAGAGGCCGGATGGCGATTTCAGGTCATGCTGGCGGGCGAGCTCGGTGGCCCTCTGGCCTGCTGCTTCAGCATGGGTGGGCGTCCCTGCGCCCCCCGCGTGGCGCGCGACGGGGCCAGAATGGCTCGGTTTGGCGCTACTGGTGTGCCAAGGTGGAGTCGCTGGTGTTGTGCCCCGGTTGTGCTGCGAAAGGAAATGCGATGAGCCAGACGGTTCCCGTCCCGAACGGCCTGCCCACGGAGCGGGACGCGGGCCCCTTCGACCCGCCCCGCGCGATCACCCGGCTGCGCGCCGCCCGCCCGGTCAGCCCCCTGCACTTCCCCGACGGACACCAGGGCTGGCTGGTCACCGGCCACGAGGAGGTCCGCCGGCTCATGGCCGACACCCGGTTCAGCTCCCGCCAGGACCTCGGCGTGCTGCACGTGCCCTACGAGGTCCCCGGCATGCCCGTCCCCACCGAACCCTCCCCGCAGATCCCGGGCGTCTTCATCGCCATGGACCCGCCGGACCACACCAAGCTGCGGCGCAGGCTCACCGGCGCCTTCACCGTCAAGCGGATGAAGGAGCTGGAGGACCACATCGCCGACGTCGCCGAGCGGCAGCTCGACGCCCTGGCACGGCTCACCCCGCCGGTCGACCTGGTCGAGGAGTTCGCGCTGCCGGTGCCCTCGCTCGTCATCTGCGAACTGCTCGGCGTCCCCTACGAGGACCGGGCGACGTTCCAGACGAACACCGCCAAGTTCCTCGTCCGCGACCAGGCGTTCGACGAGAAGATGGCCGCCTACGGCGCCATGACCGGATACCTCGCCCAACTGGTCGTCCGCAAACGCGCCGAACCCGGCGAGGACATCCTGTCCGACCTCGCCCGGCAGGAGGACCTCACCGTCGAGGAACTGACCGGCTGCGCCTTCCTGCTGCTGCTCGCCGGCCACGAGACCACCGTCAACATGCTCGCGCTCGGCACCTTCGCGCTCCTGGAGCACCCCGAGCAGATGGCCGCCCTGCGCGCCGACCCGGAGCTGATCCCCGGCGCCGTCGAGGAACTCATGCGCTACCTGTCCGTCGCCGACATCTTCTACCGGTACGCCACGGAGGACCTCGAACTGGGCGGCGAGACCATCGGCAAGGGATCGACCGTCGTCGTCTCCCTGCTGGCCGCCAACCGCGACCCCCGCCGCTTCGAGAACCCCGACACCCTCGACGTCCGCCGCAAGGCCCGCGGCCACCTGGCCTTCGGTCACGGCGTCCACCAGTGCCTCGGGCAGCAACTGGGCCGCATCGAGATGCGCGCCGGCTTCGGCGGACTGCTGCGCCGCTTCCCGACCCTGGAACTCGCCGTCCCCGCCGACGAGGTGCCGCTGCGGACCGACATGAACATCTACGGCCTCCACGCCCTGCCGGTCACCTGGACGCGGACGGCCCCCTGAGCCGCCCGCCGGGAAGCCTCAGGGCCGGGAGCGGCGCACGTGGATGTTGCCGTGCCGGGTGCGGGCCCGGATCGTGACCGTGTCCTCGGCATCCTCCGGCGCGCCGGAGGCGGTGAGGGCGTTGCGCACCTGCCCGGAGGCGGAACGGGCGTCGAGCCAGGCGGCCGTGCCCGCGCGGACGCCCACCTCGATAGCGCCGGTGGACGTCTCCAGCTGGACGGTGCCCCGGGCCACCTCGCCCAGCCGCACGGCGCCGTGCGCGGTGGTGGCGGTGACCGAGTCCTCGGCGCGGGCGATGTCGATGTCGCCGTGGGCGCCGCCCACCCGCAGTTCGCCGGTGGCGGCGCCCACGGTGGTGGTGCCGTGCGAGTTCTTCAGGACGGCCGGACCGTCCAGGAGGCCGGCCCGCACACTGCCCGAGCTGGTGGTGATCTCGGTGGCGCCCGTCACGCGGTCCACGCTGACGGAGCCGTGCGAGGCGGTGACCGTCAGCGGCCCGGTCCCGTCGAGCCGGACGTCCCCGGAGGAGGTCTTCACCCGGACCTCGCCGAGCAGGCCCTCGCCGAACACCTGCGTCCAGGCGCCGGTCAGGTCGACGCGCGAGCCCGCGGGCAGGCCGACGGTCACGTCGACGGTGCCGGTGCGGCCGAACAGGCCCGGCTTGGGCGTGCGCAGGGTCAGGACGCCGCCCGCGTACGCGATCTCCGTCTGGTCGGCCGCGCGCACGTCCAGGTCCTTCTTCGGGTCGCGGGGCCGCACCTCGACGACGGTGTCGGCGCGCTCGCCGGCGGTGAACTGGACGGACCCGGCCTCCACGCGCGCGGTGACCGAGATCGCCTCGGGGGTGTCGAAGGAGGGCATGGCGGTCCCGTCTGGTGAGGTGGGTGACGTGGTGCGGGAGGCGGGCGCGGTCAGCGCACCCAGCCCGTGAAGCTCTGTCCGACGGTGCGCGCCGCCTTCTCCGCGGCCGGCGGGCGGGTGCCGCCGTCCACCGCGGCCGACACGGCACGCACCAGCCACGCGTTGACCGACAGGCCCTCACGCGCGGCTGCCTCCTCGGCGCGGGCCTTGAGGTGGGCGGGCAGGCGCAGGTTGACGCGGGCGGTGCCGCCCTCCTCGCCCGTGGGCGGGGCGGCGGCCGGCAGCGGTTCGGCGGACACGGCCGGCTGCCCGGCGCCCTCGCCCTCGGCGGGCGGCAAGGTCACCACGAAGTCCGGGTCAAGACCGCGCAGCCGTACGTCGACCGAGCCCGGGGCCAGTTCCCGGGTGATCTCATCCATCGCGGCGGACAGCACGCTGAGCATGGTCAGCCGCGCCGACGACTCCAGGGGAGCGGTCAGCCGGTCGGCCAGCTCGCGGGCATCGTCCCCGCCGGCCTCGGCGGCCACCACGAGGGTGCGGCGGAGGGTGTCGACGTACGGCGTGAGGTCCATGACGTCATGGTGATATCACCATGGCGCCATATGCAAGCCGGGGTGAGCTGCGACGGGATGCGCCGCGCCGCCCCGGGCGGGGCGGCGCGGCGCGGGGACGGTGCGGTGTGGCGCGGGGACGGTGCGGTGTGGTGCCGGGACGGTGCGGTGTGGTGCCGTCGTGGTGCGGCGTGCGGACGGCTCCTCACCCCCGCTGGGCCGGGCCGCACCAGGTGGTCAGCGCGGTGCGGAGCGCGGCGAGGTGGGGCGCCCGGCCGGCCTCGGCCGCCCAGGCGACATGGCCGTCGGGGCGGATGAGCAGCGCGGCGGGAGCGGGGATGCCGCCGACGGCCGGGACCGTCCACAGGTCGTCCGCGCTCCGCGCCTCGACCAGGTCGACCCGGTCGGCCCAGCCCTTGACGGCCGCCGCCACCTCGGCGCTGCCGCCCAGGTCGAGCAGGACGGGCCGGGCGGCGTGCAGCAACTCGTGGACGAACGCGGGACCGTCGGCCGTGTCGAGGTCGGCGTCGGGGACCCGGCGGCCCTCCAGCGGGTGGTCGCCGTCGGCCGGGTAGCGGATGTCCAGCGCGTTCAGCATGTGGCGGAGCTGCCGGTTGACGTCGTCGATGACCATGAGCGAGCCGAACACCTCGCGCAGCGCGTCCGTCTGGGCGCCGGGGCGGACCAGGGCCGACTGGGCGCGGGTGTTGTGCAGCACGCGCTCACCGACGGGGTGGCGCTCGGCGTGGTAGCTGTCCAGCAGGCTCTCGGGCGCCTGGCCGCGCACCACCGCGGCGAGCTTCCAGCCGAGGTTCACCGCGTCCTGCACGCCCATGTTCAGCCCCTGGCCCCCGGCCGGGAAGTGGATGTGCGCCGCGTCGCCCGCGAGCAGCACCCGGCCCGCCCGGTACCGGTCCGCCTGCCGGGCCGCGTCGGTGAACCGGGAGATCCACCGGGGCTCGCGCATGCCGAAGTCGGTGCCCGCGACCCGGATCAGCGACTCCCTGAGCTGCTCGAACGTCACCGGCTCGTCCCGGCCGGGAACGCGGTCGTACTCGGAGGTGATCACCCGGTACCAGCCGGGCTCGAACGCGATCGCCGAGTAGTCGCCGGCCGGGCGGCGGCGTACCCAGACGTACTCCTCGGGCAGGTCGGGCAGTTCGACGTCGCCGACCAGCGCGGTCATCGTCGGCTCGGTGCCGGGGAAGCCGATGCCCGCCAGCTTGCGCACGGTACTGCGCCCGCCGTCGCAGCCCACAAGGTAGCGGGCGCGCAGCGTCGCGGACGCCGCCTCCTGGGTGTCCAGCCCGACCGTCACCCCGTCCGCGTCCTGGCGGACGCCGTTCACCGGGGCCGACCAGCGGATGCGCACGCCGAGTTCGGTCGCCCACTCCTCCAGCAGCCGCTCGATGGCGGACTGGAGGATCATCAGCGGGTACGGGTGCCGGGACTCGGACTCGTCGAAGTCCACGTAGAGCCCGGAGAAGTGACCCACCGGCTGCAGTTGGCCCTCCGCCAGGAAGCGGTCCAGGACGCCGCGCTGGTCCAGCACCTCCAGGGTGCGGGAGTGGATGCCACCGGCCCGTGACTCGCCCGTCCGCCCCGCGAGCCGTTCGACCACCACCACGTCGGCGCCCGCCAGCCGCAGCTCACAGGCGAGCATCAAGCCGGTCGGCCCGGCGCCCGCGATGACCACGTCCGCGTCCATGCCGGTGTCTCCCACGTCGTCCGCCCCTCTTGTTCCCCGCTCGTTCCGGGCTCTCCCGTGCCTTTTCCGTGCTTTTCCTGTACTTTTCCCGCGCGCTTTTCCGGTGATCTTCCAGCGGCGTTCCAGTACGCCTCAAGCGCCCTTTGCCGCTTTCCGCTCGCCCCGTCCCGCCGGCGGGACGGTCACGGGGCGCGGGTGTTCCGGGGGGTGTCAGCATGCAAGGCCGCCGGGCCATCCTCAACCCACCGGCCGACGCGGGCCGGCGGCCCGCCGGCCCGGTGGGAGCGGGCCCCGGTCCACGCGACACTCGGTGCGGCCGTTCACCTGGCCCTCAAGGGACGCTGTCCCGCCGGCGGGACATTCGGAACAGAGCTCGGCGGAGGAAGGAAAATGGCAATGGAACAAAAGGCCGCACCTTCGAGTGCACCGATTTCCCTGGTGCAGGAAATAGTCGCGCTGTGGGGAGAATGCCTGGGCGGCCGTGAGGTCGAGGCGGAGGACGACTTCTTCGCGCTGGGCGGCAATTCACTCACCGGCATCAAGATCATCGAGCGGGTCTCCCAGGACTACGGCGTCCAGCTCCCCGTGCGCGACTTCTACCTGGCGGGGACCCCGACGCGGATCGCCGAGCTGATCGAACAGGGGAGGGCGGGGACGTGAGGCTGACGCCGGGTCCCGCACGCGGCCTCGACCTCGACGGCGTCGACCTGTTCGACCTGGACCTGTACACCGGCGGCGACCCGCACCCCGTCTGGGACGTGATGCGCCGGCAGGCGCCCCTGCACCACCAGGTCCTGCCCGACGGCCGGGAGTTCTGGTCGGTGACCCGCTACGACGACGTCTGCCGCGTGCTCGGCGACCACCGCGAGTTCACCTCCGAACGCGGCACCGTCCCCACCCACCTCGGAACGGACGACGTCGCGGCCGGCGTGCTGCTGACCTCCACCGACCCGCCGCGGCACACCGAGGTCCGCCGGCCGCTCGGCGCCAAACTCACCGCGCGGGCGGTGAAGTCCTGGGAGGACTCCGTCCGGCGGACGATCGCCGCCTTCCTGGAACCGGCGCTCGACGGTGAGCCGTTCGACCTGGCCGAGCGGGCACTGCTCCTCCCGGCCATGGTCACCGGGCCTCTGCTGGGCATCCCCGAGAAGGACTGGGCCGAACTCGTCCAGCTCACCGCGATGGTGACGGCCCCCTCGGACCCGCACTTCCAGGAGGGCAGCGAGGCGGCCACCCTGGCCATCGCCCACCACGAACTGGTTTCCTACGTCAGGGAATGGGTCCGCGCCCGACGCGGGACCGGCTTCGAGGACGACAGCCTCCTGCACCACCTCATGAACGTCCGCCCGGGCGGCGCCGCGCTGTCCGACGAGGAGATCGCCCTCGACGGCTACAGCATCCTGCTCGGCGCCAACGTCACCACCCCGCACACCGTCTCCGGCACGGTGCACGCGCTCATCGAGCGGCCCGAGCAGTTCGACAAGGCCCAGGCCGACCCGACGCTGATCCCGAACCTGGTCGAGGAGGGGCTGCGCTGGACCTCGGCCGCGTGCAACTTCATGCGGTACGCGGTGGACGACGTCGAGATCGCCGGGGGCACCGTCCCCGCCCGCGGCGCGGTCGTCGCGTGGATCGGCTCGGCCAACCGGGACGCCTCCCGCTTCCCCGACCCGCACACCTTCGACATCACACGCGCCAACGCCAAACGCCAGATCGCCTTCGGATTCGGCCCGCACTTCTGCATCGGGGCGCCGCTGGCCCGCCTGACCCTGCGTGTCTTCTTCGAGGAACTGCTCCAGCGCTTCGGCTCGATCGACCTGGCCGGCGAACCGCAGCACCTGCGGTCGTACTTCATCGCCGGGATGACCCACCTGCCCATCACCGCTCAGGAACGGCGGACGCCATGACCTCGCTGTCCAGCACCGTCGCGTCGCCGTGGTTCGTCCGGCCGCCGGCCGCCGGCCACGCCGCCCGGATCTTCGGCTTCCCCTTCGCCGGGTCCGGGGCCTCGGCCTTCAGCGCCTGGCCGGCCGCGCTCGGCGACGCCGAGTTCTGCCCGGTGCAGTTCCCCGGCCGCGAGAACCGGCTGGCCCACCCCCACTACGGCACCTACGAGAACCTCGCCGACGGCGTCGCCGAGGCCCTGCGGCCCCTGCTGGACGTGCCGTACGCGTTCTTCGGCCACTGCGCGGGCGCGCTGCCCGCCTACGAGACCGTGCTCCGGCTCGCCGCACTCGGCCTGCCCGCACCCGCGTGCCTGTTCGTGTCCGGGCAGTTGCCCCCGCACGAGGCCGCGCACGACCGGATGCTCGCCCTGACCGAGCCCGAACTGCGTGCCGAAGTCGAGACGTTCCTGCGCGGCCGGGGCCTCGAACCCCGGTCCGACATGGTCGACCTCGGCCTGATGGTGCTGCTGCGCGACCACGCCGCCGCGGCGGCCTACCGGCGCACCGAACCGGCACCTGTGCCCTGCCCCGTCGTCGTCCTGCACTGGCGCGACGACCCCGACGTGAGCCTTCAGCGGCTCCAGGGCTGGCGGCGGTACGCGGACTCGGTCGAGTTCCTGGCCGTCGACGGCGGCCACTACGACTTCATGGACGCGCCCGACGAGCTGCGGAACGTGCTGACCCGTTGGCGATGAACGCGGCACCACCGCCCCCGAGAGCGGTCCGCCGAAGGAACCGAGGGAACCGGAGGGAATTCGCATGAGTGGCGCAGCCCACGACATTGCCGTCATCGGGATGTCGTGCCGCTTTCCCGGTGTGCACGACGTGGACGACTTCTGGCGCCTGCTGCTCGACGGCGGGTCGACCTTCGGCACGTTCCCCGAGCACCGCACGCCCCACCCGGACCGCACGCCCCACCCGGACGCCGCCACCGTGAACACCGGCTCGTTCCTCGACGCCGTCGACGGCTTCGACGCGGAGTTCTTCGGCACCCCCGCGGCGGAGGCGGCCGCCATGGACCCCGTGCAGCGGCTGGGCCTGGAGCTGGCCTGGGAGGCCGTCGAGGACGCCCGCGTTCCGGCGAGCGCGCTCGCCGGCCGCGAGGTCGACATCGTGGTCGGCGCCGGCCCTTCCGGGTACGACCTGCTGCGCAGGCTGACCGGCAGCGACCGGGACGACCACTACGCCGTCCTCGGGTCGAGCGGCGCGCTGATCGCGAACCGCATCTCGCACCTGTTCGACGTCCGGGGCATGAGCCTGTGCGCGGACTCGGGCCAGTCCTCCTCCCTGGTGTCCCTGGCGCTGACCTGCGAACGGATCCGCAGCGGCGCGGTCGACATGGCACTCGCGGGCGGCGTGCACCTGATCGCCGACCCGGAGGCGGGACTGGGCCTGGCGAACCTGGGCGCCCTGTCGCCCGACGGCCACTGCTTCCCCTTCGACGCGCGCGCGGACGGCTTCGTGCGCGGCGAGGGCGGGGCGTTCGTCCTGCTCAAGCGGCTCGACCAGGCGCGGGCCGACGGCGACCACGTCTACGCGGTGGTCCGCGGCTGGGGCGTCGGCAGCGGCGGCGCCACCTCCCGGATACCGGACCCCAGCCCCGCCGGGCAGGCGGCGGCCGTCCTGGCCGCCCTCAAGGGCGCGGACCTCCCCTTCGACGGCGTCGAGTACGTCGAGGCGCACGGCACCGGCACCCGGCGTGGCGAC
The DNA here is from genome assembly GCF_044763335.1 of Streptomyces sp. NPDC096105. NCBI lineage: Bacteria > Bacillati > Actinomycetota > Actinomycetes > Kitasatosporales > Streptomycetaceae > Streptomyces > Streptomyces sp. NPDC096105. The sequence goes on from NZ_JBIWGC010000029.1 coordinate 63,403, forward strand.
CCGGCCGAGGTCGCCGGCCTGCGCGAGGTGATCCGGCACACCGGCCGCAGCCGCCCCCTGGTGATCGGCTCGGTCAAGGCGAACGTCGGGCACCTGGAGCCGGCCGCCGGGATCGTCGGCTTCGTGAAGGCGGCGCTCTGCCTGGACCGCGCCCGGCTGGTCCCGCACCCCGGCTACCGGTCCCCCAACCCCGACATCCCCGACTTCCAGGACGACTTCGAGATTCTGCGCACCGCGCGCCCCTGGCCGGACACCCCGGACCGGCCGCGACGGGCCGGCGTGACCTCGGTCGGTTTGGGCGGCACCACCGCCCACGTCATCCTCGAACAGGCCCCCGCACCGCTGACCGGGCCCGAGGCCGGGGGCCCGGCGCCCGGCGTCCCCGGTGTGGTGCCGTGGGTGCTGTCGGCGCGCTCCGAACCGGCCCTGCGGGAGCAGGCGGCACGGCTGCGCGACCGCGTGGCCGCCGACCCCTCGCTCACGGCGGCCGACGTGGGCCACTCGCTGGTGACGACACGGACGGCGTTCGCGCACCGGGCCGTGGTGCTCGGCGCCGACCGCGAGGAGGCGCTGACCGGCCTCGGCCTGCTGGCGGCGGGCGGCGACGCGCCCCGCGCCGTGCGCGGGGTGGCCGGCGGACCGGCGGGACCGGTCGTCTTCGTCTTCCCCGGCCAGGGCTCGCAGTGGCTGGGCATGGGACGGCGGCTGTACGCGGAGTCGGAGGTCTTCGCCCGTGCGATCGACGACTGCGCGCGGGCACTGGAACCGTGGCTGGACTGGTCCCTGACGGACCTGGTGACCGGCGCCGGGCCGGCGCCATCGCTGGAAGCCGGGGACGCCGTGGTGCAGCCGGCGCTGTTCGCGATGATGGTGTCCCTGGCCCGCGTCTGGCGGTCCCTGGGCGTCGTCCCCGACGCGGTGGTGGGGCACTCGCAGGGCGAGATGGCCGCCGCCTGCGCGGCCGGCGCCCTCTCCCTGCCGGACGCCGCCCGGGTGGTGGCCCTGCGCAGCCGGGCCCTGACCGCGCTGGCGGGTCTCGGCGGGATGCACGCGGTCGCCGCGCCCCTCGCCGAGGTCGAGGAACGGCTGACCCGGTGGCCCGGGCGGCTGTCCGTGGCCACCGTCAACGGACCGGCCTCCGTGGTGATCTCCGGGGACCTGGAGGCCCTCGACGAGTTCGCCGCCGCGGCCGCCGCGGACGGGGTGCGGTCGCGCCGCCTCAAGGTCGCCTACGCCTCCCACTCCCACCAGGTCGAGCGCATCCGTGAGCAGGTGCTCGCCGCCGCCGCGCACGTGACGCCACGCCGGACCCCGGTGGAGTTCCACTCCACGGTCACCGCGGGACGGCTCGCCCCCCGCGCCCTCGGCAGCGCGTACTGGTACGACAACCTGCGCTCCACGGTGCGGTTCGGGGAGGTCGTCGGCGGGCTCATGCGCTCGCGCGGCGGTGTGTACGTGGAGGTCAGCCCGCATCCCGTGCTCCAGGTGGCGATGGAGGAGACCGCCGACGCGCTGGCGAGCCCGCCCCTGGTGGTGAACACCCTCGACAAGCACGAAGGCGGCGCCGCCAAGATCCTCGCGTCGGCGGCCGAACTGCACGTCCGGGGCGTGCCGGTGAGCTGGGAGACGGTGTTCGCCGGGGCCCGGCCGCGCCGGATCGGCCTGCCCACCTACCCGTTCCAGCGGCAGCGGTACTGGCTGACCGCGCCGGACGAGGTCCCCGCCCCGGAGGCGGCCGCCGAGCGGCCCGATCTGGCCTCGGAGGCGTCCGTCCGCGCGCTCGTCCAAGCCCAGACGGAAGCGCTGCTGACGGCGAAGGACGCCGGCCTCGTCGGCGACGGTCTCGCGGCGAGGCCGGGCGAGACCTTCAAGGCCCTGGGGTTCGACTCCTCGATGGTGGTGGCGCTGCGCAACCGGCTCATCGCGGTGACCGGAGTGCGCCTGCCGGCCACCGTCGCGTTCACCCACCCCACGCCCCGGCAACTCGCCCGGCATCTCTTCTCCCTCCTGACGCCGGCCGACCCCGGCCCGGCCGACCCCGGCCCGGCGGACACGGCGGCGGACACGGCGGCGGGCACGGCGGCGGGGACGGCCCAGGACACCGCCCCGGCGACGGGCCCGGACACCGCCCAGGGCACAGCGTCCGACGAGCGCCCGGAAAGTCGTAGTGATGACGATTTGTACGCCTTGATCGACCGTGGATACGTGTAGCAGCACCGTCCGTCTCAGCAACTGTTAGGGGGAGGCCCTGGTGGAGGATGTCGACAAGCTCCGGTCCTATCTGCGTCGCGCCGTCGGCGACGCGCAGCACCTGCGTGAGCGCGTGCGCGAGCTGGAGGAGTCCGCGCGCGAGCCCATCGCGGTGGTGGGTGTGGGGTGCCGCTTCCCGGGCGGGGTGACGTCCCCCGAGGGACTGTGGGACCTCGTGTCCGACGGCGTGGACGCGGTGGGTGACTTCCCGTCGGACCGCGGCTGGGACGTGGAGGAGCTGTACGACCCGGACCCCGGGGCGCACGGGAAGACGTACACCCGCTCGGGCGGGTTCCTGCACGAACTGCCCGACTTCGACGCGGAGTTCTTCGGTATCAGCCCGCGCGAGGCGCTGGCGATGGACCCGCAGCAGCGGCTGATGCTGGAGACGTCCTGGGAGGCGCTGGAGCGGGCGGGCATCGACCCGGCGGGGCTGCGGGGTTCGGCGACCGGGGTGTTCACCGGCATCTACGGCGTCGACTACGGCCCCCGGATGGGCGGCGGGGCGGCCGGCGAGGTCGAGGGCTTCTCCCTCACCGGGAACCTCCTGAGCGTGGCCTCGGGCCGGGTGGCGTACGTGCTGGGCCTGCACGGCCCGGCGATGTCGACCGACACCGCGTGCTCGGCGTCGCTGGTCGCCGTCCACCAGGCCGTGCGGTCCCTGCGCTCCGGGGAGTGCGCGCTGGCGCTGGCCGGCGGGGTGTCGACGCTGCCGACGCCGGGGATGTTCGTGGAACTGTCCCGGCAGCGGGGCGTGTCGCCGGACGGGCGGTGCAAGGCGTTCGCGGAGGCGGCCGACGGCACCGGCTTCTCCGAGGGCGCGGGCGTACTGGTCCTGGAGAGGCTGTCGGACGCGCTGCGGGGCGGCCGCCGCGTCTGGGCGGTGATCCGGGGCTCGGCGGTCAACCAGGACGGCGCGTCCAACGGGCTGACCGCGCCCAGCGGGCCGGCACAGCAGCGCGTGGTCCGGGCGGCCCTGGCCGACGCGGGCCTGACCCCCCGTGACGTGGACGCGGTCGAGGCGCACGGCACCGGCACACGGCTGGGCGACCCGCTGGAGGCGGAGGCGCTGCTGGCCGCCTACGGCCAGGAACGCGACCCGGCGGCCCCGCTGTGGCTGGGATCGCTCAAGTCCAACATCGGCCACACACAGGCGGCGGCCGGCGTCGGCGGCATCATCAAGATGATCATGGCGATGCGGCACGGGGTGCTGCCCCGGACGCTGCACGTCGACCGCCCCACGACGCACGTCGACTGGTCGGCCGGGGCGGTCGAACTCCTCACCGAGGCCCGGGAGTGGACGACGGACGCGGGCCGCCCCCGCCGCGCGGGCGTGTCGTCCTTCGGCATCAGCGGCACCAACGCCCACCTGATCCTGGAACAGGCCCCCGACCCGGACCGGGAGCCCGAGCCGGCCAGGGCTGCCGGACCGGCTCACGCTGCCGGGTCCCCCCGGGTGGCCGCGGAGGCCTCCGCGGCCCCCGGGCCCGCCGGGCCCCCCGCGCCGGACCGGGCCCCCGCCCGGGACGCCGGCGCGGTGCCGTGGGTGCTGTCGGCGCGGTCGGAGCAGGCGCTGCGCGAGCAGGCGCGCCGGCTGCGTGACCACGTGGCCGCCGACCCCTCGCTGACGCCGGCCGACGTCGGGCACGCGCTGGTGACGACGCGCTCGCGGTTCGAGCACCGCCAGGTGGTCATCGGTGCCGACCGCGACGCCCTGCTCGCCGCCCTGTCCGCCCTGGCCGCGGGTGACGAGCCCGACTCCGCCGCCGCGGTGTCCGGCGTCGCGCGGCCCGTCGGGAAGACCGTGTTCGTCTTCCCGGGCCAGGGAGCCCAGTGGGTCGCGATGGGCCGGGAACTCTGGGAGACCTCCCCCGTCTTCGCCGCGCACCTGCGCGCCTGCGCCGAGGCGCTGGACCCGTGGGTGTCCTGGTCGCTGGTCGACACCGTGTGCGCGGGGCCGGACTCCGCCGACCTGGAGGACATCGCCGTCGTCCAGCCGGTGCTGTTCGCCGTGATGGTCTCGCTGGCCCGGGTGTGGCAGTCGCTGGGCGTGACCCCGGACGTGGTGATCGGCCACTCCCAGGGCGAGATCGCCGCCGCCCACGTCGCGGGAGCCCTCACCCTGGAGGACGCGGCCAAGATCGTGGCCCTGCGCTCCCGGATGCTGGCCACCCTCGCCGGCCAGGGCAGCATGGCCGGGATCCTGCTGCCCGAGCACCGCGTGCGGGAGCTGATCGCGGGCCAGGAGTCCCGGATCGGGATCGCCGCGGTCAACGGACCCACCTCCACGACGGTGTCGGGCGAGACCGGGACGGTCGAGGACCTCGTCGAGGCCTGCCGGGCCGAGGGCGCCCGCGCGCGGCTGATCAAGTCCAGCGTGCCCGGCCACTCGCCCCTGATGGACCGCTTCGCCGAGCGGCTCCCGCGCGAGCTGGGCCGCATCACCCCGGCGTCCACCCCGGTCGAGATCTACTCCACGGTGACCGGCGGCCTGATCGACCCCCTGGCGCTGGACGCGGCCTACTGGTTCCGCAACCTGCGCGAGCCGGTCCAGTTCGCCGGGGCGATGGGGCGCCTGGTCGCACAGGAACCCGACAGCGCGGTCGTCGAACTCAGCCCGCACCCGCTGCTGGTGATGACCGTCCAGGAGATGTTCGACACCGCACCCGGCGCCACCGGCTTCGTCGTGGGCTCCCTGCGCCGCGACGAGGGCGGCCTCGCCCGGCTGTACCGGTCGGCGGCGGAGGCCTTCGTCGCGGGCGCCGAGGTGGCGTGGCAGGCGGCGTTCCCCGGCCGCGACGGCCGCTGGACCGAGCTGCCCACGTACGCCTTCCAGCGGCGGCGCTACTGGCTGAACACCCCGCGGGAGAGCACCCACGGCACCACCTCCGACCACCCGCTGCTGGAGGCCGTGGTCGACCTGCCCGGCGACGGCGCGAGCGGGGGAGTGGCGGGACGCGGCCGGCTGTCGCTGGAGCGTCACCCGTGGCTCGCCGAGCACGTGGTCCACGGCGCCCATCTGGTACCGGCGACCGTGCCGGTGGAGCTGGCGGCGTGGGCGGCGCACAAGGCCGGGTACGACGCCGTGGACGAACTCACCCTGGAGCAGCCGCTGGTGCTGTCCCGCACGGCCGAGCGGGAGATCCGCGTCGTGCTCGACGGCACCGGCACCGTCGGCGTGCACTCACGCGGTGCCGGCGAGAGCGGGTGGACGCGCCACGCCGTCGGCACCGCCGGTGCCGCGGCACCCGCCCGGGACGGCCTGACCACCTGGCCGCCGCCGGACGCGGACCCGGTGCCGTTCGAGCAGGAGTACGCCCGGCTGGCCGCCCTCGGCTTCACCCACGGCCCCCTGTTCCGCGGCCTGAAGGCGGTGTGGCGCCAGGGCGACACCCTGTTCGCGGAGGTCGAACCGCCCCCGGCCGGTGGCGGAGACAAGGACCGCTTCCGGATCCACCCGGCGCTGCTGCACACCGCGCTGATCCCCCTCGGCCTGGGCGGCACCGTCGACGCCTCCCGGCCCGAGGGCTGGCTGCCGTACCGCGCCACCGGCATCCGGCTCGGCTCCGCCCGGCCGGCCGCGCTGCGCGTCCGGCTCGCACCGGCGGGCGAGAACACGCTGTCCGTGACCCTCGCCGACGACCGCGGCACACCCCTCGGCGGCATCGCGTCGCTGACCCTGCGCCCCGCGGACGCCGCCCAGTTGACCGCGCTCGGCTTCGACCACCGGGACGCGCTGTTCCGCCCGGACTGGGACCCGGTGCCCGCCCCGGCCGGGGCGGGCACCGACGCGTACGCGGTGCTGGGCGCACCCGCCTTCCCCGCACCGGACGAGGCGGTCTTCGCCGGCCTCGACGCACTCGCCGCCGACGGCCCCGTGCCCCCGCTCGTGATCGCCGCCGTGGACGGCGCGGGGAGTGACGGCGCGGAGGGAGACGGCGCGGACACCCCCGCCGCCGTCGAGCGGGCCCTGCACCAGGTGCTGCGCCACACCCGGACCTGGCTGTCCGACGACCGCTTCGCCGCATCGCGGCTGGTCGTCGTCACCCGGGGCGCGTTCCCGGACGCGCGGGGGCCGCGCCCCGACCCGGCCGCCGCCGCCGTCTGGGGATTCGTGCGCAGCGCGCAGACCGAGAACCCGGGCCGCTTCACCCTCGTGGACACCGACGACCACCCGGCCTCCCGGACCCTCCTCCCGGTGGTGGCCGCCACCGGGGAGCCCCAGCTCAGGATCCGCGCCGGCGCACCGGCCGCCCCGCGACTCGTCCGCGCCGACGCCGGCGCACGGGCCGGCGCCGGGGACGTACCCGCCCTCGGCTCCGGAACGGTGCTGATCACGGGCGGCACCAGCGGCCTGGGCGCGCTGCTCGCCCGGCACCTCGTGGACCGGCACGGCGCGCGCCGCCTGCTGCTGACCAGCAGGCGGGGGCCGGCGGCCCCGGAGGCGGCCGGGCTGGTCGCGGAGCTGACCGGAGCGGGCGCGCACGTCGACGTCGCGGCCTGCGACGTCACGGACCGGGACGCCGTCGCCGCGCTGCTCGCCGCCGTACCCGGCGACCACCCGCTGACGGCCGTCGTCCACTGCGCCGGCGTGCTGGACGACGGCGTCGTCGAGGCGCTCACCGAGGACCGCCTGGACGCCGTCCTGGCACCGAAGGTGCGCGGCGCCTGGCACCTGCACGAACTGACCCGGACCCTCGGCCTGTCCGCGTTCGTGCTGTTCTCCTCGGTCGCGAGCGTCCTCGGCACCGCCGGGCAGGCCAACTACGCGGCGGCCAATGCCTTCCTCAACGGCCTCGCGGACGCCCGCCGGGCCGCCGGGCTGCCCGCCACCGCCCTGTGCTGGGGCTTCTGGGCCGAGCGCAGCGAGATGAGCGCCGACCTCGACGACACGGACCTCGGGCGCCTGCGACGGCAGGGCGTGCTGCCGATGTCCTCACGGGAGGGCCTCGCCCTGTTCGACGCGGCGGTCTCGGCGGACGGTGAACCGGTGCTGGTGCCCGCGCGGCTGAACCTCGCGGCCCCGGCACCCGGCCACCCGGGCTCCCCGCTGCTGCGCGGCCTCACCGCGGCGCCCGCCGCGGGCGGCCCGGAGCGCCCCCAGGCCGACGGCTCGCTCGCCGGACACCTGGCGTCGCTGCCGCCGGCCGAGGCCGAGGCGGCACTGCTGGACGCCGTCCGGGACCGGACCGCGACCGTCCTCGGCCACGCCGACCTCACCCGGATCGGCCCCGCCGTGGCCTTCAAGGAGCTCGGTATCGACTCGCTCACCGCCCTGGAACTGCGCAACAAACTGGCCGCGGTGACCGGCCTGAAACTGCCCGCCACGCTCGTCTTCGACCACCCCAGCCCCAGCGCCCTCGCCCGCTTCCTGACCGAACGGATCGCGCCCGGCGCCGAGGCCGGACCGCGCTCCCCGGCCGCCCGCCTGGTCGAGGAGATCGAGCAACTGGGCGCCCGCCTCCAGGACGCCTTCCCCGACCTCGCGGCGGAGGAGCGAACCACCGTCTCCGCGCTGCTCGGCGACGTACAGGGCCGGGTCCGCTCGATGGCGGGTGCCGGAGCACCGGCCGGCATCGCCGACCAGATCGGATCGGCCTCGGCGGGAGAGCTTCTCGCGCTGCTGGACAAAGAGCTCGGCTAGGGAGAGCCATGACGAACGGCAACAACGACAACAACGCCGACGTTCTCGACTACCTGAAGCGGACGTCGATCGAACTGCTGGAGACCCGGAAGCGCCTGCGGGAGCTGACCGACGCCGCCGCCGAGCCCATCGCGGTGGTGGGCGTCGCCTGCCGCTTCCCGGGTGGCGCCCAGTCCCCCGAGGACCTGTGGGAACTGGTGCGCTCGGGCACGGACGCCGTCTCGGATCTCCCCCGGGACCGCAACTGGGACGTGGACGACCTGTACGACCCGGACCCCGACCGGCCCAACAGCTGCTCCGCCCGCGCGGGCGGCTTCCTGTACGACGCGGGCGACTTCGACGCGGAGTTCTTCGGGATCAGCCCCCGCGAGGCGCTCGCCGCCGACCCGCAGCAACGGCTGCTCCTGGAAACCTCCTGGGAGTCCCTCGAACGCGCCGGCATCGACCCGCACACGCTGCGCGGCAGCGACACCGGCGTCTTCGCGGGCCTGGCCTACTTCGGGTACGGCAACCACTTCTTCACCCCCGAGGCCATCGCGGGCTACGCGCAGACCGGCTCCCTGCTGAGCGTGGCGTCCGGGCGCGTGTCCTACGCCCTGGGCCTGGAGGGGCCGTCGGTGTCGACCGACACGGCGTGCTCGTCGTCGCTGGTGGCGGTGCACCAGGCGGTGCAGTCGCTGCGGCAGGGCGAATGCGGCCTCGCCCTGGCCGGCGGGGTCACCGTCATGGGGACGACACAGGTGCTGCGGGAGATGACCCGGCTGCGGGGTCTGGCCGAGGACGGCCGGTGCAAGGCGTTCGCGGACGCGGCGGACGGCGCCGGCTTCTCCGAGGGCGTCGGCGTGCTGGTCCTGGAGCGCCTCTCGGACGCGCGACGGGCCGGGCGCCGGATCTGGGCGGTGATCCGGGGGTCGGCGGTCAACCAGGACGGCGCGTCCAACGGGCTGACCGCGCCCAACGGCCCGGCGCAGCAGCGGGTGATCCGCGCCGCGCTCGCCAACGCCCGGATGCGGCCGGCCGATGTGGACGCCGTCGAGGCGCACGGGACCGGCACGACGCTGGGCGACCCCATCGAGGCACAGGCGCTGCTGGCCACCTACGGGCAGGAGAGGGAACCCGGCAGGCCGCTGTGGCTGGGGTCGCTGAAGTCGAACATCGGCCACGCGCAGGCAGCGGCCGGCGTCGGCGGCATCATCAAGATGATCATGGCGATGCGGCACGGCACCCTGCCCCGCACGCTGCACGTCGACCGGCCCACGACCCACGTCGACTGGTCGGCCGGAGCGGTCGAACTGCTCACCGAGGCCCGGGAGTGGACCACACCCGAGGGCCGGCCCCGGCGCGCGGGCGTCTCCGCCTTCGGCGTCAGCGGCACCAACGCGCACATCCTCCTCGAAGAAGCCCCCCAAGAGGCTTCCCATGAGGCCCCGCAGGGGGACCCCGAAGCGGCCCTCGAGGAGGCGGCGGGGGACGCCGCACCCGGGCAGGTGCCCGGCGCCCTCGTGCCGTGGGTCCTCTCCGCGCGCTCGCGCCAGGCACTGCACGCCCAGGCGGCCAGGCTGAGCGACCACGTCGCCGCCACGCCCGGTCTCGACCTCGCCGACGCCGGCTGGTCGCTGGCGTCCGGCCGGGCCCGGCTCGAACACCGTGCCGTGGTGCTCGGACACGACCGGGACGAACTCCTCGCGGGCCTCGCGGCACTGGCCGAGGGAGAGGAGTCGCCCGCGACGGTGGCCGGCCTCGCCGGCGGCACCGGCGGCCGCGTCTTCCTGTTCCCCGGGCAGGGCGCGCCGTGGGCCGGCGCCGCGGGCCCGCTGTACGAGGCCTTCCCCGTCTTCGCCGAGGCTCTCGACGAGGTGTGCGCCCACTTCGACGCGCACCTCCCCTTCGCCCTGAAACCCCTGCTGCTCGCCGCCGAACCGGAGCGGCGCGAGCGCACGGACGTCGCACAGCCCGCCCTGTTCGCCCTCCAGGTCGCCCTCTACCGGCTGCTGACCCGGTACTGCCCGCCGCCGGACCACCTCATCGGCCACTCCGTCGGCGAGATCGCCGCCGCGCACGTGGCCGGAGCGCTCGGCCTGGACACCGCGACCCGTCTCGTGGCCACCCGCGGCCGGACCATGCAGACCGTCACCGAGCGGGGCGCCATGCTCGCCGCCCGTCTCACCGAGGCCGAGGCGGCCGCCCTGCTCGGCGCGTACGACCGCGTCGGCCTCGCCGCCGTCAACGGCCCCGGGTCGGTGGTGTTCTCCGGCCTGCGCGAGCAGGTCCACGCGCTGCGCGACCGCATCCTGGCCGACGGCGGGTCCGCGAAGCTCCTCCCGGTCGACCACGCCTTCCACTCCCCGCTGATGGAACCGGTCCTCGGCGACTTCGAGGCGGCTCTCGGCGACCTGCCCGCCGGGGAGCCCGCCGTCCCTGTCGTCTCGACCCTGCTGGGCCGCGAGGCCACCGCCGCGGAGCTGACGTCCGCCGGGCACTGGGTGCGCCACGTCCGCGAACCCGTCCGCTATCACGACGCCGTCGAGCACGCCCGCGCGGCCGGCGCCGACGTCTTCGTCGAGGTCGGTCCCGGCGCGACCCTCACCGGCCTCACCAAGGACGCCTTCGCCGCCGCAGGCGTCGACGACGCGCTGGTCGTCCCCGTGTCCCGGCGGGACCGCGAGGCGGCCCGGGCGCTGACCGGCGCACTGGCCGCCCTGCACGTACGGGGCGCCGCGGTCGACTGGACCGCCCTGTTCGGCAGGCGCCGGCAGGTCGACCTGCCGACGTACGCCTTCCAGCGGCAGCGGTACTGGCTGGACCTCCTGGCCGGCATGGGGCAGGCGGACGTGGCCTCGGCCGGCCTGTCGGCCCCCGGCCACCCGCTGCTGGGCGCCGTCGTGGACCACCCCGGCACCGACGAGGTCGTCCTCACCGGCCTGTGGTCCCTCGCCACCCACGACTGGCTGGCCGGCCACACCGTGTTCGGCGCGGTCGTCGTACCGGCGACGGCCTACCTGGACCTGGCGTTGTCGGCGGGCGCACACGTCGGGTGCGCCGCCCTGGAGGAACTCACCCTGGAGGTCCCGCTGATCCTCCCCGACACCGGCGACGTGCAGGTACGGGTCGTCGTCGGCGCGGCGGAGGAGACGGGACGCCGCTCGCTGGAGGTGTACTCGCGCCCCCGCGACGACGTCCGCACCGTCGGCGGCTGGACCCGCCACGCCCTGGGCAGCCTGGCACCGGACGCCCCGCCGGCGGCACCGCCCGCCGGCGCCACCGCCCGGCCGCTCGCCGCCTGGCCGCCGTCCGGCGCGACCCCGCTCCCGCTCGACGGCCTCTACGACGCCTTCGCCGACGCCGGGTTCGACTACGGCCCCGCCTTCCGCGGACTGCGTCAGGTGTGGCGCCACGGCGACGACCTCCACGCCCTCGCCACCCTGCCCGAGAGCGCCGGGCCGGGCGCCTTCGCCCTGCACCCGGCGCTGATGGACACCGTGCTGCACGCGTCGGTGGCAGGCGGCATCATCGAGGTGACGGGCGAACAGGGCCGGATGCCCTTCGCGTGGGCCGGCGCGCGCCTGTCCGGCCCGTGCGGCCCGACCGTCCGGGTCCGGCTCACCCCGGCCGGCGAGGAGGCCGTGTCCCTGACGGTCGCGGGCGAGGACGGCCGCGAGATCGCCTCCGTCGCCTCCCTGACGTTCCGCCCGGCCAGTGCCGAGCAGGTGCGCGCGGCCCTCGGCGGGCAGGACGGTCCGCTGTACGAGGTCCAGTGGCGGCCCCTCGCCCGGAACCGGCCCGCCGCCCCGCCCGGACCGTGGGGAGTCGTCGGCGCGGACACCGGCCAGGCCGCCCGGCTCCTGCGGGCGGGCGGCGACCAGGCCGTGGCCTGCACGTCCCTCGACGAGATCCCCCCGGACGCTGCCCCCGCGCACCTCGTCCTGTGCCTGCCCGGCCCCGCCGCCGGCTCCGATCCGCTCACCGCGGTCGCAGCCGCCGACCGGCACGTCCTGGAGCAGGTGCGGCGGTTCCTCACCGAGGAGGCGTTCGCCGCGTCCACGCTGGTGGTGCTCACCCGCCTGGCCGTCGACACCGGCGCGGGCGAGCGGGTCGAAAGCCTCCCCGGCGCGTCCCTGTGGGGTCTGATCCGGTCCGCCCAGACCGAACACCCCGGCAGGTTCCGCCTGGTGGACATCGACGACGGGGAAGCCTCCTGGGCGGCCTTCCCGGACGCCCTCGCCCTCGCCGAGGAGCAACTGGCGCTGCGCGACGGCACCTTCCTCGTCCCCCGCCTCGCCCCCGCCGCCCCCGCCGGCCGACGGCTCCCGGAGGCGCCTCAGGGCGCCTACCGACTGGGCATCCCGGACAAGGGCACCCTGGAGAACCTGACCTGGGTGCCGTGCCCCGAGGCCGAGGCGCCCCTGGAGAGCGGGCAGGTCCGCATCGCCGTCCAGGCCGCCGGACTCAACTTCCGCGACGTCACCATCGCCCTGGGCCTGGTGGACCGCACGGCCCTCGACGCCGGTATCGGCAGCGAGGGCTCCGGTGTCGTCCTGGAGGTGGCCGGCGACGTCACCGCCTTCGCCCCGGGCGACCGCGTGACCGGCATCTTCACCGGCGCCTTCGGCCGCGTGGCCGTGGCCGACCACCGCCTGCTCACGGCCGTCCCCGACGGCTGGAGCCACGCCGAGGCGGCGTCCGTGCCGAGCACCTTCCTCACCGCCTACTACGCCCTCTTCCACGTCACCCGCCTGGAGAAGGGCCGGCGGATCCTCATCCACGCCGCGGCGGGCGGCGTCGGCATGGCCGCCGTACAGCTCGCCCGGTACGCCGGCGCCGAGATCTACGCCACGGCAAGCCCCGCCAAGTGGCCCGTCCTGCGCGGCCTGGGACTGGACGACGCGCACCTGGCGTCCTCCCGCGACCTGGAGTTCACCGGGAAGTTCCGCGCCGCCACCGGCGGCCGGGGCGTGGACGTCGTCCTGAACTCCCTCGCGCACGCCTACGTCGACGCCTCGCTGGAACTGCTGCCCGAGGGCGGCCACTTCATCGAGATGGGCAAGACCGACATCCGCGACCCCCGGCAGGTGGCGGCCGACCACCCGGGAGTGACGTACGACGCCTTCGACCTGTACGCGGCCGGCCCTGACGCCATCCACGCCATGTTCCGTGACGTCATGGCCCTGTTCGCGGACGGCCGGGTGCGCCTGACGCCGGTGTCCGTCCGCGACATCCGCGACGCGCGCGGCACCTTCCGTGAGATGAGCCAGGGCCGCCACGTCGGCAAGCTCGTCCTCGACGTCGGCGGCGGTTTCGGCGGCGGCACCGTGCTGGTCACCGGCGGCACCGGGGGAGTGGGCTCCCTCGTGGCACGGCACCTCGTCACCGCGCACGGGGTGCGCTCCCTGGTCCTGGCGAGCCGCCGGGGACCGGCCGCCGACGGGGTCGACGACCTGGTCGCGGACCTGCGGGACGCGGGCGCCGAGGTCCGCGTCGTGGCCTGCGACGTCACCGACCGGGCCGCGGTGGCGGACCTGCTCGCCGACCTGCCCCCGCACCACCCGCTGACGGCGGTCGTGCACGCGGCGGGCGTCCTCGCGGACGGCACCGTGGAGTCGCTGACCCCGGAGAACATGGAGCGGGTGCTGCTCGCCAAGGCCGGCGGCGCGCTCACCCTGCACGAGATGACCCGGGACCGCCCGCTGACGGCGTTCGTGCAGTTCTCCGCCCTCGCAGGCACCCTCGGCACCGCGGGACAGGCCAACTACGCCGCCGCCAACGCCCTCCTGGACGCACTGGCGCACCAGCGCCGGGCGTCCGGACTGCCCGGCACCTCGCTGTGCTGGGGCTGGTGGGAGGAGAGCAGCGGCATGACCGGCGACCTGGACGAGGCGGACCTGCTGCGGCTGCGGCGGATGGGCGTCGCCGCGATGCCCACGTCCGAGGCGCTGGCCCTGTTCGACGCCGCGTGCGCGAGCGGCAAGGCGGTCCTCGTCCCGGCCCGGCTGGACCTCGCCGCGCTGCGCGGACGAGGGGCCGCCGACCTGCCGCCGCTCCTGCGCGACCTCGTCGCCGCCCGCGGCCCCCGCCGCGAGCGGTCCGGGAGCACCGGGGACGACGGGCCGCGCGGCCTGTCCGCCCTGCTGGCCGGAGTACCGGCCGACGAGATGCGGACCACGGCCCTGGACTGGCTCCGCGAGCAGGTCGCCCTCGTGCTCGGGCACCCCTCCGGGGCGTCCGTCGACGCCGAACAGGCCTTCACCCAGCTCGGCTTCGACTCGCTGACCTCGGTCGAACTGTGCAACCGACTGGCGTCCCGGACCGGACTGCGTCTGCCGACCACCCTCGTCTTCAGCTACCCGACCCCCCGCGAGCTGAGCGACCACCTCGTCGGCCTGCTGCGCCCGGACCCCGGCCCGGACACCGGGGCCGGCACCGGCACGGACCCCGTGGCGGACGCCCTGGCCGAGGTGGAGGAACTGTCCGCCCTCGACCTGGACGCACTGGTCGACCTGGCCCTGGACGAGAAGAGGTAAGTGACATGACCGAGTCCACACAAGGCACGGAAGGCACGGCGGACGGCGCGGACCGGGTCCAGCGGGCGCTGCGCACCCTGCTGGAGGAACGCGACCGGCTCCGGCGGGAGAACGACACCCTGAAGGCCGTCCGCGACGAGCCCGTCGCCGTCGTGGCCATGGCCTGCCGCTACCCCGGCGGCGTGTCCTCGCCCGAGGACCTGTGGGACGTGGTCCGCGACGGCCGGGACGTCGTCGGCGACTTCCCCGCCGACCGGGGCTGGCGGGACGTGTACGACCCGGACCCCGACGCCGTCGGCAGCTCGTACACGCGCCAGGGCGGCTTCCTGCGGGACGTGGCCGGCTTCGACGCCGACTTCTTCAACATCAGCCCGCGCGAGGCGCTCGCCGTGGACCCGCACCACCGCCTGCTGCTGGAGACGTCGTGGGAGGTCTTCGAACGGGCCGGCATCGTCCCCGCCGACGTGCGCGGCACCGACGTCGGCGTCTTCTCCGGAGTCAGCTCCTCCGAGTACGGCTGGCGCTTCCTCCAGGGCGGCCAGAAGGAGCTGGAGGGCTACCTGCTGTACGGCAGCGCGCTGAGCGTCGCCTCCGGCCGCGTGGCGTACGAACTCGGGCTGACTGGTCCGGCCGTGTCGATGGACACCGCCTGTTCCTCGTCCCTGGTGGCGCTGCACATGGCGGTGCGGTCGCTGCGCTCGGGGGAGTGCTCGCTCGCCCTGGCGGGCGGGGCACTGGTGATGGCGACGCCCGCGATGTTCGTGGAGTTCTCCCGGCAGGGCGCCCTGTCGGCCGGCGGCCGGTGCAGGGCGTTCGCGGACGGGGCCGACGGGACCGGCTGGGCCGAGGGCGTGGGCGTGCTGCTGCTGGAGCGGCTCTCCGACGCCCGGCGCAACGGCCACCCGGTGCTGGCCGTCGTGCGCGGCAGCGCGGTCAACCAGGACGGAGCCAGCAACGGGCTGACCGCCCCCAACGGCCGCGCCCAGGAGAAGGTGATCCGCCAGGCCCTGGCCGACGCGGGCGTCGCACCCGGCGAGGTGGACCTGGTCGAGGCCCACGGCACCGGCACCACGCTGGGCGACCCCATCGAGGCGGACGCGCTGCTGGCCGCCTACGGCCGGGACCGGCCCGCCGGCCGGCCGCTGCGGCTGGGTTCCCTGAAGTCGAACATGGGGCACGCCCAGGCCGCCGCCGGCGTCGCCGGGGTCATCAAGGCCGTGATGGCCCTGCGGCACCGGTACATGCCCAGGACTCTCCACGTGGACGCCCCCACCCGCCACGTCGACTGGTCCTCCGGCGCGGTCGAACTGCTGGTGGAGGGCCGTGACTGGGTGCGCGGCGACGGCCCCCGGCGGGCCGGGGTGTCGTCGTTCGGCGTCAGCGGCACCAACGCGCACGTCGTTCTGGAGGAGGCACCGCCCGAGGAGCCGCCCGAGGAGCCGCCCGGGGAGACGGCCGGAGAGACGGCCGGGGAGCGGGCCGGCGAGCACGGGCCTGACACGCGCGGCGCCGCCCGCCCGGTGCCCTGGGTGCTGTCCGCCAAGAGCGCCAAGGCGCTGCGCGGACAGGCGGCCAGGCTGCGCGACTTCGTCGCCGCCGGCGCGCACACCGCCGACGCCGATGCCGATGCCGATGCCGATGCCGACGACGCCGGCATCGGCTGGTCGCTGGTGTCGGGCCGCTCCCGGTTCGAGCACCGCGCGGTGGTGCTGGGGCGCGGCCGGGAAGAGCTGCTGAGCGGCCTGACCGCGCTGAGCGAGGACACCGAGTCCGCCGCGGTGGTGCGCGGCAGCGCCGTCAAGCTCGGCGGCGTCGCCTTCGTCTTCCCCGGCCAGGGCTCGCAGTGGGCCGGCATGGGCCGGCGGCTGTACGAGACCTTCCCGGTCTTCGCCGAGTCCCTCGACGCGTGCGCGGACGCCCTCGCCGAGTGGGTCGGCTGGTCGCTGCTCGACGTCGTCCGCGAGGAGCCCGGGGCGCCCGGCCTGGACCGGGTCGACGTGGTGCAGCCGGCGCTGTTCGCGGTGATGGTGTCCACGGCCGCCCTGTGGCGGTCCTGGGGCGTGGAACCGGGCGCGGTGGTCGGCCACAGCCAGGGCGAGATCGCCGCCGCCTGCGTCAGCGGCGCGCTGTCCCTGCGGGACGCCGCCCGGGTCGTCGCGCTGCGCAGCAAGGCGCTGGTCGCCCTCGAGGGCCAGGGCGGGATGGCCTTCGTCGCTCAGTCCGCGGACGTGGTGGCCGAGCGGCTGGCTCCGTGGGGCGACCGGGCGAACGTCGCCGTCGTCAACGGGCCCCGCTCCGTCGTGATCTCCGGGGACCCGGACGCGCTCGACGAGTTCGTCGAGAAGACGCGGGCCGACGGCGCCCAGGCCCGCCGCATCCCGGTCGACTACGCCTCCCACTCCCCGCAGGTCGCCCGGGTCCGGGACGAGGTGACCGGCGCCCTGACCGGCGTACGGCCGCGCACGTCCGAGCTGCCCTTCTACTCGACCCTGCGCGGCGAGGCCGTCGACACCGCGGGGCTGGACGCCGGGTACTGGTACGACAACCTCCGCGAGCCGGTCCTTTTCGACACCGCCGTCCGGCGCCTGGCCGACGACGGGTTCCGGGTGTTCGTCGAGATGAGCCCGCACCCGGTGCTGACCGTCCCGGTGCAGGAGATCGTCGAGGACCTGGACGGCACGCTGGTGCTGTCCTCCTCGCGGCGGGACCGGGACGAGGCCCAGGCCCTGCTCGGCTCGCTGGCCCAGCTCCACGTCCGGGGCGGTCCGGTGGACTGGGGCGCCCTGTTCCCCGCGCGCCGGCGGGTGGATCTGCCGACGTACGCGTTCCAGCGGCAGCGGTACTGGCTCAGCGCCTCGCCCGCCGCGGCGGCCACGGCCGAACTGCCCGTGGCCCCGCCCGCCGAGGACGACGACCAGGCCGTTCCCCTGCCGGAGCGGATCGCCGCCCTCCCCGAAGACGACGCGCGGGCCCTCGTGCTGGAGCACGTGCGGCAGAAGGTCGCCGTCGTGCTCGGCCGGCCCTCCGCCGACGTCGTCGACCCCGACCAGGAGTTCAGGGAACTGGGCTTCGACTCACTGCTGTCGGCCGAACTGAGCAAGCGTCTGACCGCGTCGACCGGACTGCGCCTGAAGGCCAACGTGGTGCTGCGTCACCCGTCCCCGCGACGGATCGCCGGGCACATCGTGTCCTCGCTCGCTGCCTAGGAACGTCCCGCCGGCGGGACACGCAAGGGCCGCGCGCGGCCCGTCCCGCCGGCCCCGGGTTGTCTCGAACGGCCGCCTCACTTCCCGGAAGGTGGGGGTGATCCGCGAATTCCCGGTGATCCGGGTCTGTTTGCTGAGGGGTTGATCTGTGTGACTTCGTACGGAGCGTCGTCCGCGCACCTGGGCATGTGGCGAGCGCAGGAAATGGCTCCCGACACGCCGAACCACGCGCTGACCATGTGGGACGTGGACGGAGTGCTGGACGCGGCCGTCATGGAGTCCGCCTTCCTGCACGTGATGGGCGAGGCGGAGGTACTGCGCGTCAACTTCGCCGACGACGGCGGCGGTCTGCGCCTGGTCCCCCGCGAACTGGGCGACTGGCGGCCGTTCTTCCTCGACCTCGCCGCCGAGACCGACCCCGAGCAGGCGGCCCGCGAAGCTCTGGCCGACCTCGTGCGCCGGCCGTTCGACCTGGGCAGCGACCTGCTGTTCCGGCTCGGTGTGGTCAGGCTCGCCGAGGACCGCTCCCTGCTGGTGATCGCCTACCACCACCTCGTCTCCGACGGGTTCGGCGCGGGCGGCCTGCTCTCCCGGCGCCTCGCCGAGGTGTACACGGCGCTGTCGCGCGGCGAGCGGGTGCCGGAACTGCCGCACCCCTGGGACACCGCGTCCTTCGCCGGTGAGGCCGTGGAGTACCTCGCCTCGCAGAGGTTCGCCGAGGACACGGAGTTCTGGCGGGACTACCTCAAGGACGCGCCCCCGCCCGCGCAGGTCCCCCGCGTCGCCCTGTCCGAGGCGCGGCGCGCCGCGCTGTCGGAGCCGCTCAGCGGCGCCGACAGCTGGTCGGAGGTGGCCGGCGCCATCGGCATGGTGAGCCGTACCCTGACCGTCCCGCGCGCCGAGGCCGACCGGTGGACCGAGACCGCGGGGGCCCTGGGCGTGTGGATGTCACAGATGCTGACCGCGGCGGCGGCGGTGTACTTCCGGCACCGCTGCGACCGCCCGGAGTTCCTCCTGTCCCTCGCCGTCGGCAACCGCGTCGGCGTGGCGAGCCGGACGCCCGGCCTGGCCGTGAACGTCGTCCCGGTACGGGTGAAGGTCCCCCTCGGGGCCACCTTCGCGGAGGTGGCCGACACGCTCGCCGACGAGACGTACGAGATCTTCGACCACACCGCCTGCCACTACTCCGACATCCAGCGCGCGAGCGGAACCGCCTTGAGCGGTCGCGGCAGCTTCGGGGCCGTCGTCAACGTCGTCGAGTTCGTGGAGCAGCTGCGCTTCGGCGACAGCCCGGCCCGCTACTTCGGCGCCACGACCGGCACCTTCGAGGAACTGTCGATCGGCGTCTACACCGACGGCAGCCCCGACAGCGACCTGTTCATCCGGCTCGACGCCCCCCAGGGCCTGTACGACCGCGCGGAACTGCGCTTCATCGGCGAGGAGCTCATCTCCTGCGTCCATGCCGTACTGGCCGCCGGCGACCGGCCGGTCGGCGCCCTGGACGTGTCGAGCGGCGCCGAGCGGGACCGGGTGCCCGCGGCACCGGACGCGAGCGGCGCGCCGCTGCCGGGGCTGACGGTCCCGGAGCTGTTCGCCCGGCAGGCCGAGCACGCCCCCCACGCCGTGGCCCTGGTCGCCGGCGACACGTCGGTCTCCTACCGCGAACTGGACGAACGGTCCGGCCGGCTGGCCGCGGCGCTGCGCCGGCGGGACGTCGGCCCCGAGAACGTCGTCGCGGTGGCGCTGCCCCGGTCGCCGGAGCTGGCCGTCGCCCTGCTGGCGGTGGCGAGGGCCGGCGCCGCCGCCCTGCCCCTCGACCCGGCGTCCCCGGCGTTCCCGGCCGACGCCGTCACCGTGGGCGCCGTGCTCACCGACACCGCCACGGCCGGCACGCTCCCGGCCGGCCAGAACGTGCCGGTGCTGCTGCTCGACGACCTCGGCACCGACCCCGCCGGCCCCGCGCCCGGGGCCGCCGTCCCACCGCACCCGGACCATCTGCTGGCCGTGCTGTACGGCAGCGGACCGGACGGTGCCGCGCGGCCGGTCGCCGTGACGCACCGGAACCTGGAGCGCTTCGTCCTGGACCGCCGGTGCCGGGAAGCCGGCCGCGGCACGGTGCTGTGGCACGCGCCGTTCGCCTGCGACGCGCTCGCCCTGGAGCTGTGGACGCCCCTGCTCAACGGCGGCCGCGTCGTCGTGGCCCCCGCCGGGGAACTGGACGCCGACGCGCTGACCGCGCTGAGGGCGGCTCACGACATCACCACCCTGTGGCTGCCGGCGGCCCGCTTCGCCGAGATCGCCGCCGCGCACCCCGAACGGCTCGCCGGACTGCGCGAGGTGTGGACCGGCGCCGACCGGGTCCCCCCGGCCGCGCTGCGCCGGGTCCGCGAGGCCTGCCCCGAACTGACGGTCGTCACCGGGCACGGCCGGGCCGAGACGACCCTCCTCGCCGCCTGCCACCGCGGCCCCGCCGGCGAACCGGACCGCCCCGCGGGCGCCGTCGGCCGCCCGGCGGACCACACCGCCCTCCACGTCCTCGGCCCCGGCCTCGCCCCGGTCCCCGTCGACGTGGCCGGCGAACTCTACGTCGCAGGCCCCGGCGTGGCCCGCGGCTACCCCGGGCGTCCGGCGGCGACCGCGGAACGCTTCGTCCCCTGCCCGTTCGGCCCGGCCGGCACCGTCATGTACCGGACCGGGGACCGGGTGCGGTGGACCGCCGGCGGCCTGCTCGCCCACGTCGGCGGACCCGGCACCCAGACCGACGTCCGGGGCGTCCGCGTCGAACTCGCGGAGGCCGAGGACACGCTGTCCGAGCACCCCGCGCTCGCGCAGGCCGTCGTGACCGTCCAGGAGGACCCCGGCGGCCGGCGGCGCCTGACCGCCCACGTCGTCCCCGTCGCCGGCCGGACCGCTTCCGCCGACGAACTGCGCCGCTTCGCCACCGAACGCCTGCCCGAGGTCCAGGTGCCGTCGGCGTTCACCGTCCTGGACCGCCTGCCGCTCACCGCGGGCGGCCGGGTCGACCGGGCCGCGCTGGCGCAGCCGGTGCCCGACGACGAGACGTACCGGGCGCCGCGCAACGAGACCGAACGGGTCCTGGCCAAGGCCTTCGCCGAGGTGCTGGAACGCGACCGGGTCGGCATCGACGAGGACTTCTTCGACCTCGGCGGCAACTCCCTGCGGGCGATCAGGCTGGTCGGCCTGATCCGGGCGGAACTGAACCAGGAGGTGTCCATCCGCAGGCTGTTCGCGGCCCGCACCGTCCTCGGGCTGTCGGACATGTGGAAGGACCTCGGCCGCTCCAGCAGGCCGGCGCTGCGCAGGCGGACGAGGGAGGGGGCGGTCCTGTGAGCATCGGCATACTCTCCACCGGCTCCTACCTGCCCAAGCACGAGGTGGGCAACGAGGAGATCGCCGAGCGCGTGGGCGTCACCGCCGAGTGGATCGAACGCAAGACGCAGATCCGCTCCCGCCGCTACGCCGCCCCGCACGAGGCGACGTCCGACCTCGCCGCGAAGGCCGCCGAACGGGCCCTGGAACAGGCGGGACTGACCGCCGGCGACATCGACTACGTCATCGTCTCCACCTCCACCGGCGACCACCCGCAGCCCCCCACGTCCTACCTGGTGCAGCACCTGCTGGGCGCCTACGGAGCCGCCTGCTTCGACATCAACGTCGTGTGCAGCGGCTTCGTCTACGCCCTGTCGCTCGCCCACAGCCTGGTGTCCGTCCGGCCGCGGGCCCGGGTCCTGGTGATCGGCGCGGACGTGTACTCGCGGATCCTGGACTTCACCGACTGCAGGACGGCGATCCTCTTCGCCGACGGCGCCGGCGCAGCCGTCGTCGGGACGGTGCCGGAGCCCTACGGCCTCCTCGCCTCGGACCTGACCAGTCGCGGCGACGCCCACCACCTGATCCGGGTCGAGGCGGGAGGCAGCCGCCACCCGGCGTCGGCGCGGACCGTCGCCGAGGGCGGTCACTTCTTCCGGATGGACGGCCGCGGCGTACGGGACTTCGTCGCCGAGCACGTCCCGCCGGCGCTGACCGCGCTGGCCCGCAGGGCCGGCGTCGACATCGGCGCGGTCGACCACTTCGTACCGCACCAGGCCAACGGTGTGATGCTCGGCGAGGTCGTCGAACGCGCCGGCCTGGGCGCCGCCCTCACCCACCGCACGCTCGTCGAGTACGGCAACGTCGGCAGCGCCTCGGTACCGGTCGCCCTCGATCAGGCCCACCGCACGGGCGCGCTGGCACCGGGCGACCTGGTGCTGCTCGCCGGGTTCGGCGGCGGCATGTCGATCGGCGCGACGCTGCTCACCTGGGGGACCCGCACCTGAGCACGACCACGCCGGACGCCCGCGGCGGGCGTCCGGCGTGGTCGCGTCAGGGCCGGCCGGCCCCGGTCGGTCAGGAAGCGGCGGCCTCGGCGCGCAGTCCCTCGGCGACGGCCGCGGCGACCTCGGCGAGGTGGTCGAAGAGGTAGAAGTGACCGCCGGGGAACACCTTCACCGTGACGTCTCCGCGGCTGTGCGACCGCCAGGTGCCGGCCTGCTCGACGGTCACCATCGGGTCGCTGTCACCGACCAGCACGGTCATCGCGGCGGTGAGCGGTGCGCCCGCCCGCCAGCGGTAGGTGCCGAGGGCCCGGTAGTCGGCCCGCAGCGCCGGCAGCACCATCTCCACGATGTCCGGGTCGTCGAGCATGGACCGGGAGGCGGCGTCCAGCCTGCGCACCTCTGCCAGGACGTCGGCGTCGTCGTACAGTCCGAAGTGGGCCGTGCTGTGCGCGTCCGGCGCGCCCCGCCCGGACAGGAACAGCCGCCGCGGCCCGGGCAGCGGACCCGCGGCGAGCAGCCGGGCCGTCTCGAACGCGACGAGCGAGCCCATGCTGTGGCCGAACAGGGCGCACGGCCGCCCGGGATCCGCGGCCAGCACCCGCGCCAGCTGCTCGGCCACCGCCCCGGCGAGCCGGGTCAGATCCGTGAAGGGCTCCTCCAGGTACCGGTCCTGACGGCCCGGATACTGCACGCACACCACGTCGAGGTCGGCGGGCAACGCCTGCGCCAGGGTCCGGTACGCCGTCGCGGAGCCCCCGGCGTGCGGGAAGCACACGAGCAGCGGCCCGTTCCCCGGGGTGGTGAAGCGCCGGAACCAGGTGCTGTTCACAGTCGGTGTGTCCCTTCGTCCGGGTCGGCCGGTGCACGGAAACAGCCCGCCGGTGCCCTCGGGGGATGTGGGGCACCGACGGGCGGTCCACCGCTCCGCGGGGGCTCGCGCCCGTCCGTCACCGGAGCGTACGCCCCGAGCGTCCCGCCCCGCCCTCGACGGGAGGTCGCGGGCCGGTGGAGTGCGGCCGGCCCGCGGGGAGGGGCGGGGCGGGGAGCGTCAGTGCACGAGGTCCCGCTCGTGGTCCGTCCGGACGCCCGGCACCCCCGGGCCGGCGGACCGCAGCCTGCGCTGCAGCTTCTCGCCCTCGACGTCCACGTCCGGCAGCAGCCGGTCGAGCCACCGCGGCAGCCACCAGGCGGCGTCGCCGAGCAGCGAGTGCACGGCGGGCACGATCACCATCCGGACCACGAAGGCGTCGAACAGGACGGCCGCGGCGAGGCCGAAGCCCATCATCGCGACGAGGTCGTCGGTCTCGAAGACGAAGCCCGAGAAGACGCTGATCATGATGATCGCGGCGGCCACCACCACCCGGCCGCTGTGCCGGAAGCCGGTGACCACGGCGTCCTTCGCCGAGGCGCCGTGGACGTACGCCTCACGCATCCGCGTGACCAGGAAGACCTCGTAGTCCATGGCGAGGCCGAAGACCACACCGATCATGAAGATCGGCAGCGTCGTCATGATCGGGCCGGTCTGTTCCACGCCGAAGAAGCCCGAGGCCCAGCCCAGCTGGAACACCGCGACCAGCGCGCCGAGCGCCGCGCTCACCGACAGCAGGAAGCCGAGGGCCGCCTTCAGCGGGACCAGGACCGAGCGGAACACCAGGAGCAGCAGCAGGAAGGCGAGGCCCACCACCAGGCCCAGGTAGGGCAGCAGCGCGTCGGACAGGGTCTGGGAGAAGTCGATGAACATCGCGGTCTGGCCGGTCACCAGGATTTCGGTGGCGCCCGAGGACGCCTCCAGCGCCGCCGCCCGCGCACGGAGGTCCTTGACCAGCTCCTCGGTCTCGGTCTCGGTCGGGCCGGACTTCGGGACGATACTGAAGATGGCGGTGTCACCGGCCTTGTTGGCGGTGGCCGGGGACACCGAGGCGACACCCGCGTCCTTCTTCAGCTCGGCGCCGATCCGGTCGCCGGCGGCGGCCGCGTCCTCCCCCTCGACGGTCACCGTCAGCGGGCCGTTGAAGCCGGGCCCGAAGGAGTCGGACAGCAGGTCGTAGGCCTTGCGCTGGGTGGTGTCGGCCGCCATCGTGCCCTCGCCGGGCAGGCCCAGCTCCAGCTTGGTGGCGGGCAGGGCCATCGCGCCGAGGCCGACCACCGCGAAGAGCAGCACACCGAGCGGGCGGCGCACCACGAAGGACGCCCAGCGGGTGGACAGGTTCGGCTTGGTGCGCGCGGCCAGTTTCGCGGCCTTCTTCTCGGACCTGCGCAGCTTGCGCGCCGACAGCGGCTTCCGGGTCCGTACGAGGTGCCGGTCGGCGAGCCGCACCACCCGGCGCGGCGCGAAGCCGAGCAGGGCGGGCACGAAGGTGACCGCGATCAGCACGGCGACGGCGACCGTACCCGCCGCGGCGAGCGCCATCTTGGTGAGGATCGGGATGTTGACGACCGCGAGGCCGCCCAGCGCGATGATGACGGTGAGCCCGGCGAAGACGACGGCCGAACCGGCCGTGCCGGTGGCGATGCCCGCCGCCTCCTGCGGGGGACGGCCCTCGGCGATCTCGGACCGGTACCGGGAGACGATGAACAGCGCGTAGTCGATGCCGACCGCGAGGCCGATCATCATGGCCAGCGTCGACGTCGTGGCCGACAGCCCGAGGGTGGAGCCCAGCGCGGCGATGCCCGAGACGCCGACGCCCACGCCGATCAGGGCGGTGAGCAGCGGCATGCCGGCGGCGATCACCGAGCCGAAGGTGAGGAACAGGACGATGGCCGAGATCAGCACGCCGATCTGCTCACCGGTGCCGGAGACGTTCTGCTCGATCGGGACGGCGTCACCGCCGGTCTCGACGGTCAGCCCGCCCTCGCGGGCCCGGTCGGTGGCGTCGGCGAGCGCGTCGTGCGCCTCGGCGGTGAGGTCGGGCGCGGTGACCTCGTAGGTCACCACGGCGTAGGCGGTCCGGCCGTCGCGGCTGACGGCGCCGGCGGTGAACGGGTCGGTGACGCCCGCCACTTGGGGCGCCTTGCCGAGTTCGGCGAGGAGTGTCTCGATCGTCGGCTTCTCGTCGGCGGCCTTCGCGCCCCGGGGCGCGTGGATCACCACCCGGGCGGTGGCGCCGTCGGCGCCCGCGTCGGGGAACTTCTCCTCGAGCAGGTCGAACGCCTTCTGCGACTCGGTGCCCGGCATCGAGAACTGCTCGTTCGGCGGTGCCGGCGCCGAGGACGCCGCGACACCGACGCCGACGACGATCAGCACCCACAGCAGGGTCACGAGGCCGCGCCGCCGGAAGGCGAAGCGGCCGAGTTTGTACAGGAAGGTAGCCACGGGTAACCGCACTTCCGTCGAGTGGGGGGCAGGATGGACGCTGTCGCCGACCGCCCCGGCTCAGCGCAGGGCGGCGGCTCTGACACGCACACACGGTGACGCGGCCGGCGCCCGGCGGCCCGGATCGTGCGGCGGAACGAGACCGCACCTCGAGCGACCGTCGAGCCGAGGGGACACTTCCGGCCAACACCCGCGCCAGAAGGCCGCCCGGGTTGGCCCGCCTGGACCCCGTCCACACCCCGGCCCCCTGCGCGGGCGGGGCTACGGGGCCGCCGTGACCGCCGAGGTGAGCCGCGCCGCGCTCGCCGCGGGCGCCAGGGAGATCGCGCTGCACACCGACGTGGGCAACCCGTACCCCGCACCGTGAGCCGGGTGAACGCCGGGAGAGCAGCAGGCCGCCGAGCAGGCGGAAGGCCCGCCGGTGCCCTCGGGGGGTGGGGCGCCGGCGGGCGGTGTACCCCGCGGGGGCTCACGCCCGTCCGTACCGGAGCTCACGGCCCCGACCCTGCCGTCCCGCCCTCGGCCGGTGCTCGCGGGGCGCCGGAGCGGCTCCGCACGAGCACCCCTCCACCGCTGGTGCGTAACCTCCCGGGAGGCTCCCGGCAGGGGGCACGCCCGGCACAGCGGAAGCGGGAGAGGCATGCACATCATGGCGCGCGAGTCGGAGTCCGGACTGCCCATCGAACCGGTCTACGGGCCCGGCGCCCTGTCGGAGTGGGATCCGGCGGAGAAGCTGGGTGAGCCGGGGAAGTATCCGTTCACGCGGGGCGTGTACCCGTCGATGTACACGGGGCGTCCGTGGACGATGCGCCAGTACGCGGGTTTCGGCACGGCGACGGAGTCGAACGCCCGGTACAAGCAGCTGATCGCCAACGGCACGATGGGGTTGTCGGTCGCCTTCGACCTGCCGACGCAGATGGGTCACGACTCCGACGCGCCGATCGCCTCGGGCGAGGTCGGCAAGGTGGGGGTGGCGATCGACTCGATCGACGACATGCGGGTGCTGTTCGACGGGATCCCGCTGGACAAGGTCTCGACGTCGATGACGATCAACGCCCCTGCCGCGCTGCTGCTGCTGCTGTACCAACTGGTCGCCGAGGAGCAGGGCGTGAGCGCGGACAAGCTCAC
>NZ_JBIWGC010000030.1:0-74746 GCF_044763335.1 Streptomyces sp. NPDC096105
CGATCACCGCGTCCCGCGGCGCCCGCAGCGCGGTGTGCAGCACCGCACGGTCCTCGGTGGTGTTGATCCGCTCCCCGCGGAACATCGCGTCCCGCGACCCGAACACGTCCGTGGCCGCGGCCAGTTCACGCAACAGCCGCAGCGTCTCGTCGGTGACCAGGTGCTTGGAGTAGTCGATGCGGAGGTCGCCGACGTGCACGACGTACCGCTGCGCGCGGGAGGGGTCGGCGTCGAACAGTTCGCGCAGGCCCGGGACGCCCTGCGCGCGGTGCTGTTCCAGGGCGGCCCACTCGGGGCGGCGGGTCGGTTCGGGGACGTCAGACATGGGCGGGGATCTCCTCGGTGGCCTCGCCGCGCAGGGCGACGGCGTACATCTCGTCCGCGTCGAGGCGCCTGAGCTCCTCGGCGATGAGTTCGGAGGTGGAGCGGACCTTCAGTGCCAGCCGGCGCGCGGGCTGGCCGGGCAGGGTGAGCGTGGCCAGGGGGCCCTCGGGGCGGTCGATGACGATCTCGCCGTCCTCGGTGCCCAGCCGGACCGCCGTGACCGCGGGGCCCGCGGTCACCACCCGCTCGACGGGGACCCGCAGCCGGGCCTCCAGCCAGCGCGCCAGCAGCTCCGCGGCCGGGTTCTCCGCCTCCGCCTCGACGGCCGCGGAGGTGACGGGGTCCCGGGCCTGGTCGAGGGCGGCGGCCAGCATGGAACGCCACAGGGTCAGCCGGGTCCAGGCGAGGTCGGTGTCGCCGGGCGCGTAGGTGCGCTGCCGGGCGCGCAGGGTCTCCATCGGGTTCTCGACCGTGTACAGGTCGGTGATCCGGCGCTGGCCCAGCGCGCCGAGCGGGTCGCGGGAGGGGTTCTCGGGCGCGTCGGCCGGCCACCACACCACCACCGGGGCGTCCGGCAGCAGCAGCGGCAGCACCACCGAGTCGGCGTGCTCGGACACCTCGCCGTAGGTGCGCAGCACCACCGTCTCACCGGTGCCGGACTCCGAACCCACCCGTACCTCGGCGTCGAGCCGGGACCGGGTGCGTTCGCGCGGGTTGCGGGTGTGCCGCTTGATGACGACCAGGGTGCGCGCGGGGTGCTCGTGCGAGGCCTCCTCGGCCGCCTTGATCGAGTCGTAGGCGTTTTCCTCGTCCGTGACGATCACCATCGTCAGGACCATGCCCACGGCCGGGGTGCCGATGGCCCGCCGGCCCTGCACCAACGCCTTGTTGATCTTGCTTGCCGTGGTGTCGGTCAGGTCGATCTTCATGGCCTGCGCCAGCTCCGTCCGTCTCGTGCGAGCATCTCGTCGGCTTCCGCGGGTCCCCAGCTGCCCGATGTGTACTGCGCGGGCCTGCCGTGCGACGCCCAGTACTCCTCGATCGGGTCGAGGATCCTCCAGGACTCCTCCACTTCCTGGTGGCGGGGGAACAGGTTGGCGTCGCCCAGGAGGACGTCCAGGATGAGCCGTTCGTAGGCCTCCGGGCTGGACTCGGTGAACGACTCGCCGTAGGCGAAGTCCATCGTCACGTCCCGCAGCTCCATGGAGGTCCCGGGCACCTTGGAGCCGAACCGCACCGTCATGCCCTCGTCCGGCTGGACGCGGATCACGATGGCGTTCTGGCCGAGCTCCTCGGTGGCCGTGGTGTCGAAGGGGGAGTGCGGCGCCCGCTGGAGGACCACCGCGATCTCGGTGACCCGGCGGCCCAGCCGCTTGCCGGTGCGCAGGTAGAAGGGGACGCCCGCCCAGCGGCGGTTGTCCACCCCGAGTTTGATCGCCGCGTAGGTGTCGGTGGTGGAGGACGGGTCGATGCCCTCCTCCTCGAGGTAGCCGCGCACCTTCGCGCCGCCCTGCCAGGCGGCCGCGTACTGCCCGCGCACCGTGTGCAGGCCCAGGTCCTCGGGCAGCCGCACGGCCCGGAACACCTTCAGCTTCTCGGTCAGCAGCGACGCCGCGTCGAAGGAGGCGGGTTCCTCCATGGCGGTGAGGGCCATGAGCTGGAGGAGGTGGTTCTGGATGACGTCGCGGGCGGCGCCGATGCCGTCGTAGTAGCCGGCCCGGCCGCCGATGCCGATGTCCTCGGCCATGGTGATCTGCACGTGGTCCACGAAGGACCGGTTCCAGATCGGTTCGAACATCTGGTTGGCGAAGCGCAGCGCCAGGATGTTCTGGACGGTCTCCTTGCCCAGGTAGTGGTCGATGCGGAAGACCTGCTCCGGGTCGAACACCTCGTGCACGATCGCGTTGAGCTCCTGCGCGGACGTCAGGTCGTGCCCGAACGGCTTCTCGATCACCGCGCGCCGCCAGGATCCTTCGGGCGCGTCGGCCAGACCGTGCTTCTTGAGCTGCTGCACCACCTTGGGGAAGAACTTCGGCGGCACGGAGAGGTAGAAGGCGTAGTTGCCGCTGGTGCCCCGGGAGGTGTCCAGTTCGTCGACCGCCTCGCGTAGCTGGTCGAAGGCGTGGTCGTCGTCGAAGTCGCCGGGCACGAACCGCATGCCCTCCGACAACTGCTGCCAGACCTCCTCGCGGAACGGGGTCCGCGCGTGCTCCTTGACCGCGTCGTGCACCACCTGCGCGAAGTCCTGGTCCTCCCAGTCGCGGCGGGCGAAGCCCACGAGGGAGAAGCCCGGCGGCAGCAGCCCCCGGTTGGCGAGGTCGTACACGGCCGGCATCAGCTTCCTGCGGGACAGGTCGCCGGTCACCCCGAAGATGACCAGACCGGACGGGCCCGCGATCCGGGGCAGCCGGCGGTCCCGGGGGTCGCGCAGCGGGTTGGGCCAGCCGGGCGGGGGCGCGGTGAGGGCGGTGACGGCGTCCGCCCGCTCGTCCCGTGCCGCCTCGGGGGCGTCCACGTCCGCCCGCTCGTCCCGTGCCGCCTCGGGGGCGTCCACGTCCGCCCGCTCGTCCCGTGCCGCCTCGGGGGCGTCCACCGCCGGTTCGGTGGTCTCGTCGGTCATTCCGCGTCAACTCCCTCGCTGTCGGACGCCGTCGCCGCCGCCTGGCGCGGCCACGGCCCGGCGTCCACGAACCTCGCCCTGTCCGGGTTCCCGGCTGCCGCGCCACCACGTCGTACGTGCTCCCGGCCGCCGCGGAGCGGTCCTCCCTCTACAGGGTGTCCTCGTCCGCGGGGTCCTTCACCCCGGTGCACCCCCGTGGCGGCGGCTGTGCGCCTGCTCCGGGCCCTCCGGGCGGATCGAACACTCTGTCGCACATGGTGCGGGCCACTCTGATCTCCTTCTCTCTCGCGCTCGCGTCAACCGCGCCCGGCGTCCGTCGATTCCGGGCGGCCGGTCGTGCCGGTCACCCGTGCAGGTGCTCGTTCTCGCGGTGCCCTCGATCCGGGCGAAGGGAACTCCGCAGCGCGTTCACAAGTAAAAGTCTGACTTATTCGCACGAAGATTCCGTTGTGCCCGCCCGCGGTGAAAGGGGGGCGCTGGGCGCCCCCGTCCGGCGGCCCCCGACGGATGTGCGACGGCCGGGGGAGGCGTGACGGGCGGATTCCCCCAGGGGGGTGACGACGGCACCCGGACGGCGGGCGGGGCGACGGCGGCGGAATGAGACCCTTCCCTTCCCTGGTCGAGCGTCGAGCGGAGCGTCTGCGGGGCCGGCAGGGCCACCGCTCCTCCCGGGACGCCGGGTACCGCGGAACCGTCCTGGCCATGCAGCCCGGCTTCCTGCCCCGCGCCACCACCGGGGCCGCTGACCCCTGCCGCTACGACCGGCCGCCGCTGATGCGGCCCGGCCCGGCTCGCCGCACTCCGCGCCGCGTCGGACCGGCCGCGCCGTGAGTGCGAGGACGCCGTCACCCTGCCGCTGAGCCCGCACACGGCCGTGCTGCGCCCCCCCGCCGGTCCAGCGGACCCCAGCAGCCGGCCACGGCGTCAGCGCGTACGCCGACGCCCCCGGTTGTTCCCGGCGCGCCTTGGCCCGGGTGGTGCGCGCCGCCACCGGGGGGACGTCCACGGCGTTCATCGACACGCGGAGGGTGCTGGAGGCTCCCGAGCGGCTCCTCACGCACGGCAGCGCATGGACACCGCCCCGGCCCCGTTCCGCGCGGCGCCGCTGAGCGTGCGGGGTGAACACCGACGAGGGCTCCGCGCGGGGTGCGCGGAGCCCTCGTCGCCGGCCGGGAGGGCCGGGTGCGGGGGGTGGGGGCGTGGGGCCGGCGGGCTAGGAGGCGGTCAGCACCTGGACGTAGTCCACGAGCATCGAGTGGCCGGGCTCGGTGCCCGCGTCGGGGCCGCCGCCGAACGCGTCGGGGAAACCGCCGCCCATCGCCACGTTGAGGATGACGAAGAAGCCGTGGTCCGTGGCGTTCGACCAGGTCACCGCGTCGACCTGGTCCTCCCGGACGGTGTGGAAGGTGTCGTCGTCGAGGGAGAAGCGGATCTCCTCCACGTCCGACGAGCGGTCCCACTCCATCCGGTAGGTGTGGAAACCGGCCTGACAGGTCGTGCCCTGGCAGGTGGTCTCACCGCCGATGCCGCTGGTCTCGTTGCACGGGCCGCCCGGCGAGGTGCCGCAGTGCATCGTGGCGAACACCGTGTTCATGCCCTGGGTGTTCTCCATGATGTCCAGCTCGCCGACGGCGGGCCAGTTCCAGTGGTCGCCCCGGTAGGGGGCGCCGAGCATCCAGAACGCGGGCCAGTAGCCCTTGGCGGCGTCACCGGTGACGTTCGGCACCTGGACGCGGGCCTCGACCCTCAGCTTGCCCCCGGCCGGGGGCTGGAAGTCGTCGCGGGCGGTCTCGATGCGGCCCGACGTCCAGTTGCCGGCGCCGTCGCGCCGAGGGGTGATGCGCAGGTTGCCGTCGCCGTCGAGCGAGACGTTGTCCGGGCTGGACGTCATCGTCTCGATCTCGCCGGTGCCCCAGTTGGCGGGGCCGCCGGGGTAACCGGTGCCGGTGGCGTACTGCCAGTTGCCGGTGTCGACTCCGCTGCCCTCGGGACCGTCGAAGTCGTCGGTGAAGACCTGGGTCCACCCCGACGGCGGGGGCGGCACGGAGGCGCTGGCGGAGGGACTGGTGAGGGTGAGGGCGCCGGCCCCGAGCGCCAGTGCGCCCGCGAGGGCGACGAGCGTGCGCCTGAGCCGTCGCCGTGCGTGGGGGGACCGGGGGGTGCCGGAGGTGACGTTCATGTGGGGGGATGACCTCTCGGTGCTGATGGTTGTGGGGGTGTGCCCGGAGAGTCCGGAACTGCTCGTGAGAGCGCTCTCACGGTCACGCCAATGTGCTCCGGGGCCTCTCCGGCGTCAAGAGGTGTAACCGTGAAAGTGCTTGCCGGTTAGAGGAGTTCACCTCTCGAATGGGCGCGAACAGGGGAAACCGGGCCGGGGCGGGCGGAGACCCGTGGTTCCCGGGGCCGGCCCCGCGCGCCAGGCGGGGGAAGGCGAGTCCCGCGGAGTCCCGGACCGCCGGGCGTGAGGGGCGGGCGGGGCGCGAGTAGGGTCGGGGGCGGGCCGTGGCTGCGGGAAGGTGTGGATGTGAGGCTGACGATTCTGGGCGGCGGCGGGTTCCGGGTGCCGCTGGTGTACGGGGCGCTGCTCACGGACCGTGCCGAGGGGCGGGTGACCCGGGTCGTGCTGCACGACGTGGACGCCGGGCGGCTGCGGGCGATCTCCAGGGTGCTGGCCGAGCAGGCCGCCGGGGTGCCCGACGCGCCCGAGGTGACCGCCACCACGGACCTCGACGAGGCACTGCGCGGTGCGGACTTCGTCTTCTCCGCGATCCGCGTCGGCGGCCTGGAGGGCAGGGCGAACGACGAGCGGGTGGCGCTCGCCGAGGGCGTGCTCGGCCAGGAGACCGTCGGCGCCGGAGGCATCGCCTACGGTCTGCGCACCGTCCCCGTCGCCGTCGACATCGCCCGCCGGGTGGCCCGCATCGCCCCCGACGCCTGGGTCATCAACTTCACCAACCCGGCGGGCCTGGTCACCGAGGCCATGTCCGCCCACCTCGGTGACCGCGTGATCGGCATCTGCGATTCACCGGTCGGTCTCGGCCGCCGCATCGCCCGGGTGCTCGGCGCACGTCCGCAGGAAGCCTGGATCGACTACGTCGGCCTCAACCACCTCGGCTGGGTGCGCGGCCTGCGCGTGGCGGGCCAGGACCGACTGCCGCGCCTGCTCGGCGACGCCGCGCTGCTCGGCTCGTTCGAGGAGGGCCGGCTCTTCGGCGCGGACTGGCTGCGCTCGCTGGGCGCGATCCCCAACGAGTACCTGCACTACTACTACTTCAACCGCGAGGCCGTGCACGCCTACCAGCAGGCGCACAGGACCCGCGGCGCCTTCCTGCGCGACCAGCAGGAGGGCTTCTACGCCGGGACGGCCGACCCGGACGTCTCCGCCCTGGAGTTGTGGGACCGCACCCGCGCCGAGCGGGAGGCCACCTACATGAGCGAGAGCCGGGAGGCGGCCGGCGCGGGCGAACGCGAGGCGGACGACCTGTCCGGCGGCTACGAGAAGGTGGCGCTCGCGCTGATGCGGGCGATCGCCCGGGACGAACGCACCACCCTGATCCTCAACGTCCGCAACCGCGGCACCCTTTCACCGCTGGACGACGACGCCGTGATCGAAGTGCCCTGCCTGGTGGACGCCAACGGGGCCCACCCCGTCGCCGTCGACCCGCTGCCCGGCCACGCCGTCGGTCTCGTCTGCGCCGTGAAGGCCGTGGAACGCGAGGTGCTGACCGCCGCCCGGTCGGGGTCCCGCACCACCGCCGTCAAGGCCTTCGCCCTGCACCCGCTGGTGGACTCGGTGAGCGTGGCCCGCCGCCTGGTCGACGCCTACACGGCCGTCCACCCCGGACTCGCCTACCTCGGCTGACAAGAGGCAAGCCGGCCTCGGGCCGGCCGGCCGCCCCCCGTGACAGCGGCCGACCGACCCGAGCTCCCCCCCCCCGGTCCCCCGTGCTCCCCCCGGCGGCTTCCCCAGTCGCCGTTCACCATCAAGAGCCCGCACACCGGGGCCTGATACACCCTGGCGGACATTTTCTTCGAGGAATTCTCGGAAAGCCGCCGGCCGCCGGCCGTCACCGGCCGCTGCGGCGGCGAACCGGCCGCTAGTGCAGTGCTCCCGACGCCGTCCGCGGCTCGACGGGCGTCGCCGGCGCCGGCAGCGCGTCCAGCGGGCCGGTGGCCGCGGGTGAGCCGGTCCGCTGCCGCGGCACGGTCACCGGGAGCAGCGGGCGCGGACCGGACACCACCGTGTAGTCCTGGCCCAGGAACGGCGGGGCGATCTCGCCCGGGTCGTCGCCGAGCGCCAGCCGCACCGCGGCCCAGGGCGCGTTCACCCCGCACAGCGAGAGCTGGTGCAGTCCGCCCGCGGGCCGGGTGTTGACGTCCATCAGCACCGGGCGGTCGCCGAGCATCCGGAACTGGATGTTGGACAGGTGGTGCAGACCGAAGCCCTCGGCGATCCGCCGGGCCGGCTCCAGCCACTGCTCGTGCAGCGTGAAACCGCGCCTCCGGCCGTGCTTGGTGCGCCCGACGGCCAGCCGGACGCGGTTGTCCGTGCCGGTCAGGCAGTCCACGGACACCTCGGGCTGCTCCAGGCGCGGCATCACCAGCCAGTCGACCGGCTCGTCGGCCCGCCGCAGGGCCTCCAGCACCAGGCCGAGGGGAACCCGCGGGCCGGGGAAGCCGCTCAGCTGGGGCAGCGAGAAGGGCTCGCGGGTGATCACCCGGAAGCCGACCCCGCCCGCGCCGGACGCGGGCTTGAAGCACGCCCTGTGCCCGAGCCGCTCCAACTCCTCGACCGCCGTGAGGAGTTCGTCGGCGTCACGGACCCGCCACCACGGCGGCACCGGCACACCGACCGACTCGACCGCCTGGTAGGCGACCACCTTGTCCTCGAACACCGCCACCGCCTCGGGCGGCGGCGCCAGCAGCGCGGTCCCGGCCGCCTCGAACTCGGCGCGGTGCGCGACGATCGCCGTCTGGTGCAGCCGGGGCACGAACACGTCGATCCCGCGCCGCGCGCACTGGGTGAGCGCGTACTCGACGTACGCCGCCGGGGACAGGTCCTCCGGCTCCAGTTCGGCGGTGTCGGCCGCGGCGAGCACGGGGGAGTCGGGGTCGCCGTGGGTGGCGTGGATCTCGACGGCCCGGTCGCTGGGATTTCGCCGCAGCTGATCCATGAAGAACACGTTCTCCGCGTACGTGCGGTTGAGCCAGACGCGTACGCGAGAGACCATGCAGGCCGCCTTTCAACGGTGTGCGGGCAGGGCTCAGCGGCCCGTGCCCGGGCATGACGTAGGGAGTTGTCACCGAACCGCCGTACGGGAAACACGTGTCCATGGCGGTGGTGTCGGGCAGATCATACGACCAAGAAGAGTCGTCCTGATACCACGTCCGGGTGATGGTCCGAGGTTGTTCCGGCGGGACGGATGTGATCTCGTGGTGAGGTCCGGCGGCTGCTGAAGGGGCGACGAGGATGGTGACGGGTGGAGACGGCCCTCAGCTGTGGGCCGTCAGCGATCTGCACATCGGCTATGCCGAGAACCGCGACCTGGTCGAGGGCATGCGGCCCGAGTCGGACGAGGACTGGCTGCTGGTGGCCGGTGACGTCGCGGAGACGGTGGAGGACGTCCGCTGGGCCCTCAAGACCTTCGCCGGCCGCTTCGCCCGCGTCGTCTGGACGCCCGGCAACCACGAACTGTGGACCCACCCGGGGGACGCCGTCACCCTGCGCGGCGTCGCCCGCTACGAGCATCTGGTCGAGCAGTGCCGTGACCTCGGCGTGCTCACCCCCGAGGACCCGTACCCGGTCTGGGAGGGCCCCGGCGGCCCGGTGACCGTCGCACCCCTCTTCCTCCTCTACGACTACTCGTTCCTCCCCTCCGGCTGCACCACCAAGGAGGAGGGCCTTGAATACGCGCACGGCACCGGGGTGGTCTGCACCGACGAACGCCTGCTGCACCCCGATCCGTACCCGACCCGGGAGGACTGGTGCCGGGCCCGCGTCGCCGAGACCGAACGGCGGCTCGCGGAACTCCCCGAGGACCTGCCCCTCATCCCCGTCACGCACTGGCCGCTGCACCGCCATCCGACCGAGGTGCTGTGGTACCCGGAGTTCGCCATGTGGTGCGGCACCGTGCTGACCGACGACTGGCACCGCAGGTACCCCGTCCACACCTCGGTCTACGGTCATCTGCACATTCCCCGGACGACCTGGCAGGACGGCGTCCGCTTCGAGGAGGTTTCGGTGGGCTACCCGCGTGAGTGGCGCAAACGGCGGGAACCGCCGGGGCGGCTGCGCCGCATGCTGCCCGTGGAGGGGCCGGCCCGGTGATCGAGGACCTGCTCCCGCCGACGGTGGCCGCCGTCGAGGCCTACGGCGACGAGGGCGTGGACGCCCCGCTGTTCCCCGAGGAGGAGGCCGTCCTCACCCGCGCGGTCCTGAAGCGCCGCCGCGACTTCACCGCCGTACGCTCCTGCGCCCGGCGCGCCATGGAAAAGCTCGGCGTACCCGCGCAGCCCGTCGTCCCCGGCGAGCGCGGCGCCCCCGTCTGGCCCGTTGGAGTGACCGGCAGCATGACCCACTGCGAGGGCTACCGCGCCGCCGCACTGGTCCGCGCCGACGACCTGGCGTCCATCGGCATCGACGCCGAGACGCACGGCCCGCTGCTCCCCGAGGGGGTGCTGTCCACCGTCTCCCTGCCGCAGGAGACGGAGCGGATCAGCCGCCTGCACGCGGAACGCCCGGACATCCACTGGGACCGCCTGCTGTTCAGCGCCAAGGAGTCCGTCTACAAGGCGTGGTTCCCGCTCACCCGGAAGTGGCTGGACTTCTCGGAGGCGGACATCACGATCCACCTCGACGGCACCTTCCACGCGACTCTCCTGGTCCCCGGCCCCGTCGTCTCAGGCCGCCGCCTCGACCACTTCACCGGCCGCTGGGCCGCCGAGTCCAGCCTGCTCACCACGGCGGTGACCATCCCGCACGGCTGATGACGGCTCCCACCGCCCTGCGGTCGCCGGGGCCGTCCCGGGCGCGACGCGCGAAGAAGCGTGCCGCGCCCGGGAGACGACTACCCCTCGGAACGCCAACCCCTGACCATCCGGAAGAACGACTCCTCGTTCCCCGCCAGTCCCGCCCGCTCCAACGCCGTCTCCGCCTCCGCGAGAACGGAAGGCGGGACAACCGGCAGCACGTCCGGGCCCGGCGGGCCGCACCGGTCGTCGCCGAAGACGGCCCGCACGGTGTGCAGCAGTCTGAGATAGGCCTGGACGGCGGTGCGCTCGCGGTCGGTCAGTACGGCGGTGGGCATCGCTCGGCTCTCCCCGTGTCGTGGTCGTGGGTCCCCACGCCCCCGCACGAACGGGGGCGTATCACCAGCTTGCCGCCCACCACTGACAATCGGCCCGGACCACCGCCCCGTCCGCACGCCGGACACCCCGCGACCCGCCCTGGGAGCTGCGGCTCAGCGGCCTCAGCTCTGCGGTCCCAGATACCCCAGCGACGCCCCGATCCGCCCCGCCAGATGATCCCGTTGCACCGGCCCGCGCAGCGACGAGCCGGCGAGGTACGTCCGGCACTTGCTGGCCAGCAGCAGCCCGAACGTCTCGGCCTCCTTCTCCTCCGCGAGGTCGAACCGGGTGCGCGCGGCGACCCGCAGCACGGTCGCCCGCAGGACGTCGTCGTCGAGGGAGGCGCCCCACAAACGGGTCGTGACCTCCGCGCCCGCCACGTGGTGACCGCGGTGACCGGCCTTCATGTGCCACAGCTCGTGGCCCAGGATCACCAACTGGTGGTCCGGCGCCGTGCGTTCCTCGACCACGACGAGGTCCTGGTCCGCCATGTCCAGCCACAGCCCGCTCGCCGTGCCCGGCGGAAAGGCCGCCGCGCGGAACAGCACCGGCCGTCCCCGGCGCCGGCTCATCGCCTCGCACAGGGCGGCGTAGAGATCGGCGGGCCGCGCCGGGACGGGAAGCGTCAGCTCCGTGACCAACTCTCCGCACAGGCGGCGCATTTCCCTACCGATGCCCACAGTTCTCCCCGGGTCACGACTTGGGCCGCTGGACGCTCTCCAGGAGCATGTCCAGCCACTCCGCGACCTTGTCGCGGTGCTGGTCGGTGGGCAGCTGCGCGGCCCGCCAGGCGATGCCCCGCACCCCGTGGTCCTGCAGCAGCCGCTCCAGCGGGTCCTCGGCCGCCGTGACCGACTCCCGCTCCGCGAGCTTCTGCAGCAGCTCCTGCTCGGTGTGCTGGAGGGCGCTCGCCAGCGCCTCCGGGTCCTCGGCGGTGAGAAAACCGGCGTGCACCCGGAAGAACCGCTGGAGGGCGTCGCAGTGCTCCATGGTGGGCCGCCGGTCACCGTTGATCAGCGCGCCGGCCTGCTGCCGGGACATGCCCGCCCCGTCGGCGATCTCCTGCTGCGTGTACTTGCGCCCGTTCGGCTTCAGCCGCGTACGGCGCAGCAGGTCCAGCCGCTGCAGGAAGCGCGCCTGCACGTCGGGCTCGCCCGCGGGCCGCCCGCTCAGCAGCGCCTTCACCACGGGCTCCGGGACTCCGGACGCCACGGACAGCCGGCCCACGTCGAAGACCTCGCTGTGCGCCACGCCGAGCCGGTCGGCGAGTGCGGTGACGCGGGCGACGACGGAGAGCAGCGCGTTCGTCGGCGCGGCGCCCGGACCCTCGAAGCCACCCGTCACCGAAAGATCTCCTACGTCTCTCACAGGCTTCTCACAACGATTGCCGTGAACCTCACGGAGACTAGCCGGTGGAGCGAACTCCCATCCAGGTCTCGCCACAACTGTGGCCAATTTCAGCCGTCAACCGTGGCGGAATGCCACGATAGTTGACATGCCACGCCTCCGGGCAGCAGGATCGGCACGCCGCGTCAGGGCCGCACAGGCAAGAGGGGTGACCTCCCGATGGCATATCAGGCAGGAGGGCGGCGGCCGGCACCGCGGCCCGGCCCCGGGACTCCCGAGGCCCAGGCATATCTGCAGGACTACGCCGTCCTGCTGGACGCCGTGCCCTTCCCGTCGCTGGTCGTGGACCACCGATGGGACGTACTGCTCACCAACGGTGCTTTCCGGGCACTTTTCCAGGGCGTGGAGCCGCATCCGACGGCCCACCCCGGCGCCAGCTTCCTCCGCTTCGTGCTGTTCCACCCGGACGCCGCCACGGTGCTCGGCGACCACGAGGCGAGCTGGTGTCTGCCCATGCTGGCGGACTTCGCCGCGACCGTCGAGCGGCACGCCCACGACCCCGTGCTGCACGCCGTACGGCGGGACATCGCCCAGGACCCCATCATGGACGCCGCCTACCGGCACGGTCTGCCGCACTGGCTGCGCGCGGCGGGTGAGCGGGCCGCCGAACACGACGGCTCCGTACGGCCGTTGCTGCATCCGGATCCGCGCTGGGGCGCCACGGAGTGCCGTCTGTTGGTGGAGACCACGTCCGTCCTCGAGGAGATGGAGTGCCGCCGGGTGACGTTCGTCCCGCGGGAGGCGCCCCGGGCCGCCGGCCGGGACCGCGGCGCCCGCCGCGCCGCCTCCCATCTGCGCGTGGTCCCCACCGGCGGCTGAACCCCGGCACGACCGCCCGCCCACGCCCTGTACGGCGGCCGTGCGACGTGACAGCACCGGGGTGAGCGAGTCACCGGCCTGCGGTGTCGTGGTGACGGGTGCCGGGACGGCGGACGCCGCCCGCGCCCTGCACGGGGCTCGCGCCGGCCTCGACGTCACCGTCGGCGACCGGCGACACGGTGACCGCCCCGGGCGACGGCCGCCCGCTCCGTCCGCGGCTGCGCGGCACCGGCCGGCCGGCCGGTTCGGCGAGGCGGAGGTGTACCGGTCCCGAGCCGGTGTGCCGTGCGGGCGGGGTCAGCGGCCGGCCAGCAGCCCCCGCCCGCGCAGCACGCGCCGCTCCAGCGGGCTGAAGAGCAGCAGGTCGACGGCGATGCCGACGCACAGGATCAGCAGGATGGCCAGGAACACCTGCGGCATGCTGCTGTTGTTGCGGCCGTTCTCCAGCAACTGGCCCAGCCCGACGCCGAGATCGGGCGAGGAGGCGATGATCTCGGCGGCCATCAGCGAGCGCCAGGAGAAGGCCCAGCCCTGCTTGAGGCCGGCCACGTAGCCGGGAAGCGCGGCGGGCATCACGACGTACCGGGCCTCGCGCATCCCCGTCGCGCCCAGAGTGCGCCCCGCGCGCAGGAACAACGGCGGGATCTGGTCGATGCCCGCCACCAGGCCGTTGGCGATGGACGGGACGGCGCCGAGCAGGATCACCGCGAACATCATCGAGTCGTTCAGACCCAGCCAGATCACGGCGGGCGGCACCCAGGCGACCGAGGGCAGCGACTGCAGACCCGACAGGACCGGGCCGATGGCCGCCCGGACGAAGGTCACCCGCGCCACCAGCAGCCCGAGCGGGGTGCCGATGGCGAGCGCCAGCAGGAAGCCGAGCAGGCCGCGCGAGACGGACGTCCAGACGTAGTCGAGCAGCGTGCCCCGCAGCCAGGCCGCGCGCACCTCGCCCCACACGTCGGAGGGGGAGGCGAGCTTGTACGGGGGAGCGACCTCCGCCCACACCAGGATCTGCCACACCACCAGCACCAGGGCGACGGCGGTGACCGGCGGCAGCACCTTGCGCAGCAGGGTCTCGCGCAGCGGGGTGCGGACCGACCGCGCCGAGTCCAGCGCGTCGAGGCCGGCCTCCAGGCCCGCGAGATCGTCCGGGTCCTGGGGCGCGGCGGTGTCCTTCGTGACGTCGGCGGCTTTCTCAGTGCTGGCCATGACGGCGGATCTCCCCACGCAGTTCTTCGGTGATCCCGGCGGACAGCTTCGCGACGGCGGCGTCCTCGAGGCGGCGCGGCTGCGGCAGATCCACCGTCCACTGCCGGGCGATGCGGCCCGGCCGGGACGACAGCAGGACGACGCGCTGGGCGAGCCGCACCGCCTCGCGCACGTTGTGGGTGACGAACAGCACCGACAGTCCCGTCTCCCGCCAGATCCGGGTCAGTTCGTCGTGCAGCACGTCCCGGGTGATGGCGTCGAGCGCGGCGAACGGCTCGTCCATCAGCAGCAGCCGGCTCTCCTGGGCCAGCGCGCGGGCCAGCGCCACGCGCTGGCGCATGCCGCCGGACAACTCGTGCACCCGCTTGCCGTGGGCGTCTCTCAGCCGCACCAGCTCCAGCAGCCGCTCCGCCTCCCGGCGGCGCTCCGGCTTGCCCACCCCGCGCAGTTTCAGGGCGAGTTCGATGTTCTTGCCCGCGGTCAGCCACGGGAACAGGGCGTGCTCCTGGAACATCAGGGCGGGGCGGCCGTCCGTGCCGATCGTGCCGGCGGACGGCCGGTCCAGTCCGGCGATCAGGTTGAGCAGGGTGGACTTGCCGCAGCCCGAGGCGCCCAGGAGGGTGACGAACTCGCCGGGTGCGACATCGAGGGTGATGTCGTCCAGCACGAGCTGCCGTCCGCCCGGGGCGCCCGGAGCGGGAAAGGACTTCGAGACGTGCTCGACCCGTGCGGCGTACACCGCCGCCGTGGTGTCCTCGGCCGTCCCGGCCGTCGTGGTGGTCATGGTCGTCACCTCCTGGGGTGTCGTCGGGGCGCGGGCGTCGTCAGCGGACGCCGAGCCCGGCGTCGTCGACCTCGGGCCTGCCCTCGGCCTTGAGGACCCTGTTCAGCGGCTTCAGGTCGTAGATGCCGTTCAGATCGGGCTTCTCCAGCAGGCCGGCCGACACCGCGTGCGCCGCCTGGGCGTCGAGGGTGGAGGCCAGCGGGTCGTCGAGGAAGGTGATGGACTCCCACGCAGGGTTCAGGACCTCGGCCGGCAGGGCCTTGCCGGACAGCTTCTCCAGCGCCTTGTTCGCGGAGGCCTTGGCCTGGTCCGGGTTGGCGTTGATCCACGCGTTGGTCCTCACCGAGCCGCGCAGCACGGCCTCGACGACGTCCGGGTGCTCCTCGAGGAAGTTCTGCGACACGATGATGTTGGTGATCACGAACTTCTTGTCCGGCCAGATGTCGGACTCGTCGAGCAGCACCTTCGCACCGTCCGCGACCAGCTTGGACGCGGTGGGCTCGGGCACCCAGGCGCCGTCGACGGAGCCGGACCTGTAGGCGTCCGGGGTGATCTTGTTGTCCGTGCGCACCACGGACACGTCGCCCTTGCCGCTCTGGGCGTCGACCTTCCAGCCCTTCTCGGCGATCCAGTGCAGGAAGGCCACGTCCTGGGTGTTGCCGAGCTGCGGGGTGGCGATCTTCTTGCCCTTGAGGTCGTCCAGGGTCTTGATCGTGTCCGGGTTGACCACGAGCTTCACGCCGCCGGACGCCGAACCGCTGATGATGCGCAGGTTCTCGCCGCCCGACTTGGTGTAGCCGTTGACGGACGGCGAGGGGCCGATCCAGCCGATGTCGATGGACCCGGCGTTCAGCGCCTCGATCTCGGACGGCCCGGCGTTGAACGTCGACGCCTTGATCCTGGTGCCGCCCAGCTCCTTCTGGAGCAGGCCCTCCTGGACGCCTACCAGGGCGGTGGCGTGCGTGAGGTTCGGGAAGTAGCCGATTCTCACCTCGGGGGCGGAGAGCTTCTCCGCGTCCGGGGCGGCCTCCGCCCGAGGGGCGTCGTCCTCGGCGTCGGAACCGTAGCCGCAGGCGGTGAGCAGGAGCGGGAGGGCCGCCATGGCGGCGACGGTGCGCAGGATGGTGAGCGGTCGTGCGGCAGACACGGAGGTGTCCTCTCGGGAAAGGGCGTTCGGGACGAAGCCGGCGTACGGGCGTGGCTCAGGGGTGTGTGCTCGCGCGGCCGCCGGGCCCGCCTCGCGGGACGGGAGGGGGTCGCGACTCGGTGCGCGGGTGCGGTGAGGCGGGCGGGCGGAGGTGCGCCGCCGGCCGCGGACGCGGTCCTGGCGGGCCCTCAGGCCGGCTGACAGATGGCGCTGGACGTGCGGCCGAAGTCGATGTGGCGGCGCGAAGTCAGCAGGGGGCGCGCGGAGTCGTCGTGCGGACGCGCGGTCATGGCCACCCCCTGAAGATCCCTAGTTTTCCTACCTGGATGCTAGGGATCGTGGCAGAAAGCAGCCCTTGCCCCAAGAGGCAGATCACATGATGGACGCCACTCGCTCACATCGTGAGAAACCCCTGCCAGGAGGGTGGAATCAGGGATTCACCCAGGCCGTCGGAGTGTCCGCCAACGCGGCCACTCCGGCGGGCAGCCGCGAGGACGCCACGTCGGCGAGGGACACGCCCTCCAGGATCTGGCGGACGTTCGACCGCAGCGCGATCCACAGGGGCAGCAGCGACTCGGCGGGACCCGAGTAGGACAGCTCCGGCGGACGGACTCCGCGCACCGAGACCAGCGGGCCCTCCACGACGCGGATGACGTCGGCGATGCTGATCGAGTCGGCGGGCTTCGCCAGCCGGTACCCGCCGTTCCCTCCGCGCTGGCTCACCACGAGCCCGCCCCGCCGCATGTCGTTGAGGATGCTCTCGAGGAACTTGTGCGGGATGTCCTGCGCGTTGGCGATCGCCTCGGCCTTGAGCGGCCCGTCGTCCATGGAGGACGCGAGTTGCAGCGCGGCGCGTACCGCGTAGTCCGCCCTGGCTGAGATCCGCATGCGTTCATTATCCCGTACGGCCCGTGCCGCCCTCCACCCGCGGTCGGAGGACGGAGCCGGCGGTCAGCCCAGCGCCTGCACGGCGTAGAGGACGCCCACCGCGGTGGCGAGGGAGCCCAGCAGCAGACGCAGCCCGGTCTCGGGCAGCCGCGGCTGCAGCCGCGCGCCGAGATACCCGCCGATCAGTCCGCCCAGCCCGCAGGCCAGCCCCAGGTACCAGTCCGGGGCCACGTCACCGGTGCCGGTCAGGGACAACAGCGCGAAGGCGCAGGCGCCCGCCACGGACGTGACGAAGGTCGAGGCCAGCGCCGCCGGCGCCACCCGCGCGACGGACATGCCCCGCCCGGCCAGCAGCGGCCCGAGCAGCGAGCCGCCGCCGATGCCGTAGACCCCGCCGACCGCGCCGACCGCCAGGGCCAGCCCGGTCACGGTGCGCGGCGACGGCTCCGCGTCCCCGGCCGGCCGGACGGGCCTCAGGGTGCGGCGGACCAGCCACAGCCCGAGCGGTAC
The DNA here is from genome assembly GCF_044763335.1 of Streptomyces sp. NPDC096105. Taxonomy (NCBI): domain Bacteria; kingdom Bacillati; phylum Actinomycetota; class Actinomycetes; order Kitasatosporales; family Streptomycetaceae; genus Streptomyces; species Streptomyces sp. NPDC096105. The sequence goes on from NZ_JBIWGC010000030.1 coordinate 17,059, forward strand.
CAGCAGCACGGCGATCAGCAGCCGGAAGACGGTGGCCCCCGGGACGGCGAACACCCGCACGACCGAGCCCACCGCGACCCCGGGCAGGGTGCCGCTCACCAGACGGCGGGTCAGCGGATCGCGCAGCAGGCCGGTGCGGAGGTGCCGCAGCAGCGCGCCGGGCCCGGCCACCACGTTGAACAGCAGGTTCGTCGGCGTGACCGCGGGGCTCGGCACACCGAGAACACTGAGCTGCACCGGCAGCAGGAACACCGCGCCGGACACACCCGCGGGCGTGGTCGCCACCGAGATGACCAGGCCCGCGACCAGTCCGGCGAGTCCCGTGGACCAGTTCACGGCACGTGTCCGGGAAGGAATCCGCGGCCCGGCTCCCAGGAGGTCATGCGGGCAGGACGAACGGGGGGTGGGCGCCGTTGAGGAAGTAGTCCCCGACGTCGCGCAGCCGGTGTGCGACGGGCTCGTACAGAGTGTGCGTCCGGGCGTTGCGCCAGAACCGGTCGAAGCCCAGCCGCGCGGACGCCGAGCGCGGGCCGACGATGTCGAGCGCGCGGGTGGCGGACTCCTGGGCCGCCCGGGAGGCCGCGGTCTCGGCCATGGACACCAGCGCGGAGACGTCCGCGTACTCGTCGTACGTCAGGTCCTCGCCGCGCTCCAGCCCGTGCCGCACGGCGTCCAGCGCCTGGTCGCACAGCGCGGACGCGGAACGGGTGAGCACCGTCAGCTCGCCGTACGCGGTGAGCACCTGCGGGTCGTCGGGCGTGCCGGCCGGCGGGACGGGCTGCCACGGGCGGCGCCCGGCCCTGCTGTACTCGCGCACCTCGGCCAGCACCCCCTCGGCCATCCCGAGCAGCAGCTGCACCGAGAACAGCCGCCCGACGGGCGCGGCCAGCGCGGCCCGGGGGGCCAGGTGGTCCTCGTCCGCGGACAGCGAGCCCAGGACGTCCTCGCCGCCCACCGGCACGTCGTCGAACTCCACGCTTCCGCCGCCCGCCAGCCGCTGCCCGAAGGTGTCGCCGGACGCGTCGACCGCCACGCCCCGGCGGACCGGGTCCACCACGACGGCCAGGGGTTCGCCGGTGTCCTCCCGCACCGCCCGTACGGCGAGACGGTCGGCCACGAGCACCCCCGTCGGGTAGCTCTGACGGCCGCCGAGCACCAGGCCCCGGGACGTGCGGGACAGCGTCAGCGGAGGGTCCTGCGGGGCGAACCCGCCGCCCCAGCACCACTGTTCGGCCGCGGGGCGCTCCGTCACCCGCAGGGCCGTCCCCGGGTCCGCGAAGAACCGGGCGCTCCACGACAGGAAGTAGTGGGAGCCGAGGAGCCGGCCTATCGGGCCGTCGGCCGTGGAGATCTCCCGCACCACCGCGTACGCCGTGTCCCAGTCCGCGCCGCCCACGTCCGGTCCGGCCGGCGTGAGCAGGGTCAGCAGCCCCGCCTCACGCAGCCGGGACACCTCGTCCACCGGGGCCTTGCCCGCCTGTTCCCGGATCACGGTGTCCGTGGCCAGGTCGTCCGCCGCCTCGCGGGCCACGCGCAGCCAGTGCGCCCGGCCGTGCGCGACGGGGTCGGCCGGGAGCGCGGGGCGGGCCGGCGCGGCGGCAGGGCACATGGCGGTGCTCTCCTCAGGATCGGCCGCGGGCTGCGGCGCGGGGGTTGTCCTGCCGGCCGGGGACGTACTTGTAGCCGATGCTCCGGACGGTCACGATCCGGTGCCGGTGGGCGGCGCCCAGCTTGCGGCGAAGACGCGCGACGTGGACATCGACGGTGCGGCCGTCGCCGACGTGGTGGTACCCCCACACGGCCGCCACCAGTGTCTCGCGCGACTGTACGAGGTGGGGCCGCCCCACGAGATGCGTCAGCAGCTCGAACTCCAGGTAGGTCAGGTCGAGTTCGCGTCCGTCGACTTCGGCGGTGCGGCGCGCGGTGTCGATCCGGACGGCGTCGTCCGCCGGCTGCCGCACGGGTGCGGCGCCGTCCGCGGTCACGTCGGCGGCCACCAGGCGGAACTCGGGCCGTGGCCGGTCCTTCACGAGCAGGTCGAGAGGGTCGGTCCCCTGGGGGACCAGCAGGAGGTAGCCGACGAGCGGCGCGGACGCGGGGCCCTCGGTGTCACGCCGCGCCCCGTCGGCCACCATGTGGAGGCGGCGTGCGTCGGGCAGCGGACGGAGCGAGGCGGTCGGGTGCGGAAGTGCCGTGGTCATGGCGGTCGTCCCTCGGAATGGTGTCGGGTCCCGGCGGACGCGGGGTGGTGCGTGGACGCCGGGGGGGCGGGCCGGAGTGCACGGCCGGACGAGCGGGCCGTGCGTCAGGCGCGACAGCAGGCGGCGCTGACGACGTGACCGAAGTCGACGTGCCGACGACGTACGAGTCGCTGCTGCACAGGGGACATGTCCCTCATGCTGCGCACGCCTCGTGAACACCGTCAAGGCTTTCCTAGTAAATCTATAGGGAATTGGGGAACGTCTCATATGGTGAACGCTCCGGGTCGCCGCCCGGGCCGCCGAAGTCCGCCGGAAGGGCGGTCGCGCAGACCTGACGGTGCGTTGACACCTCCGAACGGCGCGTGCTTGCATCTCGCCATGCCGCCGCTGGAGCCCCTGACGCGCCGCCGTGCCGTGGATCTCGTCCGCGTGGCCGCAGCGCTGTGCCGCCTCGCCGGCTGACCCGGCGCGCCTCCCCGTTCCTCCGGCGCCGGCCCTCCGCGACGCCGGTCCCGGCCCGCCGCGCCCCCTCCGCTCCTCCGCTGCCGCGACGACCGCCCCTACGACGACGAGGACTGCCGTCATGCCTTCATCCGCCGTGCCCTCATCCCGCCCCGACGAGACCGCCTACGACCGGCACAGGCTGCGCCAGTGGCTGGCCGGCGAGGCCAGGGCGGACGGCGTGAGCCGACGCCGCCTGCTCGCCCTGCTCGCCGCGGCCGGAGGCGCCGGCGCGCTGTCCTTGTCCGCACCGGCCCCCGCCCGTGCCGCCGACGGCGACACCGTCGTCAAACCGCTGCCGCCCGAGAAGTTCGTCCGCCACGGCACCAACGCCGAGACCCGCTGGGAGGCCCTGCGCGGCACCGGCCACCACACCCCCAACGACCTGTTCTTCGTACGCAACCACACCGCCACGCCCCGCATCGACGCGGGCGACTGGCGGCTGCGGCTGTGGGGGAGCGGCCTGCGCGGCGGGCCCGGCGAGGACAAGGCGGTCGAGTTCGGCCACGACGACTTGCGCCGGCTGCCGTCCGTCACCCGCACCGCGTTCGTCGAGTGCGCCGGCAACGGGCGCAGCGGCTACACCACCCAGCAGGGCGAGGCGGTCTCCGGCACCCCCTGGACGCTCGGCGCGATCGGGGTGGCGAGCTGGCGCGGGGTCCCCCTGTCCACCGTCCTGCGCCGGGCGGGCCTGTCCCCCTACGCCGTCGACGTGCAGCCGCGGGGCCTGGACGCCGAGTACGTCAGCGGCGGGGAGAGCCTCGGCCGGGTGCGGCGGCCGCTGCCGCTGGCGAAGGCGCTGCGCGACGTCGTGCTCGCCTACGAGATGAACGGCGAACCGCTCCCGCCCGACCACGGGTACCCGGTGCGGGTCCTGGTGCCCTCCTGGGTGGGCATCGCGTCGATCAAGTGGGTCGGCGACATCGAGGTGTCCGCGCAGCCGCTGTTCTCGCCGTGGAACACCACGTCCTACCGGCTCTTCGGGTCCGCCCACCCCGAAGGCGGCAGCGCGCCGCTGACCCGGCAAACCCTCAAGAGCGCCTTCGAGCTGGCGAGCGGCGCCACGTTCCGGGCGGGCCGGACCCAGGTGCTGACAGGTCGCTCGTGGTCGGGGGCGGGGCCGGTCGCGCGGGTCGACGTGAGCACCGACGGCGGGTCGAGCTGGCGGCCGGCCCGGCTGCTGGAACGGCCGCGTCCCGACACGTGGACCCGGTGGTCCGTCAACTGGACCCCTCGCGTCCGGGGCACGGCCCGCCTGCTGGCCCGCGCCACCGACGCGGCGGGCCGCACCCAGCCCGACGTCTCCGTCCACAACACCCAGGGGTACCTGTTCGACGCGGTGGTGCGGCACGAGGTGACGGTGCTCTGACACCGGACGGAATGCCGGTGCCCTTGACGCGGGCGGAGACCGTCCCGAGACCCCTGGCCGGGAATCCCGGTGAAACGGCGGGGAACGTGAGGGGCCGTGCGGCTCCCGGCCTCGGCGGGGACGCCGCCCGTGTCGCCCCCGGGCGGCCGCCCCTGCCGACGTCCCGGCTCCACGTCGACCTCGTCCGCGTGTGCGGCGCGGCGGGTTCCGCGGGCGACGCCGCCCTCGCGCGCCTCTGCCCCCCTCCGGTGCTCCTCGCCTCCCCCGACGCCGCGTCCCGGCCGGGCCGGACGGTCCCCCGTACGCCCGTCACCGAGCACCCTGGGGGACCGCCCGGCTGGGCGGGACCTCGTGAGCGGAGGGGTGCCCCACCCGGCCGTATGACCGAGGTCGCCGGGACGGCGTCAGACGTCCTGTCCGTTGCCGCGGCCGCCCTCGGCCACCGCGATGCCCTCGGTGATCTCGTCGAGGACCGCCTGCCGCTGGTCGGTGTCCACGCCGAAGCGCACGACCACGATCTGGTCCGGGCGGGCCGGGGACGGGAAGGCGAGAGACTGCACGAACCCGTCCGCCCCCTCCTGGGTCACCGCCTTCCAGCGGACCAGGTACCCCTTCTGCCCGGCCACGGTCACCGCCTTGGACAGCAGCACGTCGTGCGAGGTGATCCGCCCGTACGTCTCGCCGCCGTAGCTCTCCTCGGCGTTCGCGGCGATGTCCGCCTTCGCGACCTCCTCGGCGGTGGCGCCGCGGGTGCCCAGCACCACGGCCGGCGCCGAGTACGCGCCGCCCTTGACGCAGGTCTTCGAGGTGTCACCGGGGCAGTCGTAGGAGTCCTTCGACGTCAGCGCGGCGCCGATCTGCAGCTCCTCCCCGTACCAGCCCTCGGGCACGGGCAGGCTGATCCCGCTCAGCGAGTCGGTCACCGAGCCGCTCTCGACGCGGCGCGGGTCGTCGCCGTCGCCGTCGTCCTCGCCGTCCGCCCCGGACCCGTCGTCCGGACCGCCCCCGGACGCGTCGCGGTCGTCGTGCTGCGAGGCCGCGGTGGTCCGGCCTCCGTCGTCGTCGGTCAGCGCGTACACGCCCACCCCGATGCTCGCGAGCACGGCGGCGGCCACGGCGACGGCTATCCCGGTCCGCAGCTTGTGCCCCCGTCCGGACGAGGGCGTGGCGGGGTAGGCCGGGTGGACGGGGTACGTAGGGTGCCCGGGGCTCCCCCCGCCGCTCACGCCCGCCGCCTCCCGGACGGCACCCTGGCCGGCCCCCGGCCCGGAAGCAGGGGCCTGCCACGGGGCGGCCTGCCCGACGGCGGCCTGGCCTCCGGCCGCCTGCCCCGGAGCGGCCTGGCCTCCGGCCGCCGGGCTCGCGTCGCCCTGGTTCACGGGTGCGTGTCCCGTGGCCGCCTGTCCTGCGTCGGCATGGCTGTCGCCGGTCTGGCCCGCGGCCACGTGCTCCGCGCCGGCCTGGCCCGCGCTGACACGGTTCTCAGCCGCGTGCCCCGCGCCGGTCCGGCTCCCGGCCGCTTCACCCACGCCGGTCCGGCTCCCGGCCGCTTCGCCCGCGCCGGCCCGGCCGACCGCCTGGTCCGCAGCGGCCTGCCCCGCCGGGACCTGGTCCGGGTCCGCCTGACCCGCCTGGGCCCGGTCCGCGCCCGCCGGCCCCGCCTCGGCGGCCCGCTCCGCGCCGCCCCCTTCCGGCGTGGCCTGGGCGGCCCGGTCCGGCCGGCGGATCCGGGCCGTCCAGGCCGTGCCGTCCCACCAGCGTTCGGTGGGCGGGCCGTCTTGCGTCTGTCCGGGGTCGGGGTACCACCCGGGGGGAGTCACCTGCGTCATGCCCCCACCGTATGAGGCGACGGTGAAAGCCGGATGAGAGAGTCCGCGCCCACCCCGGTGCCGTCTCTTGCCGGCCCGGCACGTCCCGCGTCAACGGGCCGGGAGGGAACAGTCGTTGACCGACAGGTCCCTGGTGAGGGACGGTTCGCGTCGACTCCCCGTGGCCGGTGTCACTCGTCACGGCAACACGTGCGCCGAGCGGGCTCCGCCGGGCCGGACGGAGGACTACGCTCGGGTCCGGTACGTCATTCGGGCGACTCGGGGAGGCAGCGGGATGACGGAGGTACGGCCATCGGCGGCACCCTCGGCCGCCCTGTGGGAGCGCGACGAGGAACTCGCCGCCATCGCGGAGGCCGTCGACGTCCTGTGCGCCGACCGCCACTCGCCCGGCACACTGCTGGAGTTGCGCGGCGAGGCGGGGCTCGGCAAGACCGCCCTGCTCGCCGAGACCCGCCGCATCGCCGAACAGCGCGGCTGCACCGTCTGGTCCGCCCGCGGCGGCGAGACGTTGCGCACCGTGCCGTTCAACGTGGTGCGCCAACTCCTGCAGCCCGCCCTGGTGTCGATGCTGCCGGAGGAGGCCCGCGAGTACCTGGGCGACTGGTACGACATCGCGGGCCCCGCCCTCGGCATCGCCGACCCCGGCGACCGCCACCCCGACCCGCAGGGCGTGTGCGAGGGCCTGGTCGCCGCCGTGCGCCGGCTGGCCCGCCGGGACTGGCCGCTGGTGCTGCTCATCGACGACGCCCACTGGGCCGACCAGGAGACCCTGTACTGGCTCGCCGCGTTCGCCGAGCGCCTCGCCGACCTGTCCGTCCTCGTCGTGGTCGCCCGCCGCCCCGGCGAGATCACCGGGGAGAGCGCCCGTCACCTGGACGCGATCGCCGCCGCGGCCGGCCGTCCCGTCGCCAGCCTCAGCGCCCTCACCCCCGAGGCGGTGGCCGGACTCACCCGCGCCACGCTCGGGGAGAACGCGGACGCGGCGTTCTGCCGCGAGGTGTGGGCCGTGACCGGCGGCAACCCGTACGAGACCGTCGAACTCCTCGCCAAGGTGCAGGACAGCGAGCTGGAACCGGTCGAGGCGCACGCCGGTGAACTGCGCGAGCTCAACCGCTCCGCGCGCGGCGGCGGCCTCGTCGCCCGGCTGGAGGAACTCGGCGTGGACGCCACCCGGTTCGCCTGGGCCGCCGCCATCCTCGGCGACGGCATCACCGTCGACCTGGTGGCCCAGCTCGCCACCCTCGGCCCCGAGGACGCGGCCCGGTGCGCCGAACGCCTGCGCGGCGCCCGCATCCTGACGGTCCCCGACCCGGCGTCCGCCGGACCCGCGGAGCTGGAGTTCGTGCACCCGCTGATCGCGACCGCCGCCTACAACTCCGTCCCGGACGCGCTGCGCCGCGCCATGCACGGCATCGCGGCCCGTATCGTCAACGACTCCGGCCGCGGGGCCGCCGCGGCCGCCCGCCACCTCCTCGAGGTGCACCCGGACGACGACGAGGAACTCGTCTGGCAGTTGCGCGAGGCGGCCCGCGAACACCTCGCCGTCGGCGCCCCGGACGCCGCCCGCCGCTGTCTGGAGCGCGCCCTGGAGGAGCCGCCCCGCCCCGAGGTCCACGCGCACGTCCTCTACGAACTGGGCTGCGCCACTTTCCTGACCGCGCCCGCCCGCACCATCGGCCATCTGCGCACCGCGCTCGGCATGCCCGGACTGGACGGCGACCGGCGGGTGGACGCCGTGATCCGGCTCTCCCAGGCCCTGCTGCACAACGACCAGATGGAGGAGGCCGTCCGCACGGTCGAGGCGGAGGCCGCCCGGCTGCCCGCCGGACCCGCCCGGATGCGGCTCCAGGCCGTGCGGTTCATGTGGGAGGGCCTGCACGCCGGTGAGTCCCTCACCCCGGGCCGCTCCGAACGCCTCGCCGAGCTCGCCGCCACCTGCACCGGCCGCGACAACGCCGAGCGGGCGCTGCTCATCCTGCGCGGCTTCGACGCGATGATGCGCGGGGAGAACGCCGAGGAGATCGTCGAGATCTGCGACCGCGCCCTGGTCAACGGCCGCCTCGCGCCCGGCCTCGGCTGGACCGACTCCGAGTGGGGCGTGGAACTGCTGCTGATGCTGGCCGGCTCCTACGCGTACACCGACCGCCTCGACCGCGCCGAGACCCTCTACAACGAGGCCCTGCAGGCGTACGACACGGCCGGCTGGGGCGGCGGACACCTGGCCCTCGCCCACGCCTACGTCGGACTCGCCCACCGCAGGCGCGGACGGCTGGAGGCGGCGGAGGACTCCCTGCGCGAGTCGCTGCGCCTCGCCGAACGCGTCGGCCGCGGACTGCCGTTGTACTGGACGGCCACCTGCAACCTCGTCGACACGCTGCTCGCCCGAGGCCATGTCGACGAGGCGTGGGCCATGGCCGAACGGCACGGTTTCGCCCCGCCCTACCCGTCCACCGTCGTGCTGCCCGACCCGCGTTCGGTGCGCGGCCGGCTGCTGCTCGCCGTGGGCCGCGCCAAGGAGGGCGTCGACGAACTGGAAGCGGCGGAGAAGGCCGCCGCCGCGCGCGGCCACCACAACCCGGTGCACGTCTTCGCCGCCGCCGACCTGGCCCGTGCGCTCGCCACCGAGGACCCGGCCCGCGCGGCCCGGCTCGCCGTCGACCTCCGCCGCCGCGCCGAACGCCTCGGCACCGACACGGCGATAGGGGAGGCCCTGCGGGTGGCGGCCGCCCTGGAGACCGGGCAGCGCGCGGTGCGCCTCGCCGGCCAGGCGGTCGCCTGTCTGGAGTCCTCGCCCTGCCAGTACGAACACGCCGCCGCCCGCATCGAGTACGGCGTGCTCGCCCGCTCCGTGCCCGATCTGGAGCGGGGCGTGGCGCTGGCCCGGGCGTGCGGGGCGGACGGCCTGGTGGAGCAGGCCCGCGCCGAACTGGCCGCGGGCGTCGGACTCCGGTGACTCCCTGCCCCTCGTCCCTCCTCCTCGTCGAGCACCCGCTGGGCGACGGCGAACGCCGCGTCGGCCGCCGGGACCCCGCAGTGGACGGCCGTCTCCGGCAGCACCGCGCCGTCAGCGCGACCATGCTGCGTTCGCGGCGGGACAGCGCCGGGCCGGTCCAGATCTCGCCCTGGGCGTAGCGGGGGATGAAGCCCTGGAAGCGGGTGGTGAACGGCGTCTGCCGTGCCTGCGCCCGGTCCACGTGCGCGTCGCCGAGCACCGCGCGGCGCACCGCCGTCCCCCGCCCGGCGTGCCCTGCGAAGTGCGCGCGGCGCGGTGAGGACGGCCCCCGGGCGCTGCGCGGGCGCCAGGTGCGAGGCGCCGGGGATCTCCACGAGGGACGCGCCCGGCACCGCGTCCGCGATCCGCCCCGCCGCCCGGTGACGCGCGCGCTCAGCGTCCCGACGCCAGCAGCACCCACACCGGTCCTGGCGCGACGTTCACCGGCCCGCCGTCCGGCGAGGTGAGGGACGTGCCGTCCGCGGCGGCCGGCCGGCTCCAGGACGCCGGGTAGGCGCGCCCGTCGCGCAGCACCGTCGCCTTCCCCGAGCCCACCGTCTCCGTGTACGGCGTGTTGTTGCCGAGGGAGTCGCGGAAGCCGGAGCGGCGCACGGTCACGTCCTGCACGACCACCGTGGCCGCCGTCAGCCGGTCGCCGTCCCGCGTGGTGGCGGGAGAGCCGTCCATCGACACCTGCCAGCCACGGTCGGCGTCCGACCAGGTGAAGGTGAAGCGGGCCGCCGGGAAACGGACGGTGGCCTCGTCCTCGGGCGTGCCGCCGGCGGGCGCCGGACCCCGGCGGAAACCCGTGGTCAGCGCGGCCTCACCGGGCGGGTCCTCGAGCACCCGGTCCGGGCGGAGGTACAGGTTGTGCGGGGCCGCCCGCGCGGAGTCCCGGGTGAAGGCGCCGGCGTCCGACTCCGGGGTCACGGGCGTCAGCGGCGCCCGGTCGATCAGCGGCAGCAGCTTGCCCTGGGCCCCGGAGAAGACGAACAGGGGACGGCCGAACTGGCGCAGCAGCTCCAGGTCGGACTCCCGGGCGCTGCGCACCGGCCCCACCGACTCGGGCAGCCGGGTGGCGTACACCGCCATCAGCCGGCTCAGCCCGCCCTCCACCTGCTCGACGTAGACCACGTCCGCCTCGTCGAGTCCCGTCGGGGGCCGGGCGGCGGGCACGTTGTCGATCTTCACGGCGAGGACGGGGGGAGCCCCCGCCCCGTCCGCGTCCCGCGTCGCGGCCGGCGACTCCCGCGCTCCGCGTCCGTCGTCCCCGGACCCGCCCGACGTGCAGCCCGCCGCCAGTCCGGCCGCCAGCAGGGCGGCCAGCAGCACTCCGGCCCTCCTGCCGCCGCGCCGTCGCGGCGCCCCTCGTTCTGTGCCCACCGTCGCCACCGGCCGTCCTCACTCATCCGCTGTTCCAATTGTGCGCTTTTCCGATCGTCTACGCCCCTGCCTGGCCGGACGGGATTCCGCGCGGTGGAGTCCGCCGATCGGCCCAGCGGCGAGCGGTTCGGCGTCCCGCGCCTCGGGTACCCGGACGCGACCGCACGGGCGGCGCACAGGCGCGCACGGACGTGACACACCGGCCGGCACGGAGGGAGCAGGCGGCGATGAAGGCACTGACCTGGCAGGGCAAGCGGGACGTACGGGTCGAGACCGTCCCGGATCCCAGGATCGAGGAGCCGACGGACGCGATCATCCGCGTCACCTCCACCGGACTGTGCGGATCCGACCTGCACCTGTACGAGGTGCTCACCCCGTTCATGACCCCGGGCGACATCCTCGGCCACGAGCCGATGGGCATCGTGGAGGAGGTCGGCGCGGCCGTCCCCGACCTCCAGGTGGGCGACCGGGTCGTGGTGCCCTTCCAGATCGCCTGCGGCAACTGCTGGATGTGCCTGACGGGCCTGCCCACCCAGTGCGAGACCACCCAGGTCAGCGCCGAGGGCAAGGGCGCGGCCCTGTTCGGCTACACCCGCCTGTACGGCGCGGTGCCCGGTTCCCAGGCCGAGTACCTCCGGGTGCCGCAGGCCCAGTACGGCCCCATCAAGGTGCCGGAGGGCCCGGCGGACGACCGCTTCCTCTACCTCTCCGACGTGCTGCCCACCGCCTGGCAGGCGGTCGCCTACGCCGACGTTCCCCAGGGCGGCAGCGTCGCGGTGCTCGGCCTCGGCCCCATCGGCGACATGGCCTGTCGGGTCGCCCAGGTCAAGGGCGCCGGACGGGTGTTCGGTGTGGACCTGGTCCCCGAACGGCTGCGCCGGGCCGAGGAACGCGGCGTGGAGACCTTCGACCTGCGCTCCTTCGACGACGAGAAGGGGCTCGTCGAGGCGATCCGCGACCGGACCGACGGCCGTGGCCCCGACGCCGTGATCGACGCCGTCGGCACCGAGGCGCACGGCAGCACGGCGGCCCGCATGGTGCAGAACGCCTCAGCGGTGCTGCCCCGCAAGCTCGGCGGCCCGATGGCCGAGCGCTTCAGCGTCGACCGGCTCGCCGCGCTCTACACCGCCATCGAACTGGTCCGCCGCGGCGGCACCATCTCGCTCTCCGGCGTCTACGGCGGCATGGCCGACCCGATGCCCATGCTCACCCTGTTCGACAAGCAGGTGCAGATGCGCATGGGCCAGGCCAACGTGCGCCGCTGGAGCGACGAGATCATCCCCTACCTCACCGACGAGGACCCGCTGGGCGTCGACGACTTCGCCACCCACCGCGTCCCGCTGGACGAGGCCCCCGAGGCCTACGACATGTTCCAGAAGAAGCGGGACGGCGCCGTCAAGGTGCTGATCAAGCCCTGAGCCGCGGTGTCCGGGGGCACGGCCCGCCGAGGATCTCCGCGAGGTCGTGGCGGACAGCCTCCTCCAGCTGCGCGTACGCGCTGCTCTCCGGGGTGCGGTCGGGGCGCGGGACGGCGGAGACGGCAGCCGGGCCGGGTCAGGAAGCCGGAACCCCCGGCTTCCTGACCCGGCCCCTACGGCAGGGGAACGCGGGTCACAGCTCCTTGATCCGCACGTCCCGGTAGGAGACGACGTCCGTCGTGCCGTGCACCTGCAGTCCGATGTAGCCGGAGGCGTACCGCCGCCCGTCCGTGCCCGGGTCGTCCGAGCGCGGCGGGGAGAAGTCCAGGCCGCCGATGTTGTCGAACTCGTTGATCAGCACGCCGTTGCGGTAGACCTCGTAGTGTTGGTCCACCACCCGGATCTCGTAGTCGTTCCAGGTGCCCTTCTGCGTCACGCCCGCGCCGGCCAGGCCCACACGGTCGAAGCCGTAGACCGAGCCCGTCTTGTACATGTCGCCGGCGGGCGAGTCGAACACCTGGATCTCGTGCCCGAACTTGATGGCGGCCCACTCGGGGCGGGGCTCCTCCGGGTGGTCGTGGATCTGCGGGAACCGCACGAACACACCGGAGTTGGCGTTGCCGGTGCCCGGGGCGTCGTCACGCCACTGGAGCTTCAGCGAGAAGTCGCCGTACTTGCGCTCCGGGAACCACAGCATGCCGAGCCCGCCCCGGGTGGTGCCCGAGGTGATGGACCCGTCCGGGTTCAGGCTGAACGAACCGCCGCCCACCTGCTCCCACCGGGCGAACGACGCCTCGGTGCCGTCGAGGATGGTGCGGTAGCCCTCGGTCCGACCGGGCGTGCCGATGCCGGACTGCCGGGCCGCCTTGTTGATCGCCCGGTACTCACGCCGGTCGACGACCCCTTCCTTCTTCAGCGCGTCCAGCACGGCCCTGACGTGCTTCAGGAACAGCGCCTGCGAGGTCCACTCCTTCTCGTCCTCGATCAGCTCGCCGATCCGGCACCGGTTGTCGGTCACCCGGTTCGGCACGCCCGAGTCGACCGTGCCGACGATCACGGTCAGCCGCTCGTCGTACTCGGGGCAGGGGGGCGCGGGCACCCCGCCGGACACCACCGTGAAGCTCACCGTGAGCGGCTCGGAGGTGTTGCCGGCCTCGTCGGTCGCCCGGTAGGCCACCGTGTGCCGGCCCGCCCGGTCGACCACCACGGGCGCGGTGTACGCCAGGTACGGCCCCGCGTCGAGGGAGTACTCGACGCGCGCCACCCCTGACCCGCCGTGCCCGTCGTCGGCGCTGACCGTCACCGTGGCGCGGCCGACGTAGGCGCCGTCGGAGTTCTTCGTGCCCTGGACGGTGACGCCGGTGGTGGGCGGGGTGGTGTCCTGCGGGGGAGCGGCGACGACCGTGAACTCCACGCTCTTCTCCGCCGCGGCGTTGCCCGCCTTGTCGGTGGCCCGGTAGCGGACGGTGTGCGTGCCCGCCTCGTGCACCATCACCGGACCGGCGTACGGCTGCCAGGCGCCGTCCGCGCCGAGCGCGTACTCGATGGTGTTCACGCCGGATCCGGTGTCGGACGCGGTGACGGTGACCGTCGCCATGTCGATGTAGTGACCGTCGGCGTTCTTCTCGCCGTCCACGGTCGCCGAGGTCTCCGGCGGCGTGGTGTCGTCCGTCGGCGGAGCGACGACGGTGAACTCGACGCTCTTCTCCTCCGACACGTTGCCGGCCCTGTCCAGGGCGCGGTAGCGGACGGTGTGCGTGCCGACCTGGTCGACCACGACCGGGGCGGTGTACGGCTGCCAGGCGTCGTCGTCACCGAGCGCGTACTCGATGCGGTCCACGCCCGAGCCCTCGTCCGTGGCCTCCAGGGTGACGCTCGCGGACCCGACGTACGCGCCCTGGCCGTTCTGCGTGCCGGTCACCTTCGCCGTGGCCTCCGGCGCGGTGGTGTCCTCGCCGCCGCCCTCGGTGACGGTGAGCACGCCCCGCATCTCGCCGTGGCCGGGGATGGTGCAGTGGTAGAGGTACTTGCCCGGGGTGAGCGTCACCTCCGCGGTGTGCCGGCCGCCCTGCGCGTCGGTCGGGTTGGCCAGGATGTTCAGCTGGACGTCGTTGTTGTACTCCGGGTCGGAGGTGACGAACGTCAGGGTGTGCGGCATGCCGGTGGTGTTGCCGGTGGCCACGCTGTTCTCGAAGACGATCGTCGCGGGACCGGCCACCGCGGTGGCCGGTGCGGACAGGTACCTGTCGATGTCGTTGCCGGCGGTCCAGGTGAGGACCTGGGCCGCCGCGCGGCCGCCCTCGGCCTTCGGCTGCCCGGCGGCGGGCAGCGCCTGCAGGCCGAGCACCATCATCAGGCCGGCCAGCAGCGCGGCCCACACTCTCGGTCGACGTGTCACTGCGTCCCCCTCGCCAGCTGGCCGGCGGCCGGGGTCGGCCCGCCGCCCGTGTAGGTGACCCGCCACAGCGCGGACCTGGCGTCGGAGGTGAAGAACCCGCGCCCGTAGTCCAGCACGTACAGCGCGCCGTCCGGGCCGAACGTCCAGCCCATCAGGTTCCTGATGCCGTCGTTGCCGACCGGCACGATCTTCTTCAGGGACTCCGAGTGCACCGGCAGACCGCCGTCGCCCTGTGTCCTCGGGTCCATCAGCACCGCGTTGCGCGGCTGGTCGGCGTCGTAGAAGTCGCCGACGAACCACTTGCCGTCCCAGTACGCGGGCCACTTGACGTCACTGGGGTTCGCGTCGTCGTAGCGGTAGACCGGACCGTTCATCGCGGCCTGCCCGCCGCCCTTCAGCCAGGGCAGCCGGTACGTCGCCTCGTCCTGCTTGTAGGACGGGACGCCGTTCTCGTCGCGCGGGAAGCCGGGGCCGCCGCCCTGCGGCGAGTACCAGATGTTGTTGCCGGTCACCGGCGGCAGGTTGACCAGGCCGTCGTTGTTCGGCGACTCGTTCTTCGGGTGGTCGCAGTCGTACCAGCCGAGCGGCTTGGACGGGTCGGGCAGGTTGCGGTCCCGGTAGGGCTGCTTGTCGCCCATGCAGTACGGCCAGCCGCGGTTGGACGCCTCGGTGATCACGGCGAAGGTGTCGTACTTGGCCGGGCCCCAGGTCGCCGACGGGGCGCCCGCGTCCGGGCCGACCCAGCCCGCGTAGAGGATGTCGGTCTCCGGGTCGACGGAGATGCGCGCCGGGTTGCGCACGCCCATCACGTAGATCTCGCCGCGGGTCTTGCCGCCGCCCTCGTCGGTCTCCCTGCCGGTGAACAGGTTGCCCTCGGGCAGGGTGTACGTGCCGTCCGGCTCGGGGTGGATGCGCAGGATCTTGCCGTTGAGGTTGTTGGTGTTGCCGGCGGTGCGGCGGGCGTCGGCGAAGGACACGCCCTTGTAGTGGGGCTCCGGGTTGTTGCCGGAGTAACCGCCGCTGAAGCCGCTGGAGTTGTTGTCACCGGTGGCGATGTACAGGTTGCCCTTGGAGTCCCAGGCCATCCCGCCGCCCGCGTGGCAGCAGCTGTGGATCTGCACCGGCCACTTCAGCAGCACCTTCTCGCTGCTCAGGTCCAGCTTGCCGGTGGCGCGGTCGAGCGTGAAGCGGGAGACCCGCCGCTCGGCCATGCGCTTGTCCCGGTCGATCCCCGAGTGCGGGGTCCAGTGCAGGTACACCCACCCGTTCCGCGCGAACTGCGGGTCGAGTTCGATGCCGAGCAGGCCCTCCTCGACCTTGGTCAGCTCGTCGCCGCCGCCCTTGTTGCCGAAGACGGTGAGCGCGCCGGCGAGGGTGACCTCCTCGGTCCTCGGGTCGTAGACGTGGATCTCGCCCGTGCCCTTGCCGACATCAGGGTCGTTCCAGTCGGTGACGACCGGCTGCGAGGCGTCGGCGCCGCCCCGGCCGATGTAGAACACGCGGCCGTCGGGCGCGGTGACCAGGCCGTGCGGCTCGCCGATCTGGTCGTTTTGCCCGGGCTGGTTGGGCTTGGTGAGCCGCTCCGCCTTGTAGTTGCCGGTGATGGTCGCCTTGCAGTCGGCCCGGACCAGACGCGTGGTCCACAGCAGGGCGCCGCGCAGGTGCTCGCGGAAGTCGGTCTCGTCGTACGACGACACCGTGCCGCCCATGCCGGTGTAGAAGGAGCGGCCGCCGTCGTAGTCGCGGCACCAGCTGACCGGGTGGTCCCAGCCGTTGGCGCCGGCGCCGGGCTCGTAGGTCGACTCGCGCACCCGGGCGACCGTGTGGACGTCGCCGGACGGGTTCTTCGCCCAGTTCAGCCACTTGTCGGGCCGCTTCCACTCCAGCGGCAGGCCCCTGGTCGCCGGGTGCAGCCGGTCGCCGACCTCCACGGTCGCCCGCTGCACGGTGGCCTGCCCCGCGGCCGGGCGGGCGCCGATCAGCCCGGTGAACCAGTCCGAGTAGGGCTCCGCGCGGGCCGCGTCGTGCAGGCCGACGAACCCGCCGCCGGCCTCCATGTACGCCTCCAGGCCCGCCTCCTGCTCCGGGTCGAGGACGTCCCCGCCGCCGGTGAGGAAGACGATCGTGTTGAAGCGGCTCAGCTTCTTGTCGTTGGTGAAGACCGACGCGTCGCCGGTGGCGGTCACCGTGAAGCGCTGGTTCTCCGGACCGGTCTGTCCGATCCGCTCGATCGCCGCGATCCCGGCGTTCACCAGGGGCGACTCGTCGCCGCCGGCCGCCGAGCCGTGGAACAGCAGCACACGGACGTTCGCGCCGCCGGGCGGCGATGTGATGGACATCGTTGTCAGGGACGGATCCGGGGCCGGGCGCGCGCTGGCGGCGGGACCCGACAGCAGGCCGGCGGCGACGGCGCCGGCGGCCACGGCGGCGGCCCAGGCGCGCCGTCCTCTTCTCGTCCTTTGTGCGTTCGAGGTGCTCGATGTGCTCAACCCGCGCGTGTGCGCGGGCTCTTGACGCGATGTGGACCGCACGTGGCCACCCACCCCTCCTCGGTCGCAGCAACAGCGTCAAGGAAGCTAGACCTCTTTGCGCCGGACGCCAATACCTATCGCAGCGAAGAAACGAACTTTGTCCTGAGTGTGGATAAACCCAGAGCCGACCGCTACGGTTTCACAGGTTCATGACAGCCACATGGGGAGTTCGGCATGGACAGACGCGGTTTCAACCGGCGGGTACTCCTGAGCGGCGCCGCAGTGGCGACGACATCGTTGTCGGCCGCTTCCGGGGCCGCGAGCGCCCCCGCGACGGCGAGGACCGCGCCCGCCGGGGGCGAGGTGCGCCGGATCAAGCTGTACGCCGAGCGCCTCGCCGGCGGGCAGATGGGCTACGGCCTCGAGAAGGGCAAGGCGACGATCCCCGGCCCGCTCATCGAGCTCAACGAGGGCGACACCCTGCACATCGAGTTCGAGAACACCATGGACGTCCCGGTCAGCCTGCACGTCCACGGCGTCGACTACGAGATCTCCAGCGACGGCACCCAGCAGAACCGGAGCGCCGTCGAGCCCGGCGGCACCCGCACCTACACCTGGCGCACCCACAAGCCGGGACGGCGCGCGGACGGCACCTGGCGGGCGGGCAGCGCGGGGTACTGGCACTACCACGACCACGTCGTCGGCACCGTGCACGGCACCGGCGGCATCCGGGGCGGCCTCTACGGCCCGGTGATCGTGCGCCGCAAGGGCGACATCCTGCCGGACGCCACCCACACCATCGTCTTCAACGACATGACGATCAACAACAAGCCGGCGCACACGGGCCCGGACTTCGAGGCCACTGTGGGCGACCGGGTCGAGATCGTCATGATCACGCACGGCGAGTACTACCACACCTTCCACATGCACGGTCACCGCTGGGCCGACAACCGCACCGGCATCCTCACCGGCCCCGACGACCCCACCCGGGTCGTCGACACCAAGATCTGCGGCCCCGCCGACTCCTTCGGCTTCCAGGTGATCGCGGGGGAGGGGGTGGGCGCGGGCGCCTGGATGTACCACTGCCACGTCCAGAGCCACTCCGACATGGGCATGGTCGGCCTGTTCCTGGTCCGGAAACCGGACGGCACCATCCCCGGCCACGACCCGCACGGGCACGCCCACACCGCGGGCGCCGGGGAGAAGCCGCGGCACGAGCACTGACGGGCGGCCCGCACGCGGCGAGAGCGCTCTCGCCGCCGGGCCGGCCGGGGCTATCCTTTCGGCCAACCGCCAGGTGAGGAGCCCCGAAGTGAGCGAGACGGCGTCACGTCCCACGCTGGAGGCCGTGGCCGCGCGGGCCGGGGTCTCCCGGGCCACGGTGTCCCGTGTGGTCAACGGCTCCGACGGAGTGCGCGAACCACTGGCCGAACGCGTCCGGCGCGCGGTGGACGAACTCGGCTACGTCCCCAACCAGGCCGCCCGCAGCCTGGTCACCCGGCGCCACGACGCCGTCGCCGTCATCGTGGCCGAGCCGGAGACCCGGGTCTTCGCCGACCCCTTCTTCGCCCGCCAGCTGCGCGGCATCAGCAAGGAACTGACCGCCCACGACAACCAGCTGGTGCTGCTGCTCACCGAGGACCGCGACGACCACGCGCGCGTCGCGCGCTACCTGGCCGGCGGCCATGTCGACG
Source organism: Streptomyces sp. NPDC096105 (assembly GCF_044763335.1). Lineage (NCBI taxonomy): Bacteria > Bacillati > Actinomycetota > Actinomycetes > Kitasatosporales > Streptomycetaceae > Streptomyces > Streptomyces sp. NPDC096105. The sequence goes on from NZ_JBIWGC010000030.1 coordinate 35,315, forward strand.
GCGCCCTGGTGTTCTCCCTGCACATCGACGACCCGCTGCCCGGACTGATCCAGCGGGCCGGACTGCCGACCGTGTTCGGCGGCCGGCCGCACTGGAACGGCGGCGAGGACGGCGTGCGGTACGTCGACACCGACAACCGCGGCGGCGCCCGCGACGCCGTACGGCATCTGCTCGGCCTCGGCCGCCAGCGGATCGCGCACATCACCGGCGCCCTCGACCAGACCTCGGCCGTGGACCGGCTCGACGGCTTCCGGGACGTCATGGCCGACCCCGACCCGGCGCTCGTCGAGGAGGGCGGCTTCACCGCCGCCGGCGGCGAGCGGGCGATGCGCGCCCTGCTCGGCCGCCGGCCCGACCTGGACGCGGTGTTCGCCGGGAACGACCTGATGGCGGCCGGCGCCCTGCGGGCGCTGCGCGAGCACGGCCGGCGGGTACCCGAGGACGTCGCGGTGGTCGGCTTCGACGACATGCTGCCGATCGCCGAGCAGACCGAACCCCCGCTCACCACGGTCCGTCAGGACATCGAGGAGATGGGCCGCCTGATGACCCGCCTGCTGCTGCGCGACCTGGACCGCGGCATCGCGCCGGACGAGACCGCGGGCGCCGGGCCGTCCGGGGTGGTGCTGCCGGTCACGCTGGTCCGCAGGGCGTCCGCCTGACCCCTGCCCCGGCCGGCCGCGGCCCGTCCGGGTGCCGTCCGGGCGATCGCCGGTGAGGGGTGGAAGACTCGACGGAGCAGGCGACGGGACTCCCCGGAGGAGGCACCATGCTCACCACCCGCTTCGTCGACGGCGCGCCCTGCTGGATCGACGTCGGCACGCCCGACCCGGAGGGCGCCGCGTCCTTCTACCGCGCCCTGTTCGGCTGGTCGTACCGCTCCGCGGGACCCGAGGGCGGAGGCTACGGCTTCTTCGAGCGGGCCGGCCGGATCGTCGCGGGCTGCGCGCCGGTCGTCCGCGACCAGGGACCGGCCGTCTGGACGGTGTACTTCCGCAGCCCCGACGCCGACGCCACCGCCGACGCGGTCCGCGACGCCGGGGGGAGCGTGCCGGAGCCGCCGGTCACCGTGGGGGAGCAGGGCCGGTCGGCGGTCGTCGCCGACCCGGCGGGCGCCCCCTTCGGCGTCTGGCAGCCCGGGCGGCGCGAGGGCCTGGAGTCGGCCGGCGAGGCGGGCAGCCTGTGCTGGGCCGAGCTGTACACGCCGGACATCGCCCGCGCCGCCGCCTTCTACCACGCGGTCCTCGGCTGGGAGACCTCCGCGGTGACCTTCCCCGGCGGCGTCTACACCTCCGCCGGCCCGCGGGCGGCCGGTGAGGGGGGCGCGTTCGGCGGGATGGTGCCGCTCGCCGACGACCCCGTGGAGCGGGACGAGGGCCGCTCGCACTGGCTGCCGTACATCGGCGCCGAGGACCCGGACACCGTGGTCGCGCGCGCCTCCGAGCGGGGCGGCCGGGTGCGGATGCCCGCCGCCTCGGTCCCCGGGGCGGGCCGGCTGGCCCGCCTGGAGGACCCGTACGGCGCGCGCTTCGCGGTGCTCAGGGGCGATCCGCGCCGGATCTGACGTCCGGCGCGCCGCCGTGCGCGGCCGGGCCGCCGGGCGTCATCATCGTGTCCGCCGCACGGCTTCGCCGGGCCGGGGCCGCCGCCCCGGGCCCGGCGTTGATGCCGCGTTGATCGAATGTTTTTCCCGCTCGGGCACGCTTCCGGCCATGCACACCGACACATTGACGCCACCCGACCTCACCTGGCAGGAGGAGGCGCTGTGCGCGCAGACCGGGGGAGACTTCTTCTTCCCCGAGCCCGGCAGCTCGGTCCGTGAGGCCAAGCGCATCTGCGGCCTGTGCCCGATCCGCGCCGCCTGCCTGGAGTACGCCCTCACCCACGACATGCGCTTCGGCGTGTGGGGCGGCCTGTCCGAGAAGGAACGCCACGAACTGCGACGCACCGGACACCGGTAGGGCCGCCCCGGCCGGCTCAGCCGGCGGCGCGGGCGGCCATCCGCGCCTTGCGGGCGGCGAGCTTCTCGTCGAACGTGCGCGCCTCGGCGTCCAGCCCGCCGAGGAACACACCGAGCTCCTCCTGCGCCTTGAGACCCTCCGGGCCCAGCCCGTCGATCTCCATGACCCTCAGGAAGCGCAGCACCGGCTGCAGCACGTCGTCGTGGTGGATGCGCAGGTTGTACACCTCGCCGATGGCCATCTGCGCGGCCGCCCGCTCGAAGCCGGGGATGCTGTGGCCGGGCATGCGGAAGTTCACCACCACGTCGCGGACCGCCTGCATCGTCAGGTCCGGGGCGATCTCGAACGCCGCCTTCAGCAGGTTCCGGTAGAACACCATGTGCAGGTTCTCGTCGGTCGCGATCCGCGCCAGCATCCGGTCGCAGACCGGGTCGCCGGACTGGTGCCCGGTGTTGCGGTGGGAGATGCGGGTGGCCAGCTCCTGGAAGGCGACGTAGGCGACCGAGTGCAGCATCGAGTGCCGGTTGTCCGACTCGAAGCCCTCACTCATGTGCGCCATGCGGAACTGCTCGAGCTTGTCCGGGTCCACCGCGCGCGAGGCGAGCAGGTAGTCGCGCATCACGATGCCGTGCCGGCCCTCCTCCGCGGTCCAGCGGTGCACCCAGGTGCCCCAGGCGCCGTCCCGGCCGAACAGCGTGGCGATCTCGTGGTGGTAGCTGGGGAGGTTGTCCTCCGTCAGCAGGTTGACCACGAGCGCGATCCGGCCGACCTCGGTGACCTTCGACTGGCCCTTCTCCCAGGCCTCGCCGTCCTCGAAGAGGCCGGGGAAGTTGCGGCCGTCGCTCCACGGCACGTATTCGTGCGGCATCCAGTCCTTCGCGACCTTCAGATGCCGGTTGAGTTCCTTCTCGACCACTTCCTCCAGCGCGTACAACAGCCGGGCGTCGGTCCAGACGGAAGGGCTGCCGAGGTGGGGAGGAGTAAGTGTCACGGGTGGCTCCAGGGGGACGGGGACATGCGGACGTGCCGGCGAGCGGTGCCGGACAACCTACGGCATCGTAGGCTACGTATCCGTAGGTTACGTGACCGTAGGCTAAGAGCACCGTAAGACCCCGCCGGTCAGCGGGGTTCCTCCGGCGCGGACGGGACCGTCACGAGTACCCGGATCCGCGCCCCGGGCACCCCGGCTCAGCCCGTGGCCCGCCGCAGATGCTCTCCGGTGAACGACCCCGGCGCCCGCAGCAGCTCGGCCGGCGTGCCCTCGAACACCACCCGGCCGCCGTCCTTCCCGCCGCCCGGGCCCAGGTCGATCACCCGGTCCGCGTGCGCCACCACCTGGAGGTTGTGCTCGACCACGACCACCGTGTTGCCCGCGTCCACCAGCCGGTCCAGCAGGCCGAGCAGACCGTCCACGTCCGCCATGTGCAGCCCGGTCGTCGGCTCGTCGAGCACGTACACCGCGCCGTCCCGGTGCAGCCGGGTGGCCAGCTTCAGCCGCTGCCGCTCCCCGCCGGACAGGGTGGACAGCGGCTGGCCCAGCGTGAGGTAGGTGAGCCCGACGTCCCGCAGGGCGCGCAGCCGCCGCCGTACGCCCGTGTCGTGGAAGAAGTCCAGGGCCTCGCCGGCGGTCATCTCCAGCACGTCGGCGACCGAACGGCCGTCGACGGTCAGCCGCAGCACTTCCTCGCCGAACCGCCGCCCCTCGCAGTCCGGGCAGGTGGTGGTCACCGGGTCCATGAACGCCAGGTCGGTGTGGAGGATGCCGCGGCCGCCGCAGGTGGCGCACGCACCGGTGGAGTTGAAGCTGAACAGGCCCGGTTCCGCGCCCGTCTCCCGCGCGAAGATCTTCCGCACGGTGTCCATGACCCCCAGGTACGTCGCCGGGGTGGACCGCCCGGAGATGCCGATGGACGACTGGTCGACCACCACGACCTCGGGGTGGGCGTCGGTGAACTCGGCGACCAGACTGCTCTTCCCGGACCCCGCCACCCCGGTCACCGCGGTCAGCACCCCGGCCGGGAAGCACACGGTGACGTCCCGCAGGTTGTGCCGGTTCGCCCCCTTCACCCACAACTCACCCGTGGGCTGCCGTACTTCCGTCTTCACCGCGGTGCGCCGCCCGAGGCACCGCCCCGTCGGCGTGCCCGAGGCGGCCAGCTCCCGCGGCGTCCCCTCGAACACCACCCTGCCGCCCTCGGCGCCCCCGCCCGGCCCCATGTCGACGACGTGGTCGGCCAGCGCGATGACGTCCGGGTCGTGCTCGACGACCAGCACGGTGTTGCCCTTGTCCCGCAGGCGCAGCAGCAGTTCACCCAGCCGGTGCACGTCCCGCGGGTGCAGTCCGACGCTCGGCTCGTCGAAGACGTACGTCATCCCGGTCAGGCTGGAGCCCAGGTGCCGTACGGTCTTCAGCCGCTGGCCCTCGCCGCCGGAGAGCGTGGACGTCGCCCGGTCGAGGCTGAGGTAGCCGAGGCCGATCCGGTCGATCCGCTCCAGCGCGGCGACGGCGGCCGCGGCGACCGGCCCGGCCACCGGGTCGTCGATCGTCCGCAGCACCGGGATCAGGTCGCACACCTGCATCGCCGAGAGGTCGGCGATGTTCCGGCCGTCGATCCGGGAGGCCAGCGCCGCCTCGTTCAGCCGGGCCCCGCCGCAGTCAGGGCAGACGCCCTCGGTGAGGAACTCCCGCACCAGGTCACGGGTCTTCTGGCTCATCCCCTCCAGGTCCCGCTTCAGATACAGCCGTTCGAAGCGGTCGGCCAGTCCCTCGTACTCGGTGGTCCAGGTGCCGCCCGTGCCGTGCACGGTGACCTTGCTGCCGGGCCGCCCCCGCATCAGGAACTCCCGCTCGGCGGCGGTGAAGTCGCGCACCGGCTTGTCCGGGTCCAGCTCGTCGCTGTTGGTGTACGCCTGCCCCTGCCAGGTGCCCGGGGCGAACGGCGGGAACCGGACCGCCCCCTCGGCGAGGGAGCGGTCCGGGTCGATGATGCGGTCCCAGTCCGGCCGTACGGTCCGGCCCAGTCCGTCGCAGCCGGGACACATGCCCGACGGGTCGTTGAACGAGTACGCGGTCGCCGGTCCCGCGCTCGGGGCGCCGTGCCGGGAGAACAGCACCCGCAGCACCGAGTGCACGTCCGTCATCGTGCCCACCGTCGACCGGGAGTGGCCGCCGACCGGCCGCTGGTCGACGACGATCACCGGCGTCAGGTGCTCCAGCGCCCGCGCGTGCGGCCGCTCGTACTTGGGCAGCCGGTTGCGGACGAACCAGGTGTACGTCTCGTTCAGCTGCCGCTGCGACTCGACCGCGATCGTGTCGAAGACGACCGACGACTTCCCCGATCCCGAAACGCCGGTGAACACGGTCAGCCGGCCCTTCGGGATGCGGAGCGAGACGTCCTTCAGGTTGTTCTCGGTGGCTCCGGTGAGGGTGAGGTACGCGTCCTGCTGGGTCATGCCGCCGACGCTAGGCGGAATACCCGACAGCTTCTGGCGTGATTTCCTTCAGCTCCCCTCCTTCCATCAGCAGCCAGCGCGTGATGCCGACCGACCGCAGGAACGGCAGGTCGTGACTGGCCACGACCAGCGCCCCCTCGAACGACTCCAGCGCCGTGGTGAGCTGCCGGACGCTCGCCATGTCCAGGTTGTTCGTCGGCTCGTCCAGCATCAGCAGCTGCGGCGCGGGCTCCGCCAGCATCAGCGCGGCCAGGGCCGCCCGGAAGCGTTCGCCGCCGGACAGCGTGGCCGCCCGCCGGTCGGCGCGGGCGCCCCGGAACAGGAAGCGGGCGAGCCGCGCCCGGATCCGGTTGTCGGTGGCGCCCGGTGCGAACCGCGCCACGTTCTCCGCCACCGTCAGCTCCGGGTCGAGGATGTCGAGCCGCTGCGGCAGGAACCGCAGCGGGACGTGCGCCGCAGCCTCGCCCGACACCGGCGGCAGCTCCCCGGCGACCGTGCGCAGCAGCGTCGTCTTGCCGGCGCCGTTGCGCCCGATCAGCGCCACCCGCTCCGGGCCCCGCAGGTCGAGACCCTTCACCCGGGCGCCGTACGCCGTTTCCAGATCCATCAGGGTGAGGACCTGGCGTCCCGGCGGCACGGCGGTGAACGGCAGGTCGACGCGGATCTCGTCGTCGTCCCGCACCGCCCCCACCGCGTCGTCGAGCCGCTCCTTGGCCTCGGCGAGCTTCTCCTCGTGCATGATGCGGTGCTTGCCGGCGGAGACCTGCGCCTGACGTTTGCGCTCGCCCATGACGACCTTGGGCTCGCGCTTGTTGTCCCACATCTTCTGGCCGTACCGCTTGCGGCGGGCCAGCTTGACCTGGGCGTCGGCCAGTTCACGCTTCTGCTTGCGCAGGTCGGCCCCGGCGACGCGCACCATGCGCTCCGCCGCCTCCTGCTCGACGGCCAGGGCCTCCTCGTACGCGGTGAGGTTGCCGCCGTACCAGGCGATCCCGCCCGGGCGCAGGTCCGCGATCTGGTCGACCAGGCCGAGCAGTTCCCGGTCGTGGCTCACCACGACCAGGACGCCCGGCCAGCTCTCGACGGCCGCGTACAGCCGTCTGCGGGCGTACAGGTCGAGGTTGTTGGTGGGTTCGTCGAGCAGCAGCACGTCGGGACGGCTCAGCAGCAGCGCGGCCAGCCGCAGCATCACCGACTCGCCGCCGGACACCTCGCCGACGGTGCGGTCCAGGCCGATGTGTCCGAGGCCCAGCTCGCCGAGCGTGGCCAGGGCGCGCTCCTCGACGTCCCAGTCGTCGCCGACGGTCTCGAAGTGCTCCTCGGCCACGTCGCCCGCCTCGATGGCGTGCAGCGCGGCCCGCTTCCCGGCGATGCCGAGCGCCTCGTCGACCCGCAGCGCGGTGTCCAGCGTGACGGTCTGCGGCAGCCGGCCCACCTCGCCGGACACCCGGACGGAGCCGTCCGTGGGGGTGAGTTCCCCGGCGATCAGCTTGAGCAGGGTCGACTTGCCCGAGCCGTTGAGGCCGACGAGGCCGGTGCGGCCGGGGCCGAAGGCCGCGTCGAGGTCCTCGAGGACGACGGTGCCGTCGGGCCAGGTGAAGGAGAGGGAGTGACAGGTGAGTGAGGCTGGCATGCGGGCCTCCGCGGTTGCTGAGGGGGATCAGGGGCACACGCGTATCGAGACACCGCGGGAGGACGACCGGCAGCCGGGAAGGAATCCGTGGCATGAGAAAAGCCCTGGTGCGGAGGGACCGCAAGGACGGCTCGAACGCCGAGGTCGCACGCAGCGCACACACCTGACCGGTGTGAGGCGGTGTCTCAGAACCTCAGACGAGCAACGTCCTTCTCCCATCGACGGCAACAGAACCGACGACGACGTTACGCGCGGCCGCACCGGCCGTCAACGCGATTTCCGGACGCCTTCGGACCCCCTATCCCCGCACCGAGGAGGCCCCGTGCCCAACGGCCCGCTCTCCCTGCCGGCCCGCCTGTGCCTGCTGGCCTGGGACACCGACCCCACCCGGGCCGCCCCCGTGGTGCGGGCCGGCGCCCTGGCCGATCTCGCACGGCGCGGCCTGCTGGTCGACGACGACGGCATCGTCACCCCGCGCGACCTCGACTCCCGCACCGGCGACCCGGCCCTGGACGGGCTGCTGGAGCTGGTCAGCGAGTCCTTCCCGCACGACTGGCGCACCTGGGTGACGCTGCACGCCCGGCACACCCTGGACGCGGTGCGCGAGCACCTGGTGGCCGAGGGCGTGCTGCGGGCCGAGAAGCACCGGGTGCTGGGCGTGTTCCCGTCCGTGGACCACGTCCTGGCGGACACGGCCCGCGCGGACGCGCTGCGCGAGGAGGCCCGGCGGATCCTGTCCGGCTCCGCGGCGGCGGACGAGGTCCCGGCGACGACCGCGGTCGCGCTGACCCTGGCGGCCGCGGCCGGTCTTCCGCTCGGAGGCGACGACACGCCGCCCACCGCCGTCCTGTCCGCCCGCGCCTCGGAGACGTCCCCGGCCTTCGCCGCCGTCCTCGGCGAACTCCGCTCAGCCCTGCGGGACACGGCCCCGACGCCCTCACTGTCCAGGGGACGCTGAAAGCCCCGGGCGGATCCCCCGGCGCATCGGCTCGATCGGATCGAAGCGGTCGGTCGGCGTGGTCAGGAAGGACCTCCTGCCGACTCGGGAGCGGGCGCAGGAGCAGGCGCGGGCGCCGGCGCGGTTCTCGGGCTCCTGGACCGGTGGCTCATGGCGAGGACGCCGTCCATCAGCCGGGCCGGCAGGAAACGGGCGAGGGGGATGATGAGGGCGGCGTCCGCGCCGAGGGTGTACCGGGCGCGCGGGCGGCGTGTGGTCGCCACCCTGGCGATCCTGGCCCCGGCCTTCGCCGCCGGTACGGCGCGTTCGAGGAAGGCCGTGTTCGACGACACCGTCGCGTTGATGAGGCCGCCGTAGAGACGCTGGTGCTCGGCGCTCATCCCGGCGGCGAGACCGAGCGAGACGTCACCGCTGCGGGCGGCCATCTCGGTCCGGACGCCGCCGGGCTGGACGACGACCACCTGCACGCCGTGTGCCGAGACCTCGCGGCGCAGAGCGTCGCTGGCCGCTTCGAGGGCGAACTTGGTTCCCGCGTACGCGCCGAAGACGGGCAGCGCGGCCACCCCGCCCACGGAACTGATGTTGACGATCCTGCCCCGGCTCCGCCGCAGGAAGGGCAGGAGTTGCTGGATGACGGCGATGTGTCCGAAGAGGTTCACCTCGAACTGCTCGCGCCACAAGGTCAGGGGGAGCACCTCGACGGGGGCGTTGATCTCGATCCCCGCGTTGTTGACCAGAACACGCAGGGTGCGCCGCCCGGGGTCGTCGGCGATCCGCCGGGCCAGGGCCTCGACGTGCTCCGGGACGGTGATGTCCAGGACGACCGGTTCGATGCCGTCGGCCCGTACGGCGTCCGCCTCGGTGTCGGTGCGCACGCCGGCCAGGACGTGGTAGCCCATCGCGGCGAGGGCCCGCGCCGTCGCGGCGCCGATGCCCGAGGAGGCGCCGGAGACGACGACGAGTTCGTCCCTTTCGCGAGGGTGCTCGCGCGGGTCTTTCCGTGGACGCATCACAACGGCGGGTCCCTTCAGGAGGCGGTGTCCCACGACCGCGAGGCAGTCCCACGACCGGCGGGGCCGACACGGCTGTCGCCGGGGAGGTCGGCCGGGGGGATCCCGGCATACCCGCGAGAGTAGTCATTGACAACATTGTAGTCAATGACTACATCGCGCCGGGTAGGCTGACCTCATGCCTGACACCATCGAGCAGCGTCCCTACCACCACGGGAATCTCCGCACGGAGCTTCTCGACGCGGCGGAGCGCAGCCTGAGGGCGCACGGGGTCGAGCGGCTCTCCCTGCGGGACTTGGCACGGGACGTCGGCGTCAGTCACGCGGCGCCCCGCCGGCACTTCGCGGACCGCCGCGCGCTGCTGGACGCCCTCGCCGAGTCGGGCTTCGTCCGCCTGGGCGCGAGGCTGCGGGCCGCGGTGGACGAGATCGACGACGACGACCTGGCCGCTCGCCTGCACGCGTTCGCGTCGGCCTACGTCCGGTTCGCGACCGAGAACGCCGCGCTGACCGGGCTGATGAACGCCGCCAAGCACCGCCCGGGGGCGACCGCGGTCGCCGAGGCCGCCGCAGCCGCGTTCGGGCAGATCGGTGACCTGATCGAAGAGGGCCAGTCACGCGGCGAGTTGGAGGAGGGCGACCCGGAGGAGATCGGACTGGTCATCTACGCCACCGTCCTGGGGATCACGTCCATGCTCACCAGCGGCATGATCGGACCGGGACGGCTCGAGGGGCTGGTGGACACGGCGGTGACGCAGTTCCTGCGAGGCGCCCGCCCGACGGAGCCGCACTGACCCGGCCGCCGGCCGAACGCGGCCACCCGGACCGATCCCTCTCGTGCCCAGGCCTCCTTTCGGGGCCGTGCCCGCTCCCTTTCGCGCGTCGCGCGCACGCGGGTCCGCCGCGTTCCGCAGGGCGCCCCGCCCCGCGGAACCGCTCACGCGTCCCGCATCAGTTCCGCCAGGTCGTGGTCCAGGTCGAGGCGGAGGTGTTCGAGGCCGGTCGGGACCAGCTCGCTCGTCGCCGCCAGGAAGCGGCGCAGTTCGCCGGAGCGGACGTGGACCACGGCCGTGCCCTCCGGGGCGTGGAACTCCAGCACCGTGCGGTCGTAGCCGTACGGACGGACGCGTACGTCGCCGTGGCCCTCCGGGGCCTCCATGCCCGCGGCGAGCAGGTCGCGGGCGAACGTCCAGCACACGTCGACGCCTTCGAGCGTGGCGGGCGCGGGGAAGGTCATGCGGACGGCGAACGGGTCGTCGCCGTCGTAGTGCAGCGTGGCGGGGATGTCGGCCATCCGCGGCGCGGCGGCGACCAGGCGGGCCTCTACGGGCTGCTCGATGACGGTGGACAACGCCTTGCTCCCTCGTGACGGCTGGGCGGGCTTCCGGGCGGATCGTGTTCGTCGGCTACCTAGGAGACGCTGGAATCGGCCATTCCGTGCGCATGGAGAGCGAGTGACCTCTGTCACCGCCTTCATGCGCCCGAGTGACACGTCTCTCCTCCCGTCCCGCACGGGCCACCTGGGGCGGCGCCCGCCGGGCGGGCGCTCTGGACGGCGTCCGGCCCGTGGGCTAGCTTCGCCCGCCATGAGGCGCTCGGGAAGCACGCGACGGACGGAACCGACGGGACGCGGGGGGCGGCGCTTCCGCCGGGCGGCCGCGGTGGCCGCCTGCACGGCTGCGCTCGCGGCCCTCACCGCCGTACCCGCGCAGGCGCACGAGCGTCCGAAGGACCGTGCCCCGCACTGGGAGTTGAAGGACACCGGCACTCCCGACGTGCGGTTCCGCGGTCTCGCCGCCGTCAGCCGGGACACGGCGTGGGTCGCCGGAACCCGCGGCACCGTGCTGCGCACCACCGACGGCGGCCGGGCCTGGCGGGACGTCTCGCCGCCCGGCGCGGGGGAGTTGCAGTTCCGGGACATCGAGGCGTTCGACGCGCGGCGGGCCGTCGTGCTGGCCGTCGGGGAGGGCGAGGACTCCCGCGTCTACCGCACCGACGACGGCGGAGCGACCTGGACGGAGACCTTCCGCAACCCGGACGCCCGCGCCTTCTACGACTGCCTCACCTTCTTCGACCACCGGCACGGCCTGGCGATGAGCGATCCCGTGGGCGGCAGGTTCCGTATCCTGTCGACCCGCGACGGGGGCCGCTCCTGGACCGTGCTGCCCGACACCGGCATGCCGCCGGCGCTGGAGGGCGAGGCCGGGTTCGCCGCGAGCGGCCAGTGCCTGGTGTCGTCCGGGCCGAAGGACGTCTGGCTGGCCACCGGGGGAGCGGCCCGCGCCCGCGTCCTGCACTCCGCCGACCGCGGCCGCACCTGGACGGCCACCGACACCCCGATCCCGGCCGGCGGCCCGGCGCGCGGCGTCTTCGCCCTCGCCTTCCGCGACCGCCACCACGGTCTCGCCGTCGGCGGCGACTTCAACCCCGGCCTGCCCTCGCCCGACGCCGCAGCCCGCACCGGCGACGGCGGCCGCACGTGGCGCCCGGCCGCCGGATCCCCGCCCGCCTACCGCTCCGGCGTCGCCTGGCTCCCGCACAGCCGCGCCGCCGCCCTCGCCGTCGGCCCCACCGGCACCGACCTGACCACCGACGGCGGCCGCACCTGGCGGACCGTCGGCACCGGCTCGTACGACACCGTCGACTGCACGCCCGACCGGGGCTGCTGGGCGGCGGGGGAGAAGGGCAGGGTCGCCCGGCTGGAGCAGTGACGCCGGGTGAGGGCCCTACATCCCGCCGACCGGGGTACCCGACCGCTGTACGCGACCGAGCGCTCGCCGAGCGCGGGAGAAAGTGAGCGCACATGCCAAGCGGTTCCAGCCCCAAGCGGGAGCGTCAGTACGAGCACATCAAGGAGAGCGCGGAGGACCGGGGCGAGAGCACCGGGCGCGCCGAGGAGATCGCCGCCCGGACGGTGAACAAGGAACGCGCCCGGTCCGGCGAGTCGAAGACGGCCAGCCGGACGTCGACGCAGGACATGTCCTCCGGCAAGCGCGGCGGCCAGCGGTCCGGCAAGGGCTCCCAGGGCCCGACCCGCGACCAGCTCTACGAAGAGGCCAAGAAGCGGAACATCGAGGGCCGTTCGAGCATGAACAAGGGCCAGTTGCAGCGGGCGCTCGGCAAGTGAGCCTGCCTCCGCGCGTCAGGGCGGGCCGGGCGGCCGCCCTCCCGCGCGGCGCCCCGTAGGCTCGGGGCACCATGACGACGACCGTACGCACACCGGCCGGCTGGCCCGTCACCGAGGAAGAGGCCCGCGCGGTCCAGGACGCGCTCCGCGCGAAGGTGGTGCTCGGCGAACCGGGGCCGCCGCCCGGCACCGGCCACGTCACCGGCGTCGACGTGGCCTACGACGACGAGCGGGACGTGGTCGCCGCCGCGGCCGTCGTCCTCGACGCGGGGAGTCTGGACGTCGTCGCCGAGTCCACGGCCGTGGGGCGGATCTCCTTCCCGTACGTTCCCGGGCTGCTGGCGTTCCGCGAGATCCCCACCGTGCTGACCGCCCTCGACGCCCTGCCCTGCGCGCCCGGCCTGGTGGTCTGCGACGGTTACGGCCTCGCCCACCCCCGCCGCTTCGGCCTCGCCAGCCACCTCGGCGTCCTCACCGGCCTCCCCACGATCGGCGTGGCCAAGAACCCCTTCACCTTCACCTACGCCGAACCCGCCGCCCCGCGCGGCAGCACCTCCCCCCTCCTCGCCGGCCACGAGGAGATCGGCCGCGCGCTGCGCACCCGGGACGCCGTCAAACCGGTGTTCGTGTCGGTGGGCCACCGGGTGAGCCTGGACAACGCCTGCGCCCACACGCTCGCGCTGGCCCCCGCCTACCGCCTCCCCGAGACCACCCGCAGGGCGGACGCCCTGTGCCGCCGCGCCCTCCGCGAGGCAGCACCTGCACCCACGGCGGACTGAGTACGCGTACGGATGCCCGAACGGCCGCCCGACGGCAGGGTGTTCGCCATGTCGACCCACCGCAGCCGGCGTTCCCCCGTACGCCTCACCGACCGAGCCGTCACCCTGGCCCTCACCCTCGCGGTCCTGGCGGGCCTGGGCTGGGTGGCGGGCATGATCTACACCCTGCTCGCCTGGCCGCTCTGACGCCGGTGCCCGCGAGGGCTTCGACGGCCGTCAGCGAACCGCCGCCACCCGGAACCCGATCCCCGCCTCCCGCAGGCGTCCGATCAGCGCGTCCCCCATCGCCACCGCCGTCGTGACCTGACCCGACGTCGGGGGCAGGTCGTCGAGGGCCAGGCACAGCGCGCTCTCGGCGAGCATCTTCGCCGTCTCGTCGTAGCCCGGGTCGCCGCCCGAGACCTCCGTGTAGACCCGGCGGCCGCCGCCCTCGCCGACGAAGCGGACCGTGAACCAGCTGCGGGCCCGCTTCTCGGGGCTCGGGCCGTCCCCCGGCGCGAGGCGGGCGGACAGGGCGCGGCGCAGCGGCGGGACCTGGGCCGCCGCGACCAGCGTGCCGACCGCGGCCACGCCGCCCAGGGCGACCGGCAGACTGCGCACCGCGGCGTAGTGGCGGTAGCGGAAGTCCGGGCCGTAGCGGGCGATCGCCTTCGCCGAGCGGCGCACGATCTGGCCGTCGATCGTCGGCAACGGAAGCGCCCACGCGTCGACCTCCGGCGCGTAACGCGGGGCGCCCGTCGGCGCGGAGGCGCGGCGGCCCACCAGCCGGGGCTCGTGGCGCCGGCGGTCCCGTGCGGCGGCGCGCAGCCTGCCAGGGCGGGCGAACTGGTTCAGCGCCGAGGCGAACGTGCCGCCCGAGAAGGCCGCGTCGGCGGTGACGTACCCGTCGACCGTCAGCGGCACGTCCGCCGGCAGCTGCCGCACCGTGAAGTACGCGCCCAGGTCGTGCGGCACCGAGTCGAAGCCGCAGGCGTGCACCAGCCGCGCGCCGGTCTCCCGCGCGCGGGCGTCGTGGCGGACGTACATCAGGTCCACGAACTCCGGCTCGCCCGTCAGGTCGGCGTAGTCCGCGCCGGTGTCCGCGCAGGCGGCGACGAGTTCCTCGCCGTACTCGACGTAGGGCCCCACGGTGGTGGCGACCACGCGCGCCTGCTCGGCGAGGGCGCGCAGCGTGGCCGGCTCGGACACGTCCGCCCGCAGCACGCCCGCCTTCTCGCCGCCGGGCAGCCGCTCCCGCAGCTCCTCGAGTTTCCGTTCGCTGCGTCCCGCGACCGCCCAGCGCAGGTCCTCCGGCGCGTGGGCGGCCAGGTACTCCGCGGTCAGCGCCCCGGCGAAGCCGGTGGCCCCGAAGAGCACGATGTCGTACGGACGGTCCGTCCTGTTCAGCCTGCTCATGACACCCCTTGGTCGTGCAGCCGCGCCGCTGTCGGTGGCCGAGGCTAGCGTGAGGGGTGCGGAGCCCGACGACGAGTCCGGAGGAAAGCGATGGCCGTGCCGCGGAACGCCCTGAGGAAGCGGGAGAAAGTACGCGACCGGGCCCTGCGCCTGCCGGGCGCCGTCGGGGATCACCCCTGGGGCGAGACGGTCGCCGAGGCCGACCGGAAGGTGTTCGTCTTCCCGGGCGTCGACGACGGAAGTCACCCGCTCGGGGTGACCGTGACGCTGACGGACGAGACGGCGCACGCCCACGCACCCGCCTGCCCGGGCGCCGAGCCCGCCGGGTACGGCCCGGGCCGGGCCGGCCGGGTCCGCGTCCCGCCGGAGCCCGCGGGCGCCCCGGCGGCCGGGCTGCTGTGCGACCGGGCGGAGGAGAGCTGCCGCACGGTCGCCACCGAGCGGCGGGCGGCCGGGCTCGACGCGCGGGCGGCGGAGCCGGGGGCCCGCTGAGACGGCCGGAGCGGGGGCGGCCCGGAGACCGCCCCCGTAGAGTGGCCAAGCGCTTGCTCGCCCGCCCTTGTGCCCGGTGGGCGGTGTTCTTAACATCGCAGGTGTTACACCAGAAGTGTCACAGTCGATGGGGGTTCGATGACGGAGGCGACGGCGCCGGACCACGGCCCGCTCACCGGCGTGCGCGTGGTCGAGCTGGCCGGCATCGGCCCCGGCCCGTTCGCCGCCATGCTCCTCGCCGACCTGGGCGCCGACGTCGTACGCGTCGACCGTCCCGGCGGCCCCGGACTCGGCATCGACCCCGCCCGGGACGTCACCAACCGCAACAAGCGCTCCGTGGTCGTCGACCTGAAGGCCCCGGACGGCCCCGGCCGCGTCCTCGGGCTCGCCGAGCGCGCCGACATCCTCATCGAGGGCTACCGCCCCGGTGTCGCCGAGCGCCTCGGCGTCGGCCCCGAGGACTGCCGGGCCCGCAACCCGCGCCTGGTCTACGGCCGGATGACCGGCTGGGGCCAGGACGGCCCCCTCGCCGACCGCGCCGGACACGACATCGGCTACATCGCCGTCACCGGCGCCCTCGGCATGACCGGCGAACCCGGCCGGGCCCCGGTCGCCCCCGCCAACCTCCTCGGCGACTACGCGGGCGGCTCCCTGTACCTGGTGGTGGGCGTCCTCGCCGCCCTCCACCACGCCCGCGCCACCGGCGCCGGACAGGTCGTCGACGCCGCCGTCGTGGACGGCACCGCCCACCTCACCTCGATGATCCACGGCATGCTCGCCGCCGGCGTCTGGCAGGACCGCCGCGGCGCCAACCTCCTCGACGGCGGCTGCCCCTACTACGGCACCTACGGGACGGCCGACGGCGGGCACATGGCCGTCGGCGCGCTGGAGCCGCGGTTCTACGCCGAGTTCCTGCGCCTGCTGGACCTGGAGGACCTCGCCGGGGCGCACGGCGACGTCACCCGCTGGCCGGAGCTGCGCGCCCGGGTCGCCGGGCGGTTCGCCTCCCGCACCCGCGACGCGTGGACGGCCGTCTTCGAGGGCACCGACGCGTGCGTGGCGCCGGTGCTGTCGCTGCGCGAGGCCCCGCGCCACCCGCACCTCGCCGCCCGCGCCACCTTCACCGACCACGCGGGCATCACCCAGCCCGCACCCGCGCCGCGGTTCTCCGCGACGCCCGCCACCGTCCGCACCGGGCCCGCCCGGCCGGGCGCCGACACCGAGGACGTGGCCCGCGACTGGGACGTACCCGGCCTGGTGTCCCCGCCCTCGAACCCTCAGCGAAAGGCCTCCTCGTGAGCACCGAAGCGTATGTGTACGACGCGATCCGCACCCCGCGCGGGCGCGGCAAGGCGAACGGCGCCCTGCACGGCACCAAGCCCGTCGACCTGGTCGTCGGGCTGATCCACGAGATCCGCGCCCGCTTCCCCGGACTCGACCCGGCCGCCGTCGACGACATCGTGCTCGGCGTCGTCAGTCCGCTGGGCGACCAGGGCTCCGACATCGCCCGGATCGCCGCCGTCGCCTCGGGCCTGCCGGACACGGTGGCCGGCGTGCAGGAGAACCGCTTCTGCGCCTCCGGGCTCGAAGCGGTCAACATGGCCGCGATGAAGGTCCGTTCGGGCTGGGAGGACCTGGTCCTCGCGGGCGGCGTGGAGTCCATGTCCCGCGTGCCCATGGGCAGCGACGGCGGCGCCTGGTTCAACGACCCGATGACCAACCTCGAGGTCAACTTCGTGCCGCAGGGCATCGGCGCGGACCTCATCGCCACCCTGGAGGGCTTCTCCCGGCGGGACGTCGACGAGTACGCCGCCCTCTCCCAGGAGCGGGCGGCCACGGCATGGAAGGAGGGCCGCTTCGGGCGGTCCGTCGTCCCGGTGAGGGACCGCAGCGGCCTGGTCGTCCTCGACCACGACGAGCACCTGCGCCCCGGCACCACCGCCGACTCCCTCGCGAAGCTCAAGCCGTCCTTCGCGGACATCGGCGAGCTGGGCGGCTTCGACGCCGTCGCGCTGCAGAAGTACCACTGGGTGGAGAGGATCGACCACGTCCACCACGCGGGCAACTCCTCCGGCATCGTCGACGGCGCCGCCCTGGTCGTCGTCGGCTCCAAGGAGGTCGGCGAGCGCCACGGCCTCACCCCGCGCGCCCGGATCGTCTCCGCCGCCGTCTCCGGCTCCGACCCCACGATCATGCTGACGGGGCCGGCGCCCGCCACCCGCAAGGCGCTCGCCAAGGCCGGGCTGACCATCGACGACATCGACCTGGTCGAGATCAACGAGGCGTTCGCGGCCGTCGTGCTGCGGTTCGTGAAGGACATGGGCCTGTCGCTGGACAAGGTCAACGTCAACGGCGGCGCCATCGCGCTGGGCCACCCGCTCGGCGCGACCGGCGCGATGATCCTCGGCACCCTCGTCGACGAACTGGAGCGCCGCGACAAGCGCTACGGGCTCGCCACGCTCTGCGTCGGCGGCGGCATGGGCATCGCCACCATCGTCGAGCGCGTCTGACCCCCTCCCGACGGATCACCTGGAGCACACCCTCATGAGCAGCGAGTCCACCACCATCCGCTGGGAGCAGGACGACACCGGCGTCGTCACCCTCGTCCTCGACGACCCCCACCAGTCCGCGAACACCGTGAACAAGGCGTTCCGCGACTCCTTCGCCGCGATCACCGACCGCCTGGAGGCGGAGAAGGACTCGATCCGCGGCGTCATCCTCACCTCCGCCAAGAAGACCTTCTTCGCCGGCGGCGACCTGCGCGACCTGATCCGGGTCACCCCCGACACCGCCCAGGACCTGTTCGACGGCGGCCTGGCCTTCAAGCGCCGGCTGCGCCGCATGGAGACCCTCGGCAAGCCCGTGGTCGCCGCCATCAACGGCGCCGCCCTCGGCGGCGGTTACGAGATCGCCCTGGCCTGCCACCACCGCATCGCCCTGGACGCCCCCGGCTCCAAGATCGGCTGCCCCGAGGTCACCCTGGGCCTGCTGCCCGGAGGCGGCGGCGTGGTCCGCACCGTGCGCCTGCTCGGCATCACCGACGCGCTGCTGAAGGTGCTCCTCCAGGGCACCCAGTACAGCCCGCGCCGCGCCTTGGAGAACGGCCTGGTCGACGAGGTCGCCGAGACCCGCGAGGAGATGCTCGCCAGGGCCCGCGCCTTCATCGACGCCCATCCCGAGTCCGCGCAGCCCTGGGACCGGCCCGGCTACCGCATCCCCGGCGGCACCCCGTCGCACCCGAAGTTCGCCGCCAACCTGCCCGCCTTCCCGGCCAACCTGCGCAAGCAGACCGGCGGCGCCCCCCACCCGGCCCCGCGCAACATCATGGCCGCCGCCGTCGAGGGCGCTCAGGTCGACTTCGAGACCGCCCAGGTGATCGAGGCCCGCTACTTCGTGGAGCTGGCCGCGGGACAGACGTCGAAGAACATGATCCAGGCGTTCTTCTTCGACCTCCAGGCGGTCAACTCCGGCGCGGGCCGCCCCAAGGACGTCCCGGCCCGCAAGGTCACCAAGGTCGCCGTCCTCGGCGCCGGCATGATGGGCGCCGGCATCGCCTACTCCTGCGCCCGCGCCGGCATCGACGTCGTCCTCAAGGACGTCTCCCCCGAAGCCGCGCTCAAGGGCAAGGGCTACTCCGAGAAGCTGTGCGCCAAGGCCGTCGCCAAGGGCCGCACCACGCAGGAGAAGGCCGACGCGCTGCTCGCCCGGATCACGCCCACCGCCGAGGTGTCCGACCTCGCCGGCTGCGACGCGGTCATCGAGGCCGTCTTCGAGGACACCTCCCTCAAGCACAAGGTGTTCCAGGAGGTGCAGAACGTCGTCGCGCCCGACGCGCTGCTGTGCTCCAACACCTCCACCCTGCCCATCACCGCCCTCGCCGAGGGCGTCGAGCGGCAGGAGGACTTCATCGGGCTGCACTTCTTCTCGCCCGTCGACAAGATGCCGCTCGTGGAGATCATCAAGGGCGCGCGCACCGGCGACGAGGCCCTGGCCCGCGCCTTCGACCTGGTGCGGCAGATCCGCAAGACCCCGATCGTGGTCAACGACTCCCGCGGCTTCTTCACCTCCCGCGTCATCGGCCACTTCATCAACGAGGGCGTGGCGATGGTCGGCGAGGGCATCGAGCCCGCGTCGGTCGAGCAGGCGGCGGCCCAGGCGGGCTACCCGGCCAAGGTGCTCTCCCTGATGGACGAGCTCACCCTCACCCTGCCGCGGAAGATCCGCCGCGAGACGCAGCGGGCCGTCGAGGAGGCGGGCGGCACCTGGACCCCGCACCCGGCCGACGCGGTCGTGGACCGCATGGTCGACGAGTTCGGCCGGACCGGACGCTCCGGCGGCGCCGGCTTCTACGACTACGACGAGAACGGCGGGCGCGGCCTGCTGTGGCCGGGGCTGCGCGAGCACTTCGGCAAGCCCGGGCACACCATCCCGTTCCGCGACATGCAGGAGCGGATGCTGTTCTCCGAGGCGCTGGACACCGTCCGCCTGCTGGAGGAGGGCGTGCTGACCTCCGTCGCCGACGCCAACATCGGCTCCGTCCTCGGCATCGGCTTCCCCGGCTGGACCGGCGGCGTCCTGCAGTACATCAACGGCTACGAGGGCGGCCTGCCCGGCTTCGTCGCCCGCGCCCGGGAACTCGCCGAGCGCTACGGCGAGCGGTTCACCCCGCCCGCCCTGCTCGTGGAGAAGGCGGAGAAGGGCGAGGTCTTCACCGACGCCCGCTGATCCGGACGCGGCTCGGCGGGAGGCGGCTCAGCCCTCCTCGTCGAGCCACTCCCGCAACTCCTCCCTCAGCGACCGCTGGAAGGTGGTGAGCAGCGCCTGCACCACGAGCGGATGCATCCGGGCGGACAGGGACCGCACGTCGCGCGAGTCCTGGTCCGCCACCGCGTCGCGCAGCAGCCGCGACAGCTCACGGGCGGCGGCGCGGGAGTGCTCGGTGAGGACCGCGCGGGCGGCCAGCACCGACTCGTGCGACAGCGGCACGTCCAGCAGTTCCACCCCGAGCCGCAGCAGCCCGGCGTCCACCCGGAAGACCTCGTCGTCCGGGCCGGCGCCAGGCTCGGCGGCCCGCTCCACGACGCCCATCGCCGCGAGCCGCCTCAGCTCCTCCTCGCCCAGCGCGCGCCCCGCCCGGCGCTCCAGCTCCGCGCGGGACACCGCCTCCACCGCGCCCGGCGCCCAGGACGCGACCACCGCCCGCTGCACGGCCAGGTCGCGCACGCTCAGGTCCGGCGGCAGCTGCGCCAGATAGCGTTCGATCGCGGCCAGGGTCATGCCACGGCTCTGCAGCTCCTCGATCAGCTCCAGCCGCGCCAGATGCTCCCGGCCGTAGCGGCCGACCCGCCGGGGACCGAGCACCGGGGGCGGCAGCAGGCCCTTCGTCCCGTAGAAGCGGACCGTGCGCACGGTCACCCCGGCCCGGGCCGCCAGCTCGTCGATGGTCAGGGCCTCGGTCTCGGTCGTCATGTGCAGCAGTATCGCTGTCCCACCGGTGCTGTGACACCTCCGCTGTCAGATCGGCCCGCGAGGTGAACCCCGGTGTGAGGAGACCCACGGTGTGACGCGGACCCTCGCATGTGCACCCGCACCTCAGGAAAGGTGCCCCGTCGGTCCGTGCCGTGATCGCATCGCGCAGGCCGAGAGCATGCCGGACAGCCGGACGCGATCCGCCCGGGCGCACCAGAGAGTGGAACCACGCGTGAGCAAGGACGCCGTCACCACGGCAACGGCCGCACCACCCCGTGGTACGGCGGCGTCCGCCGCAAGGTCGGGGCCGGGCGGTGAATCACCGGCGGCACTGTCGGCGGCGGCCGGTACGGTGCCGCCATGACCGAGATCACGTACCTGCGGGGTGACGCCACCGTTCCGCCGGTGAAGGGCGTCAGGATCATCGCCCACGTGTACAACGACATCGGCGGCTGGGGCAAGGGCTTCGTCCTCGCCCTGTCCCGCCGCCGGCCCGGGCCGGCGGCGGCGTACCGCGCCTGGCACCGCGGCCGCGCCGCGAACGACTTCGGCCTGGGCGCGGTGCAGCTCGTCCAGGCCGAACGGTACGTGTGGGTGGCCGACATGATCGGCCGGCGCGGCGTCCGCACCGGCGGCAAGGGCGTCCCGGTCCGCTACGAGGCCGTCGACACGGCCCTGGACCGCCTCGCCGGGCACGCCCTCGGGCTCGGCGCGTCGGTCCACATGCCCCGCATCGGCTGCGGCCTCGCCGGCGGCAGGTGGTCACGCGTCGAGCCGCTCGTGGAGCAGCGCCTGGTGCGGCGGGGGACACCGGTCGCGGTCCACGACCACGGCTGACGTCCCCACGCCCCCCACGCATCGTCAGGTGCCCTCTTCTGCACGGGAGTTCACCGATGTACCGTCCGGCGCATGCCGATACGCACGCGCCCCACGACCTGGAGAACGCTCGCGACGGCGGCCACCGCCGCCCTGACGGCCACCCTGCTCACCACCCCCGCCGCGGCGGACGCCGCCCCCGGGGAGAGCCGCCCCGTCCACTCCTACGCCGACGCCGTCCGCGAGGCCGTCTGGGTGGACACCGGCCTCGACGAGGACCGCGACGGACGCGCCGACCGGGTCGCCGTCGACATCGTCCGGCCCCGCGAGGCCGGCCGCAAGGTCCCCGTCATCATGGACGCCAGCCCGTACTACTCCTGCTGCGGGCGGGGCAACGAGAGCCAGACCAAGACCTACGACGCGAACGGCGACATCGCGCGGATGCCGCTGTTCTACGACAACTACTTCGTGCCGCGCGGCTACGCCGTCGTCGGTGTCGACCTCGCCGGGACCAGCCGCTCCGACGGCTGCGTCGACGTCGGCGGCCGCTCCGACATCCAGTCGGCCAAGGCGGTCGTGGACTGGCTGAACGGCCGCGCCAAGGCCTACACCAGCCGCACCGGCGGCGAACGGGTCCGCGCCGACTGGACCGACGGCAGCACCGGCATGATCGGCAAGAGCTGGGACGGCACCATCGCCAACGGCGTCGCCGCCACCGGCGTCAAGGGGCTGAGGACCATCGTCCCGATCGCCGCCATCTCCACCTGGTACGACTACTACTTCTCCCAGGGCGCCCCGCTCTACGGCTCCGGCCCCGACCGGCTCGCCCGCCACGTGCAGACGCCCGAGGCCCGCGAGAACTGCACGGAGGTCGCCCGGAAGCTCGTCGACGGCGCCCCGCGCACCGGCGACCGCACCCCGCTGTGGGCCGAACGCGACTACGTGCGCGCCGCGAAGAAGGTCCGCGCCAGCGTCTTCCTGGTGCACGGCATGCAGGACCTCAACGTGCGCATGCAGCACGTCGGCCCCTGGTGGGACGCCCTCGGCAGGAACGGCGTGCGGCGCAAGATCTGGCTGTCCCGGACCGGCCACGTCGACCCCTTCGACTTCCGCCGTGCCGAGTGGGTGCGCACCCTGCACCGCTGGTTCGACCACGAACTCCTCGGCATCGACAACGGCATCGACCGCGAACCCGTCGCCGACATCGAGCGCGCGCCCGACGAGTGGGTCACCTCCACCGTCTGGCCCCCGCGCGGCACGCGCACCGCGACGCTGCGGCCCGCCCGCGCCGCCCAGGAAGGCGTCGGCACGCTCGGCCTGCGCCCGGACCGGGGCACCGCCGCCTTCACCGACGACCCGGCGCTGAGCGAGGCCGACTGGGCCGCCCGGATCGACACCCCGACCCCGGAGAAGGCGGGCTTCGTCACCCGCCCGCTCACCCGCGGCCTGCGCCTGGCCGGCTCCTCCCGGGTCACCGTCACCGTCGCGCCCAGCACCCCGACGGCGCACCTGTCCGCCGTCCTGGTCGACCTCGGCCCCGACACGATCCGTGACTACGCCGACGCCGGGGAAGGCATCGCCACCCTGCCGGAGCGCACCTGCTGGGGGCCGAGCACCGAGGACGACAGCTCCTGCTACCGGGAGACCCGCGCCAAGACCGCCGACGTCGGCCACACCGTCGTCAGCCGCGGCTGGGCCGACCTCGGCGAGCACGCCGGCACCGGCCGGGGCGAACCGCTCGTCCCCGGCAAGCGCTACACCCTCACCCTCGACCTGGCCGCCACCGATCACGTCGTGCCCCCCGGCCACCGGCTCGCGCTGATCGTCGCCGGCACCGACCGCGGCCTGATCGACCCGCCGGCCGACACCCCGACGCTCACCCTCGACCTGGCCCGCACCGTTGCCCGGGTCCCCTTCGTCGGCGGCGCCGCCGCGTTCGCCCGCGCCACGTCCGGACCGCCCGCCGAGGCACCGCACACCGCCCCGGACGGCGTCCGTCCGCCCGCCGCCCACCGAGTCCCGGGGGACACCCGATGACACGCGCAGCGCTCCTCACCGCCGCCGCCCTCGCAGCCCTCGCCGCCCCGCTCCTCACCGCCCCCGCCGCCGGGGCGCACGACACCGGCGCCCCGCCGCGCACCGGCTTCGAACAGAGCCGCGGCGCCCGGTGGACCACCGAGTCCGAGGAGCAGCGTTTCCTCGAAGCCGTCGACCGGGCGAGCGACCGCGTCCACGTCACCCGCATCGGCACGACCGCGCAGAACCGCCCGCTGCGGCTCGTCCGCACGGGCGCGAGCCACGCGTCCCACAAGATCCTGCTGGTGTGCAGCCAGCACGGCGACGAGCCCGCGGGCCGCGAGGCGTGCCTCACCACGATCCGCGACCTGGCGTACGCCGAGGACCGCACGGCGCGGCGCTTCCTCCGGCGCACCACGGTGCTCGTCGTCCCCACCGCCAACCCCGACGGCCGCGCCGCCGGCACCCGGGGCAACGGCGACGGCGTCGACGTCAACCGCGACCACGTCGCCCTGAAGACCGCCGAGGGCCGCGCCCTGGCCGCCGTCATCCGCGACGAGCGGCCCGACGTGATCTACGACCTGCACGAGTACGGCGCCACCCCGCCGTACTACGACAAGGACCTGTTCGACCTGTGGCCGCGCAACCTCAACACCCGTCCCGCGGTCCACGCCGCCGCCCGGTCCCTCTCCCGGGACCACGTCCGCCCCGCCGCCGGGGCGGCCGGCCACACCACCGGCACCTACGGCATCTGGACCGACCCCGTCACCGGTGATCCGGTCCGGCAGACCGCCGGCGACGGCCAGGAACGCATCCTGCGCAACATGTCCGGCGTCAAGCACGGCGTCGGCCTGCTCATCGAGAGCCGCGTCGACGCCCTCACCGACGCCGAGAAGGCCGACGAGGCGCTCAACAACCGGCGCAGGGTGACCTCCCACCTCGCCGCGCTGGACGGCCTGATCCGTTTCTCCTCCGGCCACCGCGCGCAGGTGGAGGCGGTCACCGCCCGGGCCCGTGTCACGGGGTACGCGGACCGCGGCCCGGTGTACCTCGGCGGCGCCGACAACGAGACGCCCGAACCGTCCGAGGTGCTCGCCGATCCGCCGTGCGGCTACCGTCTCACCGCAGGTCAGTACGCGGACGTGGGCGATGAACTGGCCCTGCACGGCGTACGGGTCCGGCGGGACGGCGACGGGGTGCTCGTACCGCTGCGGCAGTCGCTGCGGGCGCTCGTCCCGCTCCTCCTGGACAGCCGCGCCGCGTACCACCTGGCCGAGGGGGAGACGCTCACGTCCTGCCGATGAGGTGAGTTTTGCGCCAACGGTGGTAAGGGCCTATCGGGAGGAGGGCTCTCCGCCCGACAGGCCCGGACGAAAGGTTTCACCCGTGACGCAGGACGACCAGAGCGACAAGGACCCCACGGCAGGCCCGCTGCCCGGATCCGAAGCGGGCCTGCCCGGCCGGGGCAGGCCCCGCACCGACCGGGTGGTGTTCGGCGTCACCGCCGTGCTCACCCTGGCCTTCGTCCTGTGGGGAGCCGTCTGGACGGACTCGCTGGAGAACGTCTCCACCGATCTGCTGAGCGGACTGATGCACAACGGCGGCTGGGGCTTCATGCTGACCGCCTCCGGCTTCGTGGTGTTCGCCCTGTGGCTGGCCGCCAGCCGGTACGGCCGCATCAGGCTCGGCGCCGAGGGCGAGGAGCCGGAGTTCCGCACGGTGTCCTGGATCGCCATGATGTTCAGCGCCGGCATGGGGATCGGCCTGATGTTCTGGGGCGTGAGCGAGCCGCTCGCGCACTACGACACGCCGCCGCCCGGGACCAGTCCGCAGGACTCCGGCGACCGCATGTCGACGGCCATGGCCACCACGCTGTTCCACTGGACGCTCCACCCGTGGGCCATCTACGCGGTGGTCGGCCTCGCCATCGCCTACAGCACCTTCCGGCGCCGCCGCCGGCAGACCGTCAGCGCCGTGTTCACCCCGCTCATCGGCGAGCGGAACGCCAACGGCACCGGCGGCCGGCTCATCGACGTGCTCGCCATCATCGCGACCGTCTTCGGCTCGGCGGCCTCCCTGGGCCTCGGCGCGCTGCAGATCGGCTCCGGTGTGGAGAAGCTCGGCTGGATGGACAAGGTCGGCACCGGCCTGCTGGTCTCCGTCATCGCCGTGCTGACCGTGGCGTTCGTGGCGTCCGCGGTGTCCGGTGTGGAGAAGGGCATCCAGTGGCTGTCCAACACCAACATGGTGCTGGCGCTGCTCCTCGCCGTGTTCGTGTTCGTCGCGGGCCCGACCGTGATCATCCTGGACCTGCTGCCGACCTCGGTCTTCGCGTACCTCGGCGAGCTGCCGGCCCTGGCCGGCCGCACCGAGATCAGCGGCGGCGAGGGCGTCGCCGACTGGCTGGGCAGCTGGACGGTCTTCTACTGGGCGTGGTGGATCTCGTGGACGCCGTTCGTCGGCATGTTCATCGCCCGCATCAGCCGCGGCCGGACGATCCGTCAGTTCATCGGCGGCGTCATCCTCGTGCCCAGCGCGGTCAGCCTGGTCTGGTTCGCCGTCTTCGGCGGTTCGGCGATGCGCCTCCAGGAACAGAACCGCCTCGGCGACGAGACCACGCCTGAGGGCAGGCTGTTCGCCGTGCTGCAGGAGTACCCGATCGCCACCGCCACCAGCCTGCTGGTGATGGTCCTCGTGGGCATCTTCTTCGTCTCGGGCGCCGACGCGGCCTCGGTCGTGATGGGCACCCTGTCGCAGAAGGGCTCCCTGGAGCCGAGCCGCTGGGCCGTGGTGTTCTGGGGCGTGGTGACCGGGGCCGTGGCGGCCATCATGCTGCTGGTGGGCAGCGGTCAGGGCGACGCCCTGACCGGTCTGCAGAACCTCACCATCCTCGCCGCCGCGCCGTTCGTGATCGTGATGCTCTTCATGTGTGTGGCGCTCATGCGCGACCTGCGCCGCGACCCGCTCGTCGTCCGCGACAAGATGGCCAGCGAGGCGGTCGAACTCGCGGTCATCGAGGGCCACACCAAGTACGACGGCGAGTTCGAGCTGCGGGTCGGACCCGGCCGCGGCCCGGACGTCGAGGGCGACCCCATCGGCAAGCACTGACCCGCCCGCGCGGGGCGGACCCGTGACACGGGGGCGGGCGCCGGGCGCCCGCCCCCGCGCCTCACCCGGCGGCCAGCTCCGCCGCCTGCCGCGCACACCCCCAGGCCACGGTGACGCCCGCGCCGCCGTGGCCGTAGTTGTGCACCAGCGCCCGCCCGTCGGGCAGCAGGGTGCGCTCCAGACGGACGGCGTCCCGCGCCGGACGCAGACCCACCAGGTGCTCCAGCACGCGGGCGTCCGCGATCTCCGGGCGCAGCGCCGCGCACCGCCGCACGATCGCCTCGGCCACCGCCGGGTCGGGGCGGTCGGACCACACGTCCTCCTCGGCCGTACCGCCCAGCAGCAGCCGCCCCGGCTGCGGGAAGAAGTACGCCATCGACCCGTCCGCCCCCTCGGTGACCATCCAGGTGCGGATCCCCGGGTTCTCCACGACGACCAACTGCCCCCGCACCGGCCGCACCGACGGATCCGGCACCAGCTCCCGCGCCGCCAGGCCCGTGCAGTTGACCACCACCGGCGCGCCGGCCTCCGCGAGGTCCGCCACCGCACGCGTCTCGACGGCGCCGCCCGCCGCCGTCAACCGCTGCCGCAAGTACGGCAGATGGGCCGGCATGTCGATGAGCGGCAACCGCGCCCACACCCCCCGGCCACCCGGGTACTCCGCCTCCGTCACCGGACGCAGCCCCGGCAGCCGCGCGGCGGCCCACGCGCCGACCTCGTCCATCGGCGTCTCGCCCAGTACTCCCTCGACCATCCGTACGCCCGTGGCCTCCGGCCGCAGCGCCAGCTCCTCGTACACGTCGAGCGACTCCAGCGCCCACGCCCGCGCCGACTCCGGCGGGGCGACGCGGTACGGCCACCACAGAGCGCCCGCGACCGCCGAGGTGGTCGCCCCGACCGGGTCCCGCGTCCACAGCCGCACCCGTACGCCCCGCTCGGCGAGGACCACCGCCGTGGTCAGCCCGATCACGCCACCGCCGACCACCACGACACCGTCGTCCGATTCGCTTCCCATCCGGCGGACGGTAGCGGATGCCCGCGTGAGTGCCCGGGTGAGGTCCGCGAACCCGGCCGGCACCGCGTCCCGCTGGACCCGCCGGCGGTGAAGGGGGAGGCCCGCCTCGTGGCCCGCACCGCCGGAACGGTGCTGGTCACCGCCGTCCGCCGCTGACCGGCCCCCCGGCCGGCACCGTGCCGCCCAGGCCCTGGGAGGCTCCGGCGCATGCCCGCGGCGCCGCGCCGCCCGGCACGCGCTCCCGCGGAGGGGGACCCCAGCCGCGTTGCCGAACCGCCCACGTGGCTGCCGTCACCAGGGCGCTCCGGCGCCTTGCGGCCGCACGCACCGGAC
Organism: Streptomyces sp. NPDC096105; assembly: GCF_044763335.1. Taxonomy (NCBI): domain Bacteria; kingdom Bacillati; phylum Actinomycetota; class Actinomycetes; order Kitasatosporales; family Streptomycetaceae; genus Streptomyces; species Streptomyces sp. NPDC096105. Next base: position 62,876 of record NZ_JBIWGC010000030.1, read on the forward strand.
CCCGTTCCTCCTCCCGCGCCCGCGGGCCGCACACCCACCCCCTAGGATCGGCGGTCTGATGACCGCCACCCTCGTCGCCAAGAACCTCGCCGCCGGACACGGCGACCGCTCCCTGTTCGCCGGACTCGACCTCGTCGTCGCGCCCGGCGACGTGCTCGGCCTGGTCGGAGCCAACGGCGCCGGCAAGTCCACGCTGCTGCGCCTGCTCGCCGGGCTCGCCGCGCCCGAGGAGGGCGAGCTGCGGCTCTCCCCGCCGACCGCCACCGTCGGCCACCTCCCGCAGGAGCCGGAACGCAGGCCCGGCGAGACCGTGCGCGCCTTCCTGGCCCGCCGCACCGGCGTCGCCGGGGCCCAGCGCGCCATGGACGAGGCGACCCAGGGCCTGGTCGACGGCGCCCCCGGCGCGGACGACGCCTACGCGACCGCCCTCGAACGCTGGCTCGCCCTGGGCGGCGCCGACCTCGACGAACGCGCCGAGGAGGTCACGGCGGGCCTCGGCCTGGACGTCGGACTCGACCAGCCGATGACCGCCCTGTCCGGCGGCCAGGCGGCCCGCGCCGGACTCGCCTCCCTCCTGCTGTCCCGCTACGACGTCTTCCTGCTCGACGAGCCGACCAACGACCTCGACCTGGACGGACTGGAACGCCTCGAACGGTTCGTGAGCGGCCTGCGCGCCGGCGCCGTCGTCGTCAGCCACGACCGCGAGTTCCTCTCCCGCACGGTCACCAAGGTCCTCGAACTCGACCTCGCCCAGCGGCGGATCAACCTCTACGGCGGCGGCTACGACGCCTACCTGGAGGAGCGCGAGGTGGCCCGCCGCCACGCCCGCGACGAGTACGAGGAGTACGCCGACAAGCGCGCCGCCCTCCAGGACCGGGCGCGGACGCAACGCGCCTGGATGGACAAGGGCGTGAAGAACGCGCGCCGCAAGGCGGGCGACGACAACGACAAGATCGGCCGCAGGTTCCGCAGCGAGGCCAGTGAGAAGCAGGCCGCGAAGGCGCGCCAGACGCAGCGCATGATCGAGCGCCTGGAGGTCGTCGAGGAGCCGCGCAAGGAGTGGGAACTGCGCATGGAGATCGCGGCGGCCCCGCGCTCCGGCACCGTGGTCGCCACCCTGCGGGACGCCGTGGTGCGCCGCGGCGGCTTCACCCTCGGCCCGGTGTCCCTGCGGATCGACTGGGCCGACCGGGTCGCGGTGACCGGCGCGAACGGCGCGGGCAAGTCCACCCTGCTCGGCGCCCTGCTGGGCCGCGTGCCGCTCGACGCGGGCCACGCCGCCCTGGGCTCGGGCGTGCTGCTCGGGGAGGTCGACCAGGCCCGCGCGCTGTTCCACGGCCCGGAGGCGCTGCTGGACGCGTTCCGCCCCGCGGTCCCGGACCTGGAACCGGCCGACATCCGCACGCTGCTCGCCAAGTTCGGCCTCAAGACGGACCACGTGCTGCGTCCCGCGGCCACCCTCTCACCGGGCGAACGCACCCGCGCGGCCCTCGCCCTCCTCCAGGGCCGGGGCGTCAACCTCCTCGTCCTGGACGAGCCGACCAACCACCTGGACCTGCTCGCCATCGAGCAGCTGGAGTCCGCCCTCGACGCCTACGAGGGCACGCTGCTGCTGGTCACCCACGACCGCCGCATGCTGGACGCGGTCCACGTGACCCGCCGTCTGCACGTCACCGACGGCGCCGTGACCGAGCGGTGAGCCGGTCCCGGGCCCCGCCCAGGGGACCGGGACCGCGCACCACCGCTCAGCGGCGGCCGCTCTTCGGGTCCAGCAGACCCGCGCGGCGCAGGGCGTCCGCCATCGCGCCGTCGGCCGGCGCGGACGCCTGACGCGCACCGCCGCCGCCACCGCGGCCCTGCTGGCGCTGCTGCGGGGGCCGGCCGCCGCGCTGCCGGCGCTCGCCGCCCGACGGACCGCCCTGCGGGGCCGCCTCGTCGTCGAGCCGCAGCGTCAGCGAGATCCGCTTGCGCGGGATGTCGACGTCCAGCACCTTCACCTTGACGATGTCACCCGGCTTCACCACGTCCCGCGGGTCCTTGACGAACGTCTTCGACATCGCGGACACGTGCACCAGGCCGTCCTGGTGGACGCCGACGTCGACGAACGCGCCGAACGCGGCCACGTTCGTCACCACGCCCTCCAGGATCATCCCGGACGACAGGTCGGAGATCTTCTCCACGCCCTCCTTGAAGGCGGCGGTCCTGAACGCCGGACGCGGGTCGCGGCCCGGCTTCTCCAGCTCCTTGAGGATGTCGGACACGGTCGGCAGACCGAACGTGTCGTCCACGAAGTCCTGCGGCCGCAGCGAGCGCAGCACCGCCGTGTTGCCGATCAGCGAGGCGACCTCCTGCCCGGTGGTCCTCACCATCCGCCGCACCACCGGGTACGCCTCGGGGTGCACGCTGGACGCGTCCAGCGGGTCGTCGCCGCCGCGGATGCGCAGGAAGCCCGCGCACTGCTCGTACGCCTTCGGACCCAGCCGGGCCACCTTCTTCAGCTCGGAGCGGGACGTGAACGGCCCGTTGGAGTCGCGGTGCGCCACGATGTTCTCGGCCAGCCCGGAGGAGATGCCGGACACCCGGGCGAGCAGCGGGGCGGACGCGGTGTTGACGTCCACGCCCACGCCGTTCACGCAGTCCTCCACCACCGCGTCCAGCGAACGCGACAGCTTCACCTCGGACAGGTCGTGCTGGTACTGGCCGACGCCGATCGACTTCGGGTCGATCTTCACCAGCTCGGCCAGCGGGTCCTGGAGCCGGCGCGCGATGGACACCGCGCCGCGCAGCGACACGTCCATGTCCGGAAGCTCCTGCGAGGCGAACGCGGAGGCCGAGTACACGGACGCGCCGGCCTCCGACACCATCACCTTGGTCAGCTTCAGCTCCGGGTGCCTGGCGAGGAGTTCGCCGGCGAGCTTGTCGGTCTCGCGGGACGCCGTGCCGTTGCCGATGGCGATCAGCTCGACCGCGTGCTCCTTCGCGAGCCGGGCCAGCTTGGCGATCGCCTCGTCCCAGCGGTTCGCCGGGACGTGCGGGTGGATCACGTCCGTGGCGACGACCTTGCCGGTCGCGTCGACCACGGCGACCTTCACGCCCGTACGGAAACCGGGGTCCAGGCCGATCGTCGCGCGCGTGCCCGCCGGGGCGGCCAGCAGCAGGTCGCGCAGGTTGGCGGCGAACACCCGCACCGCCTCGTCCTCGGCGGCGGTGCGCAGCCGCAGACGGAGGTCGATGCCCAGGTGCACCAGGATGCGCGTGCGCCAGGCCCAGCGGACCGTGTCCAGCAGCCACTTGTCGGCCGGGCGGCCCCGGTCCGCGATCCCGAAGCGGTGGGCGACGACGCCCTCGTACGACGAGGGGCCGTCCGTGGGCTCCTCCGGCTCCAGGACGAGGTCGAGGACCTCCTCCTTCTCGCCGCGCAGCATCGCCAGCACCCGGTGCGAGGGCAGCTCGGTGAACGGCTCGGAGAAGTCGAAGTAGTCGGCGAACTTGGCGCCCGCCTCCTCCTTGCCCTCCCGCACCTTCGCCGTCAGCCGCCCGCGCACCCACATGCGCTCGCGCAGCTCGCCGATCAGGTCGGCGTCCTCGGAGAAGCGCTCGGTGAGGATGGCCCGGGCGCCGTCCAGGGCGGCCTGCGGATCGGCCACGCCCTTGCCGGCGTCCACGAACGCGGCGGCCGCGGCGAGGGGCTCGACGCCGGGATCGGCGAGCAGTTCCTCCGCCAGCGGCTCCAGCCCCGCCTCGCGGGCGGTCTGCGCCTTGGTGCGCCGCTTGGGCTTGAAGGGCAGGTAGACGTCCTCCAGGCGCGCCTTGGTCTCCGCGCCCCGGATGCGGGCCTCGAGCTCCTCGGTGAGCTTGCCCTGCTCGCGCACCGAGTCGAGGATCGCCGTGCGGCGCTCCTCCAGCTCCCGCAGATAGCGCAGCCGCTCCTCGATCGTGCGCAGCTGCGCGTCGTCGAGCGTCTCGGTCGCTTCCTTGCGGTAACGGGCGATGAAGGGCACCGTCGAACCGCCGTCCAGCAGTTCCACGGCGGCCCTGACCTGCCGCTCCCGTACGCCGAGTTCTTCGGCGATCCTGCCTTCGATGGACCCTGCGAGGGGTGTCGTCACGTTCCCGTACCGCCTTCTCCACTGAGGTTGCGCGGCAATTGTGGCAGGTGACGACGGTCATGGGGGATCAGGGCGGCAACGCGCCCGGACGCCCCCCCCGGGCGAACTCAGGCGCGACGGCCGCGCGCGGTGGAGGAAGCACCGCCGAACAGCCGGGCGAGCGCCCGGAACGGCAGCGTCACGACGGTGGCGACGGCGCCGCCGATCTGGCGCAGGACGTCTGCGATGGCACGGAACACGTGTCTCCCCTTTCGTCGTCCGGCCCGTCCGGCCGGACGACTTGCGGGTACCTCGTCCACGCCTCATCATGCGCCCGGCCGCCTGCGCGGGGCACGGCGGAGAAGGCGGGAGAGGCCGGAAGAAGGGGGAGACGCGTCCCCGTCGCCGAGTGCCGGACCAGGAGCCGGTTCACCCTGACGTGACCGCGTTCCAGGTGAAGCGCGGCGACCTGCGCTCCAGGAACGCCGCCACGCCCTCCGCGGTGTCGTCGCTCGCGGCGGCCGCCTCGTGCCAGTGCTCGTCGCGGTCGGTGCGGCCGTCGGCGAACTCCTTCGCCGCGGCCTGCGTCAGCAGCGACCGGGACGTCAGGATCCGCGTGAACTCGGCGACCCGGGCGTCCAGCGCGCCCGCCGGCAGCACCTCGTCCACCAGCCCCGTGCGCAGTGCCCGCTCCGCGTCGATCAGCTCGCCCGAGAAGAGGAGGTACTTGGCGGTCGCGGGGCCCACCAGCGACACCAGCCGCCGGGTGGCGGAGGACGAGTAGACGATGCCGAGCTTCGCCGGGGTCACCCCGAACCGCGCGCCCTCCTCGGCGAACCGCAGGTCGCAGGCGGCCGCGAGCTGCGCCCCGCCGCCCACGCAGTGCCCGCGCACGGCGGCCAGGGCCGGCTTGGGGAAGGCGGCGAGCGCCTCCTCGGCGGCCACGGCCAGCCGCTGCGCCTCCAGCGGCGACCCCTGGAGCGTGGAGATGTCCGCCCCGGCGCAGAAGGTGCCGCCGTCGCCGGTGAGCACCAGCGCCCGCACGGCCGGGTCCTCCGCCAGCGCGCCGAGCAGCGGCGGCAGGGCCGCCCACATCGCGGCCGTCATCGCGTTGCGCTTCGCGGGATGGCGGATGACGACCGTGGCGACCGAGTCGGCGACGCTGTGCAGCAGTTGCGGCTCCTCCATGCGGCGGATGCTATCCGCCCCGGTCACGGCGGTGTACGGCGGGCCGGGACCGGCGTTACGACCGGCGCGGGCGGGGGACACGGAGGGCGGGGGAGGACGGGGAAGGACAAGAAGGGGGGACGGGACCCGGGAGGCAGCCATGGTCAGGTCCACCGGGAGCGCGGCCCCGCACGGCGAGGCGGAGAAGCTCAACCGCGGCTTCGGCTGGCTCGCCGTGCTCGGGGTGATCCTCGTCGTCGCCGGACTGATCGGCCTGATCTACACGGCCGCCGCCACACTCACCACGATGCTGCTGTTCGGCTGGCTGCTGCTGGTCGGCGGCGTCGTCGGGCTGCTGCACGCGGTGCAGGCGCGGCACACGAACTTCTTCTGGCTGGGTGTGGTCGTCGCCGCCCTCAACCTCGCGGCCGGGGCGGTGATCCTGAAGACCCCGGAGGCCGCGGCCGAGGCGCTGACCATGTTCGCCGCGCTGCTGTTCCTCGCCGGCGGCGTGTTCCGGCTGGCCGGCAGCCTGGTGGTGCGCGGCCCGCAGTTCGGCTGGACGCTGGTGCAGGGCGCCTTCGGACTGCTTCTGGGCATCCTCGTACTGGCCACCTGGCCGAGCAGCAGCCAGTACGTCATCGGTACGTTCTTCTCGCTGTCCCTGTTGTTCGACGGGCTGGGACTGGTCGCCACCGGCTACGGCGGCCGGCGCATCGTGGGCATGGTCGCCGGGAAGTAGGGGCGCGGCCTGCGGGCCCCTCGCCCCGCACGACCCGAGAAGCGCCTCCGCACGGAACACAACGGGCCCGAACGGTCCCGCGCCCGCCCGAGCCGGACGAGAACGGTCGGAAGCGCTCGATACCCGCCGACTTGTGTTCAGTGCGGAAGGGCGGAGGCGATCGGTCCCAACACTCGACGTGTGGTGACAAGCGAGCGTGAGGGTGGCGACCCACTGCCGTACGAAGGTGTCTGGCGGTTCACCGCCCCTGCCGTGGACGCCTCGGTGCCACAGGCCCGGCACGCCGTGCGGGACCTGCTGCTGCGGCAGGGCGTGCCGGTCGCGGACGACGTGGTGCAGGGCCTGCTGCTGATCGTCTCCGAACTGGTCACCAACGCCGTCAAGCACGCGGCGCTGCTGTCCCCGATGCTCGCCGTCGAGGTCGCGGTGGGCGCCGAGTGGATCCGGGTGTCCGTGGAGGACAACCATCCCTACCGCCCCACCGCACTGGAGAACGACTACGGCCGCACCGGCGGCCGGGGACTGCTCCTGGTACGCGAGATCACGCGGGAGGCCGGCGGGGCCTGCGAGGTGGAGCACACGTCCACCGGCGGCAAGGTGATCTGGGCCGCCCTGCCGCTCAAGCCCGCGCAGCCCCGCTAGCCGCGGCGGCGCGTCGCCGCCCAGGGGACGGGAGGACGCGGTGAGGCGCCGCCGTCACCACCCGGCCGACGGGCCCGTCAGCTCCCGCACGGCGGGCCGGACCGCGTCCAGCACGGTCATGAACCAGGCCGAGAAGGTGTCCTTCGCGTGCCGCTCCGCCAGCTCCTGCGGGGTCACGAACGCCGTCGCGGCGACCTCGTCCCCGTCGGGCCGCACCGGCGACTGCACCATGCCGACGAAGAGGTGGTTGAACTCCTGCTCCACCAGACCCGAGGCCGGGTCCGGGTGGTTGTAACGGACCGTGCCGGCCTCGGCCATCAGCGACGGCGAGACCCCCAGCTCCTCGTACGTCCGCCGGGCCGCCGCCGCGAACGGCGCCTCACCCGGGTACGGGTGGCCGCAGCAGGTGTTCGACCACACACCGGGGGAGTGGTACTTGCCGAGCGCCCGCTGCTGGAGCAGCAGCCGGCCGCGCTCGTCGAAGAGGAACACGGAGAACGCCCGGTGCAGCGTCCCCGGCGGCTGATGGGCGGAGAGCTTCTCCGCGGTGCCGACCGTCACGCCGTCCTCGTCGACCAGTTCCAGCAAAATCGGCTCGGCGGTGCCGTTCGACGGGCTGTTCGTCGCGGTGGCAGGTGTGATCGGCATACCCATCCTTCACTCGGTGTTCCCGCCCCAGTCTGCCGCACGAATCAGGCACTCCCGGCACTCCGGTTCTCTCCCGCATGTCCCGGCCCCGGCGCGACGGGCGGCCGGTCCGGCCGCCGGACGGCACCGGACCCGCGCCGAACGCGCCCGTGGCGGGCGGCGGACACGCGCGTCCCTGGCGTCCGCCGGAGGGGGAGACGCCGTCACCCGGGCGGAGGACTGCGTTCCCCGGCGCGTTGGCGTGTCCAGAGGCGTGCGCGCCCCCGAAGCGCCCCCCCGCGCGCCCGGTGGCACCGGCTCGCTCAGTGACACAGCCGCGCCTCGTGCTCCGCGTGTCCGCCGGGCTCGAGCTGGAAGGTGCAGTGCTGCACGTCGAAGTGGTCGCCCAGGCATCCCTGCAGCTCGTGCAGCATCTTCTCGTGCCCTGTCGCGTTCAGCGTGTCCGCGCTCACGACCACGTGCGCGGAGAGCACCGGCATCCCCGAGGTGATCGTCCAGGCGTGCAGGTCGTGCACGTCCTCGACCCCCGGCGTGTCCAGGATGTGCGCCCGCACCTCGGCCATGTCCACGCCCTTGGGCGCCGCCTCCAGCAGCACGTCGAGCGTCTCCCGCAGCAGCCTCAGGGTGCGCGGCACGATCATCAGCGCGATCACCAGGGAGGCGATCGGGTCGGCGGCCGTCCACCCGGTGGTGACGATCACCAGGGCGGCCACGATCACCGTGACCGAGCCGAGCGCGTCCGCCGCCACCTCCAGGAAGGCGCCGCGGACGTTCAGGCTCTCCTTCTGCCCGCGCATCAGCAGCGCCAGCGACACCAGGTTGGCGACCAGGCCGACGGCGCCGAACACCATCACCAGACCGCCCTCGGTGTCCGCCGGTGTGACGAACCGCTGGACCGCCTCGTACAGCACGTAGCCGCCGACACCGAGCAGCAGCAGGCAGTTGGCCAGCGCCGCGAGGATCTCCGCGCGGGCCAGCCCGAAGGTGCGCCGTTCGCTCGGCGGGCGGCCCGCGACGTGGATGGCGAACAGGGCCATGCCCAGCCCCAGGGCGTCGGTCGCCATGTGGGCCGCGTCCGCGACCAGGGCGAGCGAGTCGGCCAGCAGACCGCCCACGATCTGCACGATCATGACGAAGACCGTGATCGCCAGCGCGATCCGCAGCCTGCCCCGGTACGCCGCGCTGACCGTGCCGCCGGCCGGCACCCCGTGCGCGTGCCCGTGATCGTGGCCTGCCCCCATGCCCGCCGCCGCCCTTCCGCCGCTGTCCTGCCGCTGCCCTTCCGGAGCACAGTGAACTACGGGGCGGGGGTATCCGGCAACGCGGCACTGAACACCGTTGTCATGTGCTCTGACCTGCGGAAACGAATCGTAGGTCAGGCGCGCGGGGAACCCTGGAGGAGCTGCCAGCCCTGCCAGGCCGACTCGACCATCTCGCGCACCGAACGGCGCGCGGTCCAGCCCAGGCGCTCGCTCGCGAGGGCGGCCGAGGCCACCGCGCGGGGCGGGTCGCCGGGACGCCGGGGCTCGACCACCGGGGTCCGCGTGTCGCCGGTGACCTCCCCGATGACCGTGATCAGCTCCCGCACCGAGACGCCCTCGCCGCGGCCGACGTTCAGCGTCAGGTCGCCCTCGACGCCGCCCTCCGACAGCGCGCGCACCGCCGCGAGGTGCGCCTCGGCGAGGTCGGCCACATGGATGTAGTCCCGGACGCAGGTGCCGTCCGGGGTGGGGTAGTCGTCGCCGAAGATGCGCGGGGCCTCGCCGCGGGTGAGCCGGTCGAAGACCATCGGCACGATGTTGAAGACGCCGGTGTCGGCCAGTTCGGGGGCCGCCGCGCCCGCGACGTTGAAGTAGCGCAGGCAGACGGTGTCGATGCCGTGCGCGCGGCCCGCCGCCCGCACCAGCCACTCCCCGGCGAGCTTGGTCTCGCCGTAGGGGTTCACGGGGGCGCAGGGGGTGTCCTCGGTGATGAGGTCCACGTGCGGGTCGCCGTAGACGGCCGCGGACGAGGAGAAGACGAAGCGCCGGACGCCCGCCTCCGTGACGGCGTCCAGCAGGGCCGCCAGACCGCCCAGGTTCTCCCGGTAGTAGCGGGTGGGATGGGCCACCGACTCGCCGGGCTGCTTGCGCGCGGCGAGGTGCAGCACGCCGGTCGCGCCGTGCTCGACGAGCACCTTGGTCAGCAGGTCACCGTCCAGCGCGGAGCCCCTGACCAGCGAAACGCCGTCGGGCAGCCGCGCCGGCATCCCGGCGGACAGGTCGTCCAGCACGACGACCCGCTCCCCGGCGTCCGTCATGGCCCGCACCACATGGGCCCCGATGTAACCGGCTCCGCCGGTGATCAGCCACGTCATGGTGGTCCACCCTAAGGCGAGCCACCGGCGCGGTTTGTGAGCCGGGGCCGGTATCCCCGATGATGAGCGCGGCACGGGAGCGGGCGAACCGCGTCGATCCGGCCGTCGAACGGGCGGTGAACGCGGGCTTCCGCGTATCCGATAGCCTCTGCCGACATGCCGCCCGCAGGGCCTCCGAACGGGCGCATCACCATGTACATGACCGGCGTGGACGCGTCGCACCCAGGGAGTGAGATTTCGGTTGCCGACCGCCATCGTCACCGGCCCTCCGGTCCCCGGCTCGTCACTCGAGGGCGACCTGCGCTCCCTCGGTTTCGAGGTGCGGACCGCCGCCGGCGCCGCGGAGGCCGAGACGCTCCTCGCCCAGGTCCCCGAGGAGGACCGGGTCGCCCTGGTCGACACCCGGTTCGTGGGCCATGTGCACGCGCTGCGCCTCGGCCTGACCGACCCCCGCTTCCCGCTCTCCGCGATCCCCGGCGCCGTGACCGCCCAGCGGTCCGGCCGCCAGACCCTGACCCGCGCCGTGGCCCGCGAGAACTCCGGCTGCGAGCGGGGCGCGGACAGCGGCGCCCTCGTCGAGGGCCTCCCGGACCGGGTCGTCGCCGCCCTCGACACCGACGTGCACCGCCCCGACCTCGGCAGCCTGGTCGCCGCCGTGCCCGCCGGCCCGCAGGCCCGCAACGAGGCCCGGCAGTCCGTCGCCGCCGTGGACGAGGAGGCCGTCCGCCTCAGGTCCGCCGTCAAGGCCCGCGACGGCTTCTTCACCACCTTCTGCGTCAGCCCCTACTCGCGGTACCTCGCGCGCTGGTGCGCCCGCCGCGGCCTGACCCCGAACCAGGTCACCACCGCCTCCCTGCTCACCGCGCTCGTCGCGGCCGGCTGCGCCGCCACCGGCACCCGCACCGGCTTCGTCGCCGCCGGCGTGCTGCTCCTCGCCTCGTTCGTCCTGGACTGCACCGACGGCCAGCTCGCCCGCTACGCGCTGCGGTACTCCACGCTGGGCGCCTGGCTCGACGCCACCTTCGACCGGGCCAAGGAGTACGCCTACTACGCCGGCCTCGCCCTCGGCGCCGCCCGCGGCGGCGACGACGTGTGGGCCCTCGCGCTCGGCGCGATGGTCCTCCAGTCCTGCCGGCACATGGTCGACTTCTCGTACAACGAGGCGCAGGCGGGCGCCTCCACCGGCCCCGCCGCCGCCCTGTCCGGCCGGCTGGACCGGGCCGGCTGGACGGTCTGGGCGCGCCGCATGATCGTCCTGCCGATCGGCGAGCGCTGGGCGCTGCTCGCCGTCCTCACCGCCCTGACCACGCCCCGCACCACCTTCCGGGTGCTGCTCGTCGGCTGCGCCTTCGCCGCCGCGTACACCACGGCGGGGCGCGTCCTGAGGTCGTGGCGCCGGGGCCGGGTGGAGGAGGGCGCCGCCCGGTCCCTCGCCGACCTCGCCGACAGCGGTCCCCTGTCCGAGCTGCTGCCCGGCTCCTGGGCCCGCGGCGGTGTCGTCACCGCCGCCCTCGGCGCGGTGCTGGTGACGGGCTCCGCCCTCGTGTGGGGCGCCGGATGGCAGACCGCGCTGGCCGCCGCCGGCTACGTGATCTGTTCCGCCGCCGCCGTCGGCCGCCCCCTCACCGGCCCCCTCGACTGGCTCGTCCCCCCGCTCCTCCGCGCCGCCGAGTACGGCACCGTCCTGGTACTGGCGGCCGGCGCGGAGGTGAACGGAGCCCTTCCGGCGGCCTACGGACTGGTGTCCGCGGTCGCCTACCATCACTACGACACGGTCTACCGCATCCGCGGCGACGCGGGCGCGCCCCCGCGCCCGCTGGTGCGGGCGATCGGGGGGCACGAAGGCCGCACGCTGGCGGTCGCCGTTCTGGCGGCCGTGCTCACCGCGTCCGGATTCACCGTCGCGCTCACGGCCCTCGCCGTGGCCGTGGCTCTCGTGGTGCTCGCCGAGAGCATCCGCTTCTGGGTGGCCGCCCACCGGGGTGGCGCGCCCGCCGTTCACGACGAAGGAGAACCCGCATGATCGGCCTCGTGCTGGCGGCCGGCGCCGGCCGGCGTCTGCGCCCCTACACCGACACGCTTCCCAAGGCGCTGGTGCCGGTGGGGCCCGCGGGCATGGAAGGGGAGCCGACGGTCCTGGACCTGACGCTCGGGAACTTCGCGGAGATCGGGCTGACCGAGGTCGGCGTCGTGGTCGGCTACCGCAAGGAGGCCGTGTACGAGCGCAA
>NZ_JBIWGC010000031.1:0-23879 GCF_044763335.1 Streptomyces sp. NPDC096105
GATCACCTGGAGCACACCCTCATGAGCAGCGAGTCCACCACCATCCGCTGGGAGCAGGACGACACCGGCGTCGTCACCCTCGTCCTCGACGACCCGTCCCGGTCGGTCAACACCATGAACGCCGCGTTCATCGACTCGCTGGAGGCCGTCACCGCGCGGCTGACCGAGCAGCGCGACAGCGTCCGCGGTGTGATCGTCGCCTCCGCCAAGAAGAGCTTCTTCGCCGGCGGCGACCTGCACGACCTGATCTCCGTCACGCCCGAGACGGCCGGCGTCTCCTACGAGGCCGGCATGCGCGTCAAGCGGGCGCTGCGGGTCATGGAGACCTTGGGCAGGCCGGTCGTCGCGGCGATCAACGGCGCGGCGCTGGGCGGCGGTTACGAGATCGCGCTGGCCTGCCACCACCGCATCGCCCTGGACGCGCCCGGCACCGAGGTCGGCTGCCCCGAGGTGACCCTGGGTCTGCTGCCCGGAGGCGGCGGGGTCACCCGCACGGTCCGCATGTTCGGCGTGACGGAGGCCCTGCGGAAGATCCTCCTGGAGGGCACGCAGTACGGCCCCGCCCGTGCCCTGGAGGCGGGTCTCGTCGACGAGGTCGTCTCCGACCCCGGCGAACTCCTCGCCCGCGCACGGGCGTTCGTCGACGCCCACCCCGAGTCCGCGCAGCCCTGGGACGCCCCCGGCTACCGCATCCCCGGCGGCACCCCGTCGCACCCGAAGTTCGCCGCCCACCTGCCCGCCCTCCCCGCGCTGCTGCGGAAGAAGACCGGCGGCGCTCCCTGTCCCGCCCCGCGCAACATCCTCGCGGCGGCCGTGGAGAGCGCCCAGGTCGACGTGGACACGGCCTTCGAGATCGAGGCCCGCCACCTGACCGAGCTGGTCACCGGGCAGATCACCAAGAACATGATCCAGGGGTTCTTCTTCGACCTCAGGGCGGTCGGCTCCGGCGCCGGGCGCCCGAAGGACGTCCCCGCGCGGAAGGCGACCCGGGTGGCCGTGCTCGGCGCGGGCATGATGGGCGCCGGCATCGCCTACTCCTGCGCCGCCGCGGGCATCGACGTCGTGCTGAAGGACGTCACCGCCGACGCGGCGTCCCGGGGCAGGGGCTACTCCGAGAAGCTGTGCGCCAAGGCCGTCGCGCGCGGCCGTACGACACGGGAGCGGGCGGACGCCCTGCTCGCCCGCATCACCCCGACCGCGGAGAGCGGGGACCTGGCCGGCTGCGACGCGGTGATCGAGGCCGTCTTCGAGGACACCGCCCTCAAGCACCAGGTGTTCCAGGAGATCCAGCACGTCGTCGCCCCCGACGCGCTGCTGTGCTCCAACACCTCCACCCTCCCTGTCACCGTGCTCGCCAAGGGCGTGGAACGGCCCCGCGACTTCCTCGGCCTGCACTTCTTCTCGCCCGTCGACAAGATGCCGCTGGTGGAGATCGTCAAGGGCGAGAGGACGGGGGAGGAGGCGCTGGCCCGCGCCTTCGACCTGGTGCGGCAGATCCGCAAGACGCCGATCGTGGTCAACGACTCCCGCGGCTTCTTCACCTCCCGCGTCATCGGCCGCTTCATCGACGAGGGCGTCACCATGGTCGGCGAGGGGATCGACCCGGCCTCCGTCGAGCAGGCGGCGGCCCAGGCCGGCTACCCGGCCAAGGTCCTCGCCCTGATGGACGAACTCACCCTCACGCTCCCGCGCAGGATCCGCGAGGAGAACCGCCGCGCGGTCGAGGCGGACGGCGGCACCTGGCGGCCGCACCCCGCGGACGCGGTGGTGGACCGCATGATCGACGCGTTCGGCCGCCCCGGACGGTCCGGCGGCGCCGGCTTCTACGACTACGACGAGCAGGGCCGGCGCGCCGGCCTCTGGCCCGGACTGCGCGAGCACTTCACCGACCCGGCGATGCGGCCCGCCGACCTCACCGAGCTGAAGGAGCGGATGCTCTTCGCCGAGGCGCTGGACGCGGTGCGCTGCCTGGAGGAAGGCGTGCTGGAGTCGGTGGCCGACGCCAACGTCGGCTCGCTGCTCGGCATCGGCTTCCCGCCGTGGACCGGCGGCGTCCTGCAGTACGTCAACGGCTACGACGGCGGCCTGCCCGGCTTCGTCGCCCGCGCCCGCGAACTCGCCGGACGGTACGGCGACCGCTTCGCCCCGCCCGAGCTGCTGCTGCGCAAGGCCGGCCGCGGCGAGACCTTCACCGACGCCTGAGCGCAAGGCCCGCTCCCGACACCGGGCACGCCCGCAGGGGCTTCCCCACGCCCCGGTCTCCCCGGACGTTCTCTCCCCGACCCGCAACGCAAGGAGGCCCCGATGACGTCGCCACCCCGCACCGCAGGCGACCTGCCCGACGACCCCGCCGCCCGCACCCTGCCCCGGCTCCTGGCCCGCAACGCGCACGCGTACCCCGACCTGCCGGGCCTGTCCTGGCAGTCGGACGACCCCGACACCGACTGGACGACGCTCACCTGGGGCGAGATCCACGCGCACACCCGCGGCCTCGCCGCCGGCTACCGGGCCCTCGGTGTCGGCCGCGGCGACCACGTGCTCATGATGATGGCCAACCGGCCCGAGCACTGGCTGTCCGACCTGGCGCTGGTCCGCCTCGGCGCGGTCCCGGTGAGCGTCTACGGCACCTCGGCCCCCGAGCAGATCACCCACATTGCCCGCAACTGCCGCGCCCGCCTCGCCGTCGTCGGCGGGGCGGACCAGCTCCCGGTGTGGGAACCGCTGCTGGCCGACCCCGGCACCCCGCTGGAACGGCTCGTGGTGGCCGACGCGGGAGCCGAGGGCGCGCACGTGCCGTACGCGTCGCTGCGACGCGAGCCGGTGCCGGAGGAGTTCGGCAAGGAACTGGACACCGCCCGTCCCGAGGACCCGCTGACCGTCGTCTACACCTCCGGCACCACCGGCGAGCCCAAGGGCGTCGTCCTCACCCACCGGGTGGTGCTGTCCAACGCGCTCGCGCTGGACGCCGTGGTGGAACTTCCGCCGCACGTCGAGCACATCTGCTACCTGCCGTTCGCGCACATCGCCGAGCGGATGCTGGGCATCTACCTGCCCTGTCACCGCGCGTCGCACGTCCACCTGTGCGCCGACCCGACGAAGGTCGGCGAGGTGGTGCGCACGGTGCGCCCGGCGCAGTTCTTCGGCGTGCCGCGCATCTGGGAGAAACTGTCCGCCGCCGTGCGGGCCGTGCTCTCGCTGATGCCGGACGGCCAACGGGCCGTCATCGACGCGGCGTTCGAGGTGGCGCGCGAGCACGTCGCGTACCGCGAGCGCGGCCAGGTGCCGCCGCCCGAGCTGGAGGAGCGCTACACCCGCGTCCGCAAGGAGGTGCTGCTGCCCATGCTGGCGGCCGGCGGCCTGGACCGGGTGACCTGGACGGCCAGCGCGTCCGCGCCCATGCCGGCCGACGTGGTGAGGTTCTGGGCCGGGTTCGGCGTCGTCATCATGGACGCCTGGGGGCTGACCGAGACCACCGGCGTCGCCACCAGCAACAGCCCGAAGACCGGTTTCCGGCTCGGCTCGGTGGGCCGCCCGGTGGAGTCCGTGGAGATCCGCGTCGCCGAGGACGGCGAGATCATGGTGCGCGGCATGTCGGTGTTCGACGGTTACCTCCAGCCGGACGGCTCCGTGCGGTCCGCGCTGGACGCCGACGGCTGGCTGGCCACCGGCGACATCGGCCGGATCGACGAGGACGGCTACCTGTGGCTCACCGACCGCAAGAAGGAGATGATCATCACCTCGACCGGCAAGAACGTCTCGCCGGCCCTGGTGGAGAACACCCTCAAGGAACACCCGCTGATCGGCCAGGCGATGGTGCACGGCGACAACCGCTCCTACCTGGTCGCCCTGCTCGTTCTTGACCCGGAGGCCGCCCCGGCCTGGGCCGCGAAGCACGGCATCGACACGGAGGGCGGCCCGGCCGCCCTCGTACGGCATCCGGACATCCGGGCCGAGGTGGAGCGCGCGGTGGCCGCCGCCAACAGCCGCCTCAACCGCACCGAGCAGGTCAAGCGGTACGAACTGCTCGCTGAGGAGTGGGGTCCGGCGACCGGTGAGCTGACCCCGTCGCTGAAGATGCGGCGCCGCGTCATCCGCGACAAGTACGCCGACGCGTTGACCGCGCTCCACGACGACTGACCTCTCGCACGACGACGGCCGCCCGCCCCGGTTCCAGGGGGCGGGCGGCCGTCGTGTGCGCCCGGCTCAGAGCCCGTACGTCTTGCCGATGACGTCCCGCTGGATCTCGCTCGTCCCGCCGTACACCGTGGAGACGACCGCGGCCCGCAGATGGCGCTCCATGTCGAACTCCGTGGTGTAGCCGTAGCCGCCCATCATCTGCATGCCCTCCAGCGCGGTGCGCTTGGCGAGTTCGGTGGCCTTCAGCTTGGCCATCGACGCCTCGCGCGGGAACAGCTCGTCCGGCCGCGCGTCGCAGTCCAGGGCCACCTCGCGCACCAGCAGCCGCGTGCACTCGATCTCGGTGGCCAGGTCCGCGACCCGGTGCCGCAGCGCCTGGAAGGAGCCGACGGGCCGCCCGAACTGCTCCCGCTCACGGACGTAGGCGACCGCGTCGTCGAAGGCGCGGCGGGCCAGGCCCAGCATGTCGGCGGCCAGGAACAGCCGCTCGTGGTCGAGGCCGGCCATCAACTGCCTCCACCCGCCGTTCACCTCGCCGACGACGGAGTCCGCGGGCAGGCGTACGTCCGTGAGGTGGACGTCGTTGACCTCGCGGCCGCGCATCGTCCCGATGCCCCGGATTTCCACGCCCGGTGTGCCGGCGGGCAGGTGGAACATGGTCAGCCCGCCGTGCTTGTCCTCGCCGGTGCGGGCCACCAGCAGGATGCTCCGGGCGCAGTGCGCGTTGGAGATCCAGGTCTTCTGGCCGTCGATCACCCAGGTGCCGTCCCGCTCCCGCCGGGCCCGGCAGCGCAGCGCCCCGACGTCCGACCCGGCCCCCGGCTCCGACATCGCGATCGCCAGCACGTCGCCGCGGACCGCGCCGGACAGCACCTCCCGCCGCTGCCGCTCGGTGCCGAACCGCTCGTACGCCTTCGCCGTGATCACCGTCGTGACGAAGCCGCCGCACGGCACCATCCCGTACGACGTCTCCTCCAGGAACAGGCAGGCGTCGGCGGTCCCGCCGCCGGCGCCGCCGTACTCCTCGGGCAGGCAGATCCCGAGCCAGCCCAGGTCGGCGAGGCGGCGGTACAGCCCCGGATGGTGCGCCTCGCGGCCGCCGTCCGTCAGCGCGTCGCGCTGTTCCCGGGTGCCGCACTCGCGCTTGGTGAAGTCGCGTACGGCCGCCGCGAACGCGGCCTGTTCCTCGGTGAGTCGACTGCCCATCAGGTCCTCCGGGATGCGGGTGCCGGTCGGCGGCTCGGTCGGGCGGGGCACGTTCTGGAGATACAAGGATATGATAGATGTATCAGCGTCTCTCAGGGAGCCGTTCGCCGGTATCGTGAGGATCACCATGAGAACTGACACGAACGACTCGTGGCTCGCCCGGGTCCTCGCCCGCCCGGAGCCCGAGGACGACACGGCGCGGCGGATCCTCGACGCGGCACTGGAGCAGTTCACCCTCCTCGGGGTGCGCCGCTCCTCGGTGGACGACGTCGCCAAGCGGGCCGGTGTCTCCCGGGTGACCGTCTACCGGCGCTTCCAGACCAAGGACCGCCTGGTGGAGGAGACCCTGCTGCGCGAACTGAGCCGCTTCTTCGCCCGGCTCGACGCGGCGGTGGCGGGCCTGCCGACCATGCGGGAGCGGGTCGTCGAGGGGTTCGCCGTCGCCCTGCGCCACAGCCGCGCCCATCCGCTCCTCGGCGGCATGCTGCGGCTCGAACCCGAGGTGGTGCTGCCGTACCTGACCGTGCAGGGCGGCTCCTCGCTGTCGGCCACCGTCGAGTACCTGACCGGGCATCTGCGCCGGGCGCAGCAGGTGGAGGGCCGGCCTGACGAGGACCCGCGTCCGGTCGCCGAGCTGATGGTGCGGGTCGCCGTGTCCTTCCTGCTCAACCCGTCGAGCTGCATCGAGATGGAGGACGAGGACCAGGCCCGGGCCTTCGCCCGGCGCTATCTGGCCCCGCTGCTGGACGCCTGACCGCCCCGGCGGCGACGGGCAGGCCCCCCGCGCCGTTCAGCGCCGCCGGTGCAGGGCACGCGCCAGCCGCACCGCGCGCTCGCGGGTGGCCGCCGGGACCGCGAAGGAGGTCAGCGCGATCGCCGGGGCGAACCGCTGGACCGTCATCGACTGGACGGAGGTGAACGCCCGCAGCCCCTCCGCGCCGTGGATCCGCCCGAACCCGGAGTCCCCCGACCCCCCGAACGGCAGCGCGGGCACCGCCGCGAAGCCCAGCACCGAGTTCACCGACACCGCGCCCGCGCGCAGCCGCGCCGCGATCGCCGCCCCCGTGCGCCCGCTGCCGCAGAACACCGCGGCCCCGAGGGCGTAGCGGGAGGCGTTGGCGCGCTCCACGGCCTCGTCCACGCCCGCCACCGCGTTGACCGCCACGACCGGCCCGAACGTCTCCTCCGTCATCGCCGCCGCGTCCTCCGGCACACCGGCCAGCACCACCGGGGCGACGTAGGGCGCCCGCACCGACTCGGGCCCGCCCAGCAGCGCCCGTCCGCCCGCCGCGACGGCGCCGCTGACGTGCCGCTCGACGACGGCGGTCTGGCCGGGCAGCGTCATCGGCCCGTAGGCGGCGTCCGCGCCGGCCCCGGTGGGCAGCGCCCCGGCCCGCTCCACCACCCGCGCGCACAGCTCCTCGTGGACCTCCCGCACCGCGTAGACGCGCTCCACGCCCGCGCAGGTCTGCCCCGCGTTGCTCAGCGCGCCCCACACGATCGCGTCGGCGGCCGCGTCCAGGTCGGCGTCGGCGGTGACGATCACCGCGTCCTTGCCGCCGCACTCGGCGAGGAACGGCGTCAGCGTCTCCGCGCACACCGCCATCACCTTCCGCGCCGTCCCCGGCGACCCCGTGAACGCCAGCTTGTCCACCCCGGAGCGGGCCAGCGCGTCCCCGGTCGCCGCCGCCCCCGTGACCGTGGTGAGCAGCCCGGCGTGCTCGGGCGCGGCGGAGTCGAACAGCTCAGCCAGCAGCACCCCCGTGCCCGGCGTCAGTTCCGACGGCTTGAACACCACCGCGTTCCCCGCGGCGAGGGCGTACCCGATGGAGCCCATCGGGGTGTGGAGGGGGTAGTTCCAGGGGCCGATCACGCCGACGACACCCAGCGGACGGTGGACCAGCGAGGCCCGCTGATGCACCGTGAACAGCCCGGTCCGCACCCTTCTCCGGCCCAGCACCCGGGGGGCGTTGCGGGCGGCCCACGCCAGGTGCTCCAGCGTGAGGACCACTTCCAGCGCGGCGTCACCGGCGGGCTTGCCGGTCTCCTCCGCGATGGTGCGGGCCACCGTGTCCAGGCCGTCGGCGAGGGTCTTCTTCCAGCGCAGCAGCAGGGCACGGCGGCGCGACGCGGGCAGTGCCGCCCACCCCGCCTGCACGGTGCGGGCGCGGGCCACGGCACGGGCGACGTCCTCCGGCCCGTGCACCGGGTACTCGGCGAGCCGCTCGCCGGTCGCGGGGGAGTGTGTGGGGAACGTGGTGGCGCAGGCGCGCGGGGCGGCGGCCGGGACGGTCCCGGTCATGGGGTCTCCTCACGAAGGGTTCGGACGGCGGACGGCCGCGACGGCCCGGGGGCCGCGTCGGGCGGCTCCTCGTCCGGCGGTTCCTCGTCCGGCAGCGGCAGGGCCGGACGGGACTGCGCCCAGTGCGGGCCCAGGTCGTCCAAGGTCCAGCCGAAGGGATAGGTGCGCGCCTTCGGGCGGCGCGGAAACCGCTCCGGCCGGGCCGGCAGCAGCCGGACGACCGCGGCGCGCAGGCGCAGCGCCCGGTGCGCGACCGCCCGCAGCCAGGCCGGCTGCGGCCGGAACCCGAGGGCCGTCAGCAACGGTTCGTCGAGCACGGCCAGCGTGGCCCGTACGGCGATCCGGCGCAGCGGGGCCGGGTACCAGGCCGCCATGACGCGTAACGTGGCCGCGGCGACCCGGCGGTTGGCGGGGTCGTAGGCGAACATCTCCCGCTCGTAGGCGTCGTGGAGCCGCTCGAACTCCGCGTAGGTGCCGGGCACCGAGGAGATGCCCATCATCTCGCCCATCCGCCGGCCCACCAGCGCCAGGCTCTCGGTCTCCTGAGCGCACAACGGCCGCCACCCGTACCGGTCGATCCACCGCTTCGGCCCCACCACCGTGGTGGCCAGCACGTACAGGAAGTCCTCGTTGGGGATGCGGTACCGGCCGTGGATGCGGTTGAGGTGGCGGGCGGCGGCCCGCCCGTGCTCCGAGTCCGTCCCGTCGCGCACCATCTCGTACGCGATCAGCACCGTGTCGTCGTAGCGCTTCTGCCCGGCACGCTCGAACTCCTGCGTGCGGTCCAGCAGTCGGGAGATGCGCGGGACGCCGTAGTCGCGCAGGAACGCGACCGACGTGCCGTGCAGGTAGTCGCGGGGGAACTCGTACTGCGTGATCCAGCGGTAGATCTGCTCGAAGTCCCGCTGCGGATCCATCTGCCGCATCCGGGCGAGCCTGCGGTGACGGCCCATGCTGATCCCTCCTGTCGGCAACGCGGCCACCGGCTCGCCGAGCGAGGGACCGGAGGCGACGGAGACGTGGAACACGGCCCTGGTGTGCAACGGAGATACTGAAGCTATTGACTTGTAACATCGGGCGTCAATACCGCGGACGCGCCCCGTCGGGGCACGCGAGTTCGCCGGGGCGCGCGGTGCCGCCCAGGCGCGCCGCACCGGCTGAGCGGCACCGCGCCGGAAAATACCCGGCGCGTACGGGGCCCGGCGTGACAAGCTGTGCTCGCCCGTTCCCGGACCCAGGAGGTCACCATGACCGCAGAACCGCCCGCCACGGAAGGTTCGGAGCCGGCCGCCGCGACGTCCCCGGTCACGCCGGACGACGACGGCGCCTACGACCTGAAGCGCAAGTTCCGCGAGGCCCTGGCGCGCAAGCGCGGCGCCCAGGCGGAAGCGGCCGAGGCCGTCGGCAGCCCGAACGCGTCCAAGGTGCGCGCCACGCACGGCCCGGCGACGGGCCGGCGGTCGTTCCGCCGCAAGAGCGGCTGAGCCGGTCCGTCCCGCCCCGCCCGTGACCCGCGCGGTTCACGGGCGGGGGTGCGGGCGCCCCGTCTTCACCACCGGTTGCGGGCCTCCTCCGCCCAGCCGGTGAGCCCGTCGGGATCCACCCAGGAGCCGTCGTCGGCGCGGGCGCGCCCCGTGAAGCTCCCGAAGCACTGGTGCGTGTCGTCGGACACCACCCACAAGCTCGTCCTGGCGGTCCGGACGTGGAAGGGGCGGAACTCGGCCTCCACCCGGGGCCCGCCGATCCGCCACGGACGCAGCCAGTCCGTACGGTCGTACTCCCAGACGAGTTCATCGCCGATCTTGTGCAGGCGGCCGTCGGCGAACAGGGCGTTCTCCGTCGCACCCGTGCCGTCGGTCCACCGGCCGCCGAGCTGGATCGCCCGCCCCGGCGCGCAGCCCGCCGCCCGGTTCCACGTCATGGAGTACGGCCACTTGCCGCGCCCGTGGCCGAGGACGGCGAAGGAGCCGGACGCGTCGAACGCGACCTCCCGCGAGCCGAGCGTCAGACGGCCGTGGACGGGGCGTCCGAGGTCCTTCAGCGTGTGCTGGAAGCGGCGCTCGCTCCACGGCACGACCACGCCCAGCGACTCGTGCCCCGGCTCCAGCGGCGCCTCGGCCTCCAGCCGGACACCGGGGGCGGCCGCGCTGATCGTGGTGCCCTCCGCGTGCTGGACGAACTCCGGCGTCACCCCGCCGCCCCGCGCGGACGCGGTCCCCGTCCCGCTGCGGTCCGGCATGCGCACGCCCCGCGCCAGCGGCGTCACCGCGTCCCCGGCCGGTGGCCCGGTCCAGCACGTACCCGCCGTGCGTGCCGGCGTGGTCGAGGGAGGAGGCGACCAGGCCGACGATGTGCGACGGCATGACGATGCCCCAATACTCCCAGCGCTTGACGCGCCCCCACCCGCGCAGGTTCGCCCGGTGCAGCGGCCGCCGGGTCCAGCCGACCGCCTCCGGATCGAGCCGCCCGTCGGGGAGGCACAGGCCGACGGGGAGGTGATCTCACGTTCGGCGGTCATGTCAGCGCGGCCCTTTCGCCCGGGTGACGCGGCTCGGCCGGGTCCAGCGGACACCCGAGCACGGCCACCTGTGTCCGTGCCCAGTCATACCGCGACACACGATCGCGGCGTGCGCCGTCCCGGAAAGCGCGACGGGCCGTCCGGGAACTCCCTTTCCCGGACGGCCCGTTCCTCCCGCACCTCACCCCCGGGCGACCGCCGCCACGACCGTCCCCGGCTCGTACGCGCCGTCCTTCCGAGGGACGGCGACCGCCGGCCGGTCAGCCGTCACATCCGGCCGCGCCGCGCGCGGCGGGCGGCACGGCGGCGCAGCCGGAGCGGCAGCACGTACCAGCACAGCGCGAACCACAGCATGACCCCGCCCACCAGCACCTCGGCGAGCACGCCCGGCACGACGAACCGCAGGATCAGCAGCAGCGTGCAGCCGATGGTGAGCGCGAGCAGCACCATCCCGCACACCATCAACCGCCCGGCCATCTCCACCACTTCGTCCTTCATCCGCTGCCCGGACAGGAAACGGTGGATGGACACCGGCGCGATCAGCGAGCCGGTGGCGGACGCGCCGAACACCACGGTCATGACGTAGATGACCCGGTCCAGCGTCTCCAGTTCACGGAACAGCGGGGTGAAGGCCACGCTGAGCAGGAAGCCGAAGAGGATCTGCACACCCGTCTGCGTGACACGCGTCTCCTGCAGCACCTCGTTCCAGCGGCGGTTCACCCGCTCACGCGCCGACTCCGGCGGCTCGTCGCCGGGCCACGAGGCGTGGGTGTCGTGGCGCGCGCAGCAGGCGCTCTGCTTCTCCGTCGGCTCGGCCGGCTGCTCCGTCATCGTCATGGCGTCCTCCCCTGTTCCAGGCGGACCGTTTGCCCCGATCAGCGCCGGTCATGCCGGATCCGGGGCGAACGAGGCCGACCGCACACGCCGGGTCCCGGCGCCCCGTGCCCGGCCGCGCGGCGCGCGCCCCGTGGTCCGCCGAGGACGCCCTGGGACAGGAGGGACGCGACTACGTCGTCCTGGAGCGGGGGAGCGGACCCGGCACGTTCTTCGCCCGCTGCAGCGAGCGCCGCTCCGCGGCCGCCGACCTGGTGCGCCACCAGGGCGACTTCGCCCGCCGTACCGGGGCCCGCGTCGAGTACGGCGACCGGGTCGTCACCGGACGCCGACTCCTCGCCCGGGTACGGCGGGCGGCGACGTCCCGTCCTCCCCGTCCGCGCCCGCGACGTGACCATCGTCAACGCTGCGCCGAGCCGGTCCCCACGCCCGGGCGGCCTCCTCCGTTTCATCACCATCGGGTACCGGGCCGGAACTGTGGCTTCCATCACAGCCCTTGTGACCTTGCTCCTGATGAGATCACCGGATGCTCGGTCTCCTCGTCCGTCTCCTCCCCTTCTGGATCCGCGAACCGCTGGTCATCCTGGTCGGGACGGTGTTCGGCGTACGCATCCTCCACATGGCCCTCGTCGACGGCGAGGGATGGGCGCCGGCCGTCATCGGCGCGGCGTTCCTGCTGGTGGCGGTGGTGCGCGTGCGCGTGGTCGTGCACGCGCTGCGCGCCCGCCGGCGCCCGGCCCCTCCGGTGGCCGCGGTGACGGCGCCCGTCGCCCCGGCGGTACGGCGTCCTCCCGGGAAGGAACCCAACGCCTTCGCTCAGGCCGCCCTGGCCATCGGCCTCTTCGCGGTGATCGGAGGCGTCCTGTGGATCGAGGGCCGGCTCCCGGAATCCGGCGCCACGGGGGCCTCTCGGGCCGCCACGTGCGGGAGCGGCGACGAGGACGGGAAGCCGCCGACCGCCCACCGGGCCACGTCCGACGCCGTGACCGGCGAGGACCTGTGCCGGGCGCTCAACCGGCCCGAGCTGCCCGAACTCCTCGGCACCCCCACCGAGACCGCGACCTACGCCTCCGGCACCGACGCCGCCGCCCCCCTGACCGACGGGAAGGTCGCCCGGCCCGAGGCGAGGGTCGAGTTCGACACGTACACCGTGGAGCTGTCGGCCACGTACGACGAGCTGACGGTCGCCCAGTACGCGAACCTGACGACGTACCGGAACGCCCCGGACCTCAGAAAGCTCACGGTGCTGGGGCGACCCGCGCTGTTCACCTCGGACCACATGATGAAGATCCAGTTCGACCTGGGGAGCGGCGGCGGCTCCGGCGGCCCCGTGGGGCAGGGACCCCTGGCCCGGACACTGACCGTGGCGCTCGACGGCGAGGACCGGGGCGGCTCCTACGGCTTCACCGTGTGGAGCGAGACCGGGGCGCTCCCGGACGACGGCGCCCTCCTCGACATCGCCGAGGCGGTCCTGCCCGAGATCGCGCGGGGGAAGCAGGACCGGGGCTGATCCACGGCCGGACGGCGTTGGTAAGGTTCGGCTGACCTAACCTGCGCGCCCGTGCGGTGTCGCCGCTCCGAAGGACTCACGCATGCCCGGCAGCCCGCCCCAGCCCCGCACGCCCCGGGCGGTGTTCGCCGCGGCACTGCGGCGCCACCGCGGGCGGCTCGTGGCCGGCTGGCTGCTGCTGGCGCTGCACCAGGCCGCGGAGGCCGCCGTCCCGATCGCCATCGGCCTGGTCATCGACCGTGCCGTGGCCACCGGCGACGTCACGGCGCTGCTCTGGTCCGTCGCCGGTCTGACGGTGCTCTTCACCGTCCTCGCCTACGCGTACCGCCTCGGCGCCCGGCAGGGCATGACCGCGCTGGAACAGGAGGCGCACCTGCTGCGCGTCGACGTGACCCGCGCCGCCCTGGACCCGCGCGGCCGCCGTACGGACCTGCGGACCGGCGAACTCCTCGCCGTCGCCTCGTCGGACGCGCAGCGGACCGCGCTGATCATCCACGCGGTGTCCTTCGCGTTCGCCGCGTTCGCCGCCATCGCCGTGTCGTCCGTGGCCCTGCTCCTCATCGACGTGCCCCTCGGCCTCGGCGTGCTGGCGGGCGTGACGTTCTCGGTCCTGCTCAACGGCTGGATCGGACCCCGCCTCACCCGGCACAGCGCCGCGCTCCAGGAGGCCACGGGACGCGTCACGGCCCTGGCCGCCGACCTGCTCGGCGGGCTGCGCACCCTGCGCGGCATCGGGGCCCGCGGCGCCGCCTCCGACCGCTACCGGGCGACGGGCGAGGAAGCGCTGCAGGCGGGCCTGCGCACCGCCACCACCACCGGGCTGCACCGGGGCGTGACGACGACGAGCAGCGGACTGTTCCTCGCCGCGGTCGCCGGGTTCGCCGGCTGGTCGGCGCTCGACGGACGCCTGACGGTCGGACAGCTCGTGACGGTCGTCGGCCTCGCCCAGTTCATCGCCGAGCCGCTGAACACCCTCGGCTTCTGCGGGCAGCTCCTGGCGCAGGCGAGGGCCTCCGCCCGCCGCTGGGCCGGCGCCGTGGACGCCCCGCCGCTGACCGTCCCGGGCACCCGCGACCAGGCGCCCGGACAGGCCGACCTGACGCTGCGCGGCGTCACCCACCGCACTCTGGACGGCCTCGACCTGCACGCCCCGCACGGGCAGCTCACCGCCGTCGTCGCCCACGACCCGCGCGACGCCGACGCGTTGCTCGCGGTGATCTCCGGCCGCGCGGCCGGGCACGGGGGAGAGGTCCTGACCGGCGGTGTGCCCGCCGCGGACCTCACCCTCGACGCGCGGCGGCGCACGGTGCTCGTCGAGGAGCACGACGTCGCCCTGTTCGAGGGAACCCTGCGGGACAACCTCACGGCGGGCGCGGACCACGACGACGAGGCGGTCGCCGCCGCGGTGACCGCCGCCGCGGCCGACGACATCGTCGCCCAGCACCCGGCCGGCCTCGGCCACCGCGTCACCGAACGCGGCGGCTCGCTCTCCGGCGGGCAACGGCAGCGCATCGGCGTGGCCCGCGCGCTGCTGGCGTCGCCTCCCGTGCTCGTGCTGCACGACCCGACCACGGCCGTCGACGCGGTGACGGAGGAGGCGATGGCCCAGGGGCTCGCCGACCGGCGCCGCGGACACTGCACCGTCGTGGTCACCAGCAGCCCCGCGCTGCTGGCGCGCGCCGACCGGGTGGTCGTGGTCGAGGGCGGACGCGCCGTGCGCACCGGCACCCACAGCGAACTCGCCGCGTCGGACCCGGCGTACCGGAAGGCGGTCCTGCGATGAACGAGCGGACGGACGACGCGGCACGGCCCGGACGGCAGGACGCGCCCCCGGCCGCGGGGACCCCCGGCGACCCCCGGCAGGACCTGCTCCCCATCGCTTCCCCCCGCCGCACCTGGGCGCTGCTCCGCGCCGAACTGGCCGGCCACCGGCGGCTCACGGCGGCCGCCGTGGCGGTGACGCTGCTGGCCGGCACCGCCGGGCTCGTCGCCCCCTGGGTGCTCGGCGGCCTCGTCGACGACGTACGGGCCGGTGCCGGCACCGACAGCCTGCTGTCCGTGGTCGTCACCCTGGTGGCCGCCGCCGTCGCCGCCGGGGTGCTCACCGGACTCGGCGCCGCCCTGGTGGCCCGGCTGGGCGAGACGGTCCTGGCCCGCATCCGCGCCCGCGTGCTCGACCGCGCGCTCCACCTCCCCTCCGCGGTCCTGGAGCGGGCCGGCACCGGCGACCTGCTCTCCCGCACGGGTGACGACGTCGCCGTCGTCACCGCCGCCGTCTCCGCCGTCGTGCCGCAGCTGGTGAGCGCCCTGTTCACCGTGGCCCTCACCGGCGCCGGACTGTTCGCCCTGGACTGGCGGCTCGGCCTCGCCGGACTCGCGGCGGCCCCCGTGTACGTGCTCGCGCTGCGCTGGTACCTGCCGCGCTCCGGCCCCCTCTACGCCGAGCAGCGCGTGGCGACCGGCGCGCGCACCCAGGCGATGGCGGCCTCCCTGAACGGCGCGTCCACCGTGCTGGCCCACCGGCGGGAGGCCGAGCACGTGGCGCGGGTGGACGAGCGGTCGGCCGAGGCGCGCGACGTGTCCCTCACCGTGTTCCGGCTGTTCACCCGGTTCGGCTCGCGGCTCAACCTCGCCGAGCTGATCGGGCTCACCGCCGTCCTCGTCACCGGCTTCCTGCTGGTGCGGGCCGACGCGGTGACCGTGGGCGCGGTGACGGCCGCGGCGCTCTACTTCCACCGGCTGTTCAACCCGATCGGCTTCCTCATCACGCAGTTCGACGACGTCCAGGAAGCCGGGGCGAGCCTGGCACGGCTCGCCGGGATCGCCACCATGAGCCCGCCGCCCGAGCCCGAGGTCCCCGAGACGCCGGCCGACGCGAGCCTCGAACTGCGCGGCGTCACCCACGCGTACGACGACCGGACCGTGCTGCGGGACGTCACGCTGACGGTCGCCCCCGGCGAGCGGGTGGCGCTGGTCGGGGCCAGCGGCGCGGGCAAGACCACGCTCGCCTCCGTCATCGCCGGCGTACTGAAGCCCACGGCCGGCACCGTACGGCTGGGCGGGGCGCGCCTGGACCGGATCGGGGAGAGCCGGCTGGGCCGCCATGTGGCCCTGCTCAGCCAGGAGTTGCACGTCTTCCACGGCACCCTCCTCGACAACGTGCGGCTCGGCCGCCCCGAGGCCGACGACGAGGCGGTGCTGGCCGCGCTCGACGCGGTGGGCGCCCTCGGCTGGGCGCGTGCGCTGCCGGACGGTCCGGCCACCCGCGTCGGCGAGGGCGCGCACCCGCTGACCGCCGCCCAGGCGGGTCACGTCGCCCTGGCCAGGCTGGCGTTGGCCGACCCGCCGGTGGCGGTGCTGGACGAGGCGACGGCCGAGGCGGGCAGCGCGGGCGCCCGGGTGCTGGAGGAGGCCGCCGAGGCGGCGACCCGCGGCCGGACCACGCTGCTGGTCGCGCACCGGCTCACCCAGGCCGAACGCGCCGACCGGATCCTGGTGCTCGACCAGGGCGCCGTGGTGGAGAGCGGAACGCACGACGAACTGCTCGCGGCGGGCGGGCGCTACGCCGCGCTGTGGTGGAGCTGGACGGGACTGCGCTCCGCCGCCCCGGACGAGCCGCAGCCGTACGTTCCGGCGCCTCGGTGACGGGCGAGTGCGCCTGGGAGGTGTCGTCAAAGTGCCACGCTCACGTTAGGAGCGAGGGTCACGGCTGCTGGTAGAACTGGGCCGTGCCCGCTCCGGAGCTGGCACGGATGACTCTCTTGCCGGCGGCCCCCTCCGCCCCGGCCTTCACCATGGAGCCCGCTTTGCCCCTGCGGACAGGTACTACCCACCCGATATCCGTGCTCCTGGCGACCGCGCTCGCGGCCGCAACGCTCACCGGCTGCGCGCTGCTGGAACTCGCCAGAGACTGCGAGGGGACCGACGACCGGGTGAAGGAGATGGCGACGCTCGACATCCTCAACTCCCGGCCCGGCGGGGCCGCCGTCGCCCGGGGCTTCGAGGAAGTGGACGCTGGCTGCTGGGCGGACAGCGGCGATGTCGTGGTGTACGCCGGCCGGACGTACACCTTCCCCGGCACACAGGACGAAGTGACCGCGCACTACCGGACAGAGGCGGTACGGGACGGATGGAATCCGGACCCCGAAGCCTTGCCCGGCGACCTGTGCTTCACCAGAAAGGGCATGGCCCTGTCGATCGTCTTCCTCACCGCCGAGCGCCTTGCAGAGGACGGTCACGGAAGCCGCCCCGACCTCACCACCGGGGCCGGCTACTCGGTCAGCATCGACTCGTACGTGAACAGCGGCACCGAGGCTAGTTGCTAGGTTCTGTCGTCTATGTGATCTCGACTGGTGGATCATGGCCGGGTGATACGTCGTCATGAACTGACGGATGCCGAGTGGGATTTCGTGCAGCCGTTGCTGCCTTCGACATCAATGGGGCGCCCTCGGCTGGATGACCGGACGGTGCTCAACGGGATCGTGTGGAAGCTCCGGGCAGGGGTGGCCTGGCGGGACGTGCCCGAGCGGTACGGATCCTGGGCCAGCCTGCATACCCGCTTCCGCCGCTGGGCCACAGACGGCACGTTCGACCGGATGTTGCGGAGCGCGCAGGCCCGGGCGGACGCGGCCGGGGACGTCGACTGGCTGGTGTCGGTCGACTCCAGCATCGTCCGGGCGCATCAACACGCAGCCGGCGCTCGAAAAGGGGGCACCGCAACCCGGCGCTCGGACGCTCCAGAGACGGTCTGGCCAGCAAGATTCATCTGGCTTGCGACGGTCTGGGCCGCCCGCTCGCTCTGGTGGTCACGGGTGGCAACACCAACGACTGCACCCAGTTCACCGCTGTGATGGAGGTGATACGTACCCCGGCTCGGGCCGGGACGGCCGCGTGTCCGGCCGGGCCACGTCATCGGCGACAAGGGTTACAGCTCGAAGGCGATCCGCACGTGGCTGCGGCGCCGGAACATCTCGCACACCATTCCGGAAAAGGCCGACCAGGCCGGCAACCGGGCCCGGCGTGGCAGCCGGGGTGGCCGCCCGCCGGCCTTCGGCAAGCAGATCTACAAGCGGCGCAACGTCGTGGAACGGTGCTTCAACCGCTTGAAGCAGTGGCGCGGCATCGCCACCCGATACGACAAGACCACCGAGTCCTGCCAAGCAGCCGTCACCCCCGCCTCACTCCTGATGTGGGTGTGACCCTTTGACGACAACTCCCAGGGGGAACTGGCCAGGCCAGACCCTGCTCGCGACATCATCACGTCCGCCGAAGAAGACGACGGGTGTCGTGTACAGGCGACGCTCGTCCGCCCGCATCAGCCGCGCCGACGCGGGCGGACGACCGTTCCGTACTGCACGGCCCCGGCGCGGCGGGTCAGGCCCGGTCCCGCCCCAGGCCCGCGACGAACCCGGACCATGCGCTCCGCGTGAACGCGAGCCGGGGGCCGCCGCGCTCCTTGGAGTCCCGTACGTGTATGGCGGTCGCGCCGGGGGCGATCTCGACGCACTCGCCTCCGTCTCCGCCGCTGTAGGTGCTTTTGAACCAGCGCAGCTCGTTGGGCTGTTGGATGTTCATCGGTCTCCCAGCAGCTTTTCGATCAGAGCCGAGGACTCAGCCGGGTTGAGCGCCTGTCCTCGAATGCTTCCGTAGCGTGCGGCCAGCATACGGACCTCCTCGGGGTCTGTGATCAGCCGGTTGACGCTCTGGAACTCCCCGTACCCGACCTGTGGTTTGCCTTTGGGCGTGAGAAGGATGAACGGTCCTTCCATACCGGCGTGTCCCTGGCACTTCAATGGGAGCACCTGGATCTCCACATTGCGCAGACGGCCCATTTCCAGGAGATGCCGCAGTTGCTCATGCTGTACGGCGCGGCCACCGATCTCCCGAAGCAGCACGGACTCTTCGATGACTGCCGTCACCATCGGCGGTGGCCAGCAGGTCAGGATCTGTTGACGGTCGAGCCGCGCCGCCACTCGATGCTCAATGGTCTCCTCGTCGAGGAACGGCCGCCGTGCCGTGAAGACTGTCTGCGCGTAGCTCCTCGTCTGCAGGAGGCCCGGCATCGTCAATGTGCTGTAGAAGCAGATCTCGACCGCCTCCGCCTCCAACCGCGCGTAGTCCCGGAACCACTCCGGATGCCGCACCCGGCGCCTGGTCTTCGCCCGTTCCACGTCCTCCGCGGCCGACGCGAGCAGGCCGCCGCAGTCCAGCAACCGGTCCACCGCGGCCGGCAGTTCCGGCTGGGGCGTGCACCGGGCCCGTTCGACCGACGAGATCGTCTCCTCGCCGTACCCGATCCGGTCGCCCAGCTCCTTCTGGCTCAGCCCGGCCCGCTCCCGGGCGACCTTGATCTGCCGCCCCAGGGCCCGGAAGAGGTCCGCGACCTCGTCCGTGCCGTCCGTCTCGCCGCCCGTGGGGACCCCCGTGCCCGACTGTGCTGTCATGCCGTACCACCACCTTGTTCCCTGTACCGGGGACGAACCGGCGACAGCCCGGCCGGGTCACGGCCGTACGCCCGTACACCGCACCGTCCGTACCGGGACAGTCACCCCGCGTACCGCTCGGAGTGTTCCCCACGGTAGGACGACTCGGTCACCCTCGGTGATGTGAATCAGGAAACCGTCACCGCACCCGGTGAACCGATCGCAGGCACGGCTCACTTCCGCACGTTGTTCCCCACCACCGCGCACGGCGCGCACACCGCGCGCCACGCCGCCGAGCGCTGGCTGACCGGGCAGCGGGGCGAGACGGAGGCGGTCGACGACGACAGCGCGGCCACGGCCTTGCTCCTCATCGCCGAACTGACCGCGAACGCGGCCCTGCACGGCCGGGTGAGAGGCAGGAACGCACGCCTGGCCCTCACCCTGACCCCCACCACACTGAGGATCGAGGTCACCGACGCGCGGGGCGAGCGTCGCCCCGTGCCGGCATCTGCCGTCGATGCCGACGGTGAATCCGGACGGGGCCTGCTCCTGGTCGCCTCGCTCGCCGACGCCTGGGGCTGCGAGCCGTGCCCGCCCGGCGGCAAGACGGTGTGGGCGGAATGCGCCCGGCGGGCACCGCTCAGGACGAGTCCCGGCTCTCCCAGCGGTCCCGGAACCGCGTCAGCGTCTCGGTGAGCAGCTCCCGGTTGCGCTCCTTCTCCAGCAGGGACAGCCGGATGTCGGGGCGCAGCTCCAGCTTGCCCTCCGGGATGTCGACACTGTCCACCCGCGCACCAAGGTCACCCGTGGCGCTGGCTGTCGTACCGCCGCCCCGGCGACGGTCTTCAAGCTTGTCGAGTCCGTCCGGGCCCGGTGGCGGGCCGTAAACGCACGCGGTCTCGCCGCTTTTGTCCGTGCCGGATCCCTCTTCGAGCGCGGCCAGTTCATCGACCGTCCCCTCACTGCTGCGGCATAGGGTCTGGTACGCCATGACCGACCACCACACCTACGGCACCAGCACCCACACCGCCGGCGAGCTGGCCCGGCTCGTCGGTGACCGCCTCGGACTGGTCTTCACCGCGCGCGACAGCTACTACCGGGGCGTCTACCACCTCGCTGGCATCCCCAACGGGCGAATCGAGATCCAGCCCAATCCGATACCCGGCGACGACGATGAAGACGACCTCTACGCCCCGGAACATCCGGCGACCCAGGTGCTGTTGCTCGTCACCACCTCGACCCTGAACCCAGCGCTGCAGGCCTGCCTGGCCTCCATCGAAGGGCTCACCCACCTGAACCACGAGACCGTGTGAACAACTACTGATCCACAGTCTTTGGCAACTGCCTCTGGCACCCTGGCCCATGACCTTGTGCACGTGGTCTGAGCAGCAGAAGCAGATCCGGGACGGGCGGACGTAGGAGTGGGTGGATGGGCGGGGACGTGGAGCGGGAGTGCTGGGAGCTGCGGTCGGGAGTCGGTGTGGGTCCGTTGTGGTTCGGGATGTCTCCAGACGAGGTCGCCCAGGCGCTTTCGGTACCTGGACCGCAGGAACGGGTTGGCGGTCCGTATGCGCAGGAGGACTTCCCGGATGGGGTGAAAGCGTTCTACGACGCTAGCGAGCTCGCCTGCGTCGCGCTGGATGCGGTGACCGGTCCGCAGGTCTTCCTGTCCGGCTTTCCGCTGGCGGGAAGCGATCCTGAGCAGGGCCGGCAGTTCCTGCTGGACCACGCTGCGGAGCATGGGAACTGTTTGCTCCACACGTCTGATGAGTCGCTTTCCCTGACTGATATCGGGGTTCTTCTGCGCTCGCAGCAGGTCGGGGCAGCGCGCCTGACACGTCCGCTCTTCATGAAGGAGGAGTGGTTGGAGTCGGAGTACTTCCGGGACTGTCTTCCGCTGGAGGGCGGCTCGGACTGAGCGCTCGATCCGGCGAACGACGCCACCAGCATCCTGGGCGGTTGCGCGTTCCTGACCGAACAGCACTCGCCGGTGTCCTGTTCGTGCTGCGGACCGGTGTCGCCTGGCGGACGTCCCGGCGGAAACCGTGGGCTGTTCCGGCGCGGCCTCCATGACGTCACTCAGCTTCTGCCCCTGCTCGACACGGTCCCGCCGATCCGGGGAGTTCGGGAACGTCCCCGCCGCAAGCTCCGGCGTGTGTACGCCGACCGGGGCTACGACTTCGACAAGCACCGCCGCCCACGGCTCCGGACTGGGCAAGGGCCGCTGGGTGGTCGAGCGTGCTTTCGCCTGGCCGCACCAGCTCAAACGGCTCCGCGCCCGCTACGAGCGCCACGCCGATCTCCACCAAGGCATGCTCGAACACCGGAACACCGGAACACCGGAACACCGACACCCGGGCACACCGGCCGGGGTGAGGCACGACGGACGTCCTCTGTCGGCCCCCGGCGTCACCGCCCCGTTCCCCCTCGACACGACGCTTCGCGCTGGTGACCCGGGATCCAGGGCGGCGGCCCGGCCTCGAGGCGAACGACTACTTCTTGAGCGCGACTCCCGCCACGGAGACGTCGGGCGCGTCCGTCTCGGGCGCGTCGGGGTCCGGGCGCCAGGAGGCCGTGGCGACGACCCCGGGCTCCACCAGGTCCAGCCCGGCGAAGTACGAGGCGATCTCCTCCGGTGACCGGAGGTGGTAGGTGTTGGCGGACTGCTTGTTGTACGCCGCGACCGCCGTGTTGAGCGCCTCGTTCGAGTCCGTGCCGTCGCTCAGGGCCAGGTAGCTGCCCGAGGGAAGTCCGGACAGCAGGGCGCTCACCAGGTCCGCCGGCCGGTCGGCGTCGGAGATCTGTCCCACGATCCCGAGCATGGTCAGGGCGACCGGGCGGCTGAAGTCCAGCGTCTTGGCGGCCTCGGCCAGGATCCGCTCCGGGTCGCGCACGTCCGCGTCCACGTAGGCACAGGCCCCCTCGGGGCTGCTGGTGAGCAGCGCCTCGGCGTGCACCAGCACCAGCGGATCGTTGTCCACGTACACGATGCGGCTCTCGGGTGCGATGCGCTGCGCCAGTTCGTGGGTGTTGTCCGCGGTGGGCAGTCCGGTACCGATGTCCAGGAACTGACGGATGCCGGCCTCCTGCGCGAGGAAGCGCACGGCGCGCGCGAGGAACCGCCGCTGCAGCCGGGCGACGGCGGCGAACTCCGGGAACGTGGTCAGGATGGCGTCGCCGACCTCGCTGTCGACGGGGTAGTTGTCCTTGCCGCCCAGGAGGTAGTTCCAGACCCGGGCGGAGTGCGGACGGTCGGTCTGCAGTCTGTCCCTGATGTCGCCGCGCGAGGATTCGGGGGATTCCATGGATTCCATGGGCATAGCTTCACACAAAGTGGTGAAGGATTTGATCAAGTACCCCCTCACAGAACGGACTTCCGCAGAAAAGGCGGACGCGGAGCGTCGAGCGGAGCCCGGGTGTGTGAGGGGGAGCCGGCCCGGAGCACGACCGGGCCGGCGGTGCCGGACGGTCAGGGAACGGTCAGTGAGCAGACGCGGCTGCCGGGGTCGAAGATGCGCAGGTCCCGGATCATCTTGTGGGCGAGGAACAGATGCCCGCGCTGGTCGGGGTGGAGCCCGTCCCCCAGGAGACCGGTGGGCGCACTGCCGCCGTGGGCCGCCAGCCAGTGGGCGTGGTGGTCGACGAGGACGACACCGTGTTCCCGCGCGACCTCCCGCATGGTCTCGGCGTAGTTGCCGAGCGCCGTGCGGTTGCCCCATCGGGCGAGGTCGACGGGGTTGGGGGTCTGCAGGACCGGTACGACCCCGCCGGGCAGGGCGCGGACGGCGTCGACCAGCCGGACGAGGTTCGCCCGGTAGACTGCCCGGCCGATGCCCGGGGTCGCGACGTCGTTGGTGCCCAGCATGATCGACACGACACGCGGGGAGAACGCCGTCACCCGCTGGGGGAACGCGGCCACCAGATCGTCGGTGGTGGCGCCGCTGACGCCGGTGTCCACCACGAAGTCGGTGTTCTTGGGCTTGCCCAGCTCCCAGCGGACGCGCTCCTGGAAGTGCTCGGCGTAGCTGCGCCAGCCGTTCGTCCACAGCGCGCCGTGCGTGATGCTGTCCCCCGTGATCACCCAGTTGGCGGGGGTGTCGGAGTTGAGGATCCCCGAGAGGGCGCCGAAGTCCGTGAGGTCCACACGGGCGCTCTCCGCCTGCAGTTCCGCCTGGGTCAGCACCCGGTCGTAGACGGCGACCCGGCGGATGCCGCCGGTGTAGAACCACTCACCTCCCGGGTGGGTGCTGTCGACGTTGCGTCCCACGTTGACCGAGGCCAGGCCGGGGACGGCGGAGAAGAACCGGGTGTTCGCCAGGGTCAGCACGGGACGGCCGTCGGCGTGGAAGGTCGTGCTCTGGCCGGAGACCGTCACGGCGAAGGTGTGCCAGGCGCCGTCGTCGTACATCGTGCGGGTGAGGCGGTTCACCAGGACGGCGCCCCGGTCCCGGACGACGAACTGCAGGGCGCCGCCGGCCAGTCCGAGGAAGACCTCGCTGGACGGCTCCAGCGGGTTCGACACGCCGAGGAGGGTCATCGCCGGATTGCGGCTGGTGGTTCTGCAGGTGGCGAGGACCGTGCCGGTGCTCAGCCCCCTGACGGCGGACACCTGGGCGGAGAGGTCGGTGTACGACGTGCCGTCGTACGTCCTCTCGACCCGGTGGTCCAGCACGGGTCCGACGGTCTGCGCGGCCAGCGCCCGGCCCGTGGAAACGGTCATCGCGGCGGCCAGGGAGCCGGCGGCGGCGAGTACGGCTCGTCTTCGCATGGTTCGCCTCTCGTGAGGTCCGGCGGCCCACGCGGGCCGCTTGGGTCGAGTCGTGAGGTGTCCGGTGTCGTGTGTCAAACGCGGGGGGGGCGGGAAAAAACCCAACCCCCCCCGGGTAAAAACCCCCCCCCCCGTGAATGGGGCGGGGCCAAAATACACAACAAGATAACGCCCCCCGCCGC
>NZ_JBIWGC010000031.1:23888-65402 GCF_044763335.1 Streptomyces sp. NPDC096105
ATCTGGTGTGGTCCGGCGGCCCACGCGGGCCGCTTGGGACGAGTCGTGCGGTGTCGGGTGTCGGGTGACACCGCCGGGGACGGCGCAATACCGCCGCCCCCGCCTGTGTCACAGCGCCCCTGCCGGTTCAGGGCTGCGGGACGAAGGTCCACGTCTGGATCGCGCCGGACGCGGCCGGCCGCTGGGAGAGCAGCCCCCCGTCGGCACCGGAGGCCAGGGTCAGCAGCAGGCCGCTGGACTTGGAGGTCAAGGTGTAACCGCCGTTCTTCCAGGTGGCGGTCCACCGCTGGTTCGCCGCCCCGCTGCACGGCCACTGGATGATGGCCGCCCCGGCCTGCTCGGAGTTGTCACGGACGTCCGCGCACAGACCCGAGTGCACGTTCCGCAGGGTGTAGGAGCCGTCCGCGGTGCGGGTGACCGTCCACTTCTGGTTGTTGCCGCCGTGCCACTTCCAGCCGTGCAACTGGGTGCCCCGCTCGGTGGAGTTGGCGGGCACGTCGATGGCCTGGCCGCCCGCGGAGATCTGGTGCACGCCGTTCGACGGCCCCGTGGGAGCGGTGCAGGCCGTCGTCGACTGGTGGGCGCCACGGTCGGGGACGCAGCCGGCCGTGACCGGGTTGCCGAAGTAGTCGCGGGCGCCGGGGGCGGCCAGGGGCCGGCCGTTGGCGAGCGCGGACGAACCGGTCCCGAGCCGGTAACCGTCCGCGTCGGCACGGGAGGTCGCGGTGCCCGGTGCGACGAGCTTCGGGTCGGCGGTCACCTTGTTCGGGTCGGCCGGCTCGCCGGCCGGGTGGTCGCCGTAGAAGACGTTCGAGTCGAAGGCCAGGCTGCCCGCGTTGATGTAGGAGGCCTCGGACGCGGCCACGTGGAAGATGTTGTTACTGAACACCGCGTTCGCGGCGCCCGACCCGTTGGCGTTGTTGATGATGTCGACCGGGCGGGAGAGGTAGAAGGTGTTGTTGTAGATCTGTGTGTTGCTGGTCTTGGCGCAGACCATGTCGAAGAGCTGTCCGCCGTCGTTCTGGCTGATGTTGTACCGCACGACGTTGTCGGCGGTGGTGGAGCCGGCGCCGTTGCACAGGAGGATGAAGCCACCCTCGTTGTCGTGGCTGTAGTTGTACTGGTAGACGGTGCCGATGTTGGCCTCGTCGATGTCCAGGCCCTGGCCGTCGCACTCGCTCTTGCCGCCGCTGACCTCGTTGAACTGGTACAGGGCACGGTTGGTGTTCCAGCCCCAGATGCCGGCCGCGCAATGGGCCGGTTCACGCTCGCGGAAGCCGTCGACCCTGTTGTGCTCGACGAGCGCGCCCTCGGTGTGGTGCGGCACGATCGCGTCACCGCCGATGTCGGTCACGGTGTTGCCGCGGATCACGACCCGGGTCTGCGGCGTCCAGGTGCCGCAGGTGGTGCCGCAGTTGGGGTTGTTCAGCTCCGGCCGGGTCATCCAGCGCGTCCAGAAGTGGATGCCGTAGCGGTCGACGGTCCGGACCGTGTTGTCCTCGACGACCACGTCGTCGAACCTGGTCGGCGTCGTGTGGCCGAGGACCTCGAAGAAGATGCCCGCGCTCGCGTCGTCGTCCTTCTTGGTCTGGTTGCCGTTCACGTCGTGCACGTCCAGCCCGCGGATCCGGTAGTACGTTCCCGTTCCGGAGTCGGTGCGGGTGATGTGGACGCCGCGCCGGGTCGCCGCGGTGTTCCCCTTGTTGGAGATGTCGAGGTCGGCGATCTCCCAGTACTCCTGGTCCGCGAGCCGGACCACGTCCGTCACCTGGCCGGCGCCCGCCAGCTTCGGCTTGGCGCCGTTGCCGTAGGCGCCGATCCGGATGGGGCTGCCGGGGGATCCCGAGCCCTTGGGGAAGAGCTGCTGCCCGGTGCAGGCGGAGCCGCGCTTGAGGAGGATCGCGTCACCGGGCTGGAACGTACGGGCGTTGACCGTGGACAGGGCGTTCCAGGGCCTGGCCTGGCTGCCGTCGCCGCCGGCGGCGGCACCGCAGTCCACGTGGAAGGTCTGGGCCTGCGCCGCCGCCTGGGCGGAGGGCGTGGCCCACACCGAGGTGAGGGGGAGTGACAGGACGGACAGGAGAAGAGTCAGTCTTCGGAGGCGCACGGTGTCTCCCTGCGGGGTCGCCGGACGAATGGGGAGCCGGGATGTGCTCGTGCACACCGGTCGGAGATGACAGAAGACGTCTGATGTCTTGACCACCGGACGGTAGGAGACGTGTCAGGACACAGTCAAGGGTGCGTGCCGCGCCTCTTTCCCGTGGTGCGGCCCATCCGTGCCGACACGGTTGGCATCGATAACAACGTCTGTCATAGTTCCCGTGGCGTGCTTCATGGGAGAGCCATGCCGCACCTCGGAGTCTCGTGTGTGACCCCGTGCTGATCACGGCACGCCCGGCTGCCGGACGCGGTGCAGCGGTTTCGGCGGAGGGAAGGGCTGGCCATGGCACCGATAACACCGGGGGATCGCAGTCCCGCCCGGAGGCCGCGCCTGGGCCGCTCCCGACCCGTTCGCTGCGGATTCCGGCGGGGTCCCCGCATCACTTCCGCGTCCATTCCGACCAGGCGGGCCGACCTGCCCGGGCGGGCCGCGGCCCCGGGCCTCACCGCCGTGGACCCGTACGTCCCGTGGAACGTCCACGAACCGCACCCGGGCCGCGACCGGTTCACGGTCCCGGAGCCGGCCGGCGGTTCCCTCACCCCGCCAGGGGCGGCCAAGGGGTTCGCGCGGGTCGACGGCCCCCTGCCCGGCCGTCACCGGGAGACCGGTCCCCGGCGCCCGCTCTGCCCGCCCGCACCGCTGCCGGGCGGGAACACCCTCACCCTGCTGGAACTCGAACGGCTGGGCGACCGGGTGGAAGTCCTCCGCCGGCCCGACCTCGGACCGGCCGAGGAGTACGCCGAAACCTCCTGACGAGCGAGAGGCGGAACCATGGCAACACCGTTATCCCGCCCATCCCGACGCAGACGTGTTCTGCGCCCCCGCGTGGCCGCCGCGGCACTGGTCCTCGGCCTGGCGGTGTCGGCGGGCACCGTCGTGCCCGCCGGCGCCGTGCTCTCCGTGTCCTCCGCGGCCGATGCGGTGACCGGCTCCGCGGCGACACCGGTGCGGCTGAGCCGGGGCGACCTGACCGTCACCGTGGCCGAGGAGTTCCCCCAGGCCATCTCCTACCGACTGGGCACGCGGACCCTCGGCGGCCGGGCGACCGCCCTGGACAGCTTCACTGTCAACGGCACCGCGCACCGCGCGACCACCACCATGAAGGCGGGAGGGAGCAGAGCCACCCACCTCCACCTTCGCGGACCTGCCCGGCCTCACTCTCGTGTCCACCCTCACGGTGACCGGGGACGCCACCGTCGTCTTCGCCGTGGAGAAGATCTCCGGCGAGGCCGCCCGGACGGTGCGCACCCTCGAGACACCCGGACACTCCCTCGTCTCCGTCGACTCCTCCGAACCGGGGGCCAACCTGGCCCGCACCAAGATCTCCGCGGACTCGACGACGACCGCCGACCGCTTCATCCGTCTCACCGGTGACACGGCCACGGACGAAGGACCCGTCGGCACGCCCTACGCGTTCGTGGGCAACGCACAGCTGTCCGCGGGCATCGTCACCAACGCGACCGAGGACTCGCCGCAGAACGACAACACCAACTGGAACACCCGACTGATCTCGCGGATCGTCGACACCGGGGACGGACGCCGCCGCGCCGAACTCTCCGCAGGCGTCCACACCCACGCGCCCCAGGGAGCCACCGACCCCCGCGTCGCCACCTACGAACTGCCCCGGGCGACCGTGGTCCTCGCTGCCGACGCCAACAGCGACGGCACGGTGGACTGGCAGGACGGGGCCATCGCCCACCGCGCGCACATGCGGCGTCCGCTCGGTGCGGACCGGGTGCCCGAGCGCGTGGTGCAGCGGATCCCCTTCAACTTCGCGAGCCAGGCCACGAACCCGTTCCTCAAGACGCTCGACCACACCAAGCGCGTCTCCATCGCCACCGACAACCTCGGGCAGTGGGTGCTGGAGAAGGGTTACGCCTCCGAGGGTCACGACTCAGCCCACCCCGACTACGGCGGCAACGAGAACGTCCGCGCGGGCGGCCGGCGTCCCACCCCACGGACGCCGGCCACCGCACACGCCGCTCAGCCCCTCATGTGCTGGGGCCTGACGAGGGTCGGATGACGCGGCTCGTCCCAGCGGCCGTCGTCCCCTCCGACGTCGGTCTTCAGGGCGCGGCAGGCCCACGGCGCGTCCGGGTACTCCGCCGTGCCGGGGGGACGGATCCCGTCGGAACGTGCCCGGTCCACGGCTTCCGCCGCCGATTCGGGCGCGAACGTCCACCACAGGGGACCGGGCCCGACGTGGATGTTCTCGTCCACCTCCCTCCGCCCCCGCCGCGCGTACCGGGCGATCTGGGCATCGGCCAGGCGGCGCACCCCGTCGAACGTCCACAGCAGATCCGTGGCCCGGGTCTGCGACGTCACCGCCTGCTCCAGCGGCGCAACCAGCGCCGGACCCGCGTCCGGTCGTGCCCGCTCCCGTCCCTCGCGCTCGGCTCGCCCGCCGGGTGAGGGACACGGCCGGCGGCGGGCTGCGGGAACGTCAGCGGTCGTACGACAGACCGTGTCCGGACGGGAAGAGGACCCGGGCCGGGTCGTCGGCGCGTTGGACGGGCACGGGAAGCGTGCCGCGGGGTCCGACCCGGCCGGCGATCACCCGGGCGGCGGCGCGCAGTTCGACCTCGGTCCAGCAGTAGGAGGCGAGGGAGGCGGGGACGCCGTCGAGGTGGGCGATGTCGTAGGGGTTGCGCACGGCGAGATGGACGACGGGAACGCCTGTCCCGAGCAGCCGGGACACCAGGGTGCGCTGGGTGCTGGCGGCGCCGACGTTGTCGGTGGTGACGATCACGGCGTCCCGCCCCCGTGCGGCGGCCACGGCCGCGTCGATCGTGGCCGTGTCGGGCGAGCGGCCGGTGGCGAGGTGGGCGGTGCTGTAGCCCAGCGCGTCGAAGGCCTTGGCCAGTTCCGGCACCGTGCTCCGGGTGCCGTCGGTGGGGAAGGCCGGGTCGGCGCCGACCACGAGCAGCTTCCGCTGCCGGCGGCGGAGCGGGAGCGTGCGGTTCTCGTTGACCAGCAGGGTGGTGGTGCGCTCGGCGATCCGGTCGGCGGCGAGGCGGTGCCGGCGGGCGCCGACGGTCCGGTCGACCTCCCGCGGGGAGGTGAGGGGGCTGCCGCTGAGGAGACCGGCCTTGTCCTTGACCCGGAGGATGCGCAGGACGGACTCGTCGAGCCGTTCCTCGGTGATCTCCCCGTCGCGGACGGCGGCCAGGACGCCGTGGTAGGCGACGTCGATGTCCGGCGGGAACAGCAACTGGTCGGCCCCGGCCTTGAGGGCGAGGACGGGCACGCGGTCGTCGCCGTACTTGGTGCGCACACCGGCCATGTTGAGGGCGTCGGTGACGATCACACCGTCGAACCCGAGCTCGCCGCGCAGCACGCCCTGCAGGATCGTGGGCGACAGGGTGGCCGGTTCGTTGCTCGGGTCGAGTGCGGGGACCTGGAGGTGGGCGGTCATGATCGAGTCGACGCCGGCGGCGATGGCGGCCCGGAAGGGCGGGGCGTCCACGCGCTCCCACTCCTCGCGCGTGTGGGTGATCACGGGCAGCTCGGTGTGGCTGTCCTGCCCCGTGTCCCCGTGGCCCGGAAAGTGCTTGGCGCAGGCCACGACGCCGGCTCCCTGGTAACCGGCCACCTGGGCCGCCACCATGCGGCCGACCTCACGGGCGTCGGCGCCGAAGGAGCGGATGTTGATGACGGGATTGGCCGGATTGACGTTGACGTCGGCGACCGGGGCGAAGTTCTGGTGGATGCCCAGGGCGGCGAGTTCGGTGCCCGAGATCCGTCCGGCGGTACGCGCGTCGGAGGGCGAGCGGCCCGCGCCGAGCGCCATCGCGCCCGGCAGCTGGGTGGCTCCGCTGCCGACGCGGACGTTGGCCCCGTGCTCCTGGTCGATCGAGATCAGGGAGGGGATGGGGGTGGGCAGGGCGAGCGAGGCCCGCTGCACACCGTTCGACAGCTCGGCCACCTGACGCGGGTCGTGGATGTTGTTCGTCCACCCCGAGAAGTAGATGACCCCGCCGAGGTGGTACTTGGCGATGAGCTCGGCCACGGTACGGACGCCGAGCTCCCGCAGATTGCGTTCCTGGTCGGCCTGGCTGGGAGAGGTCGCCGACGCGCCGTAGAAGTAGGGCACGAACAGCTGGCCGACCTTGGCCTCGACGCTCATCCTGGCGATGATCTTCTTCAAGCGCTTGTCACGCCCGTGTGCGGCGGCGGGGGCGGCTGTCACGCCCGCGAGACCCGTCGCGCCCGCGGCGACCACGGTCGCGGAGGCGAGGACGGAACGCCTGGACAGACTCCGGTCCTGCATGCGGACATGCTCCTTCCGGCCTCGGGGGCGCGGGAGTTGAGGGAAACACGAAGGGCTCCGAACAGCGGGCAACGTAGCCCGTGGAGGAGGAGGGGGACAAGAGGTCTAGACATAATTGGTCCAGACGAAGCGGAAGTCGCCTGCCTGTCTGCCTGCCTGCCACGTCCCCCGCCCTCCTGGTGGGCGCCCGTCCCTGCTGGTGTGCCCCGGAGCCGCCACTGCTGGTTGGTCGTGGTCGTCGATCAGCACCTCGCGGGTGCCGCCGGGCGCGTCCGGATCGGGGACCGTCGTGGTGATCAGGCGTGCCTCCCAGAACTGGCAGGCGCCCTTGAGCATCGGGTGGATCCGGCGCAGGTGCTCGGTGTCCCGGGTGTAGTCGTAGTGTTCGTACAGCGAGTTGCAGATCCACGCGTTGCCGGCCGGATGCCACCACCAGCCGTTGCCGCCCCAGACGTTGGTGGAGATCGCCACCGTCCAGCCGGCGACCTTCCCCGAGGTGTTGCGGAAGCCGTTGCGCGGGTCCTGGAAGAGGCGCTGCGTCGTGGCCGTCCAGCCCGGCAACTGCGCGAGGCAGTAGTCGGTGAAGGCGTCGAAGCACTCCGGCAGTCCCGCCCGGTCGGGCAGCCAGTAGTTCATCTGGACGTTGACGTCGGTGTGGTAGTCGGCCATCCAGTCCGGGTTGTTGCGGTCCACCCACAGGCCCTGCAGGTTGGTGGGCAGACTGCCGCGCGACCCGCGGATCGTCAGGTAACGGCCGAACTGCAGGTAGGCCGCCTCCAGCTCGGGGTCCGGCGTGGAGCCGGCGGCCCGGGCGGCGAGCCGTTCGGGGGTGTCCATGGCGTGCTGGGCCGGCGTCGACGCGCCGAGGTCGACGGTCATCCGCTCCTGCAGCCGCCGGTGGTCGGCGACGTGCGAGGCCAGGAGCGCGGTGCCCGCGACGGCCGCGGCGTCCTCGGCCTTCGTGCGGGCGACGGACAGGGGGACGACGCCGGCGTCCCGGTAGCCGGTGGCGTGGTCGGCCTTGTGGTCGGTGCCGCCGGAGACGACCAGCACGACCTCGGAGCAGCCGGTGAAGGTCACCTCGGCGCCGGAGGCCGAGAGCGTGCCGCCGGTGCCCGCCGCCTGGACCACGGCGGCGTAGCGGAGGGAGTTGGCGAGTCCGGCGGCGAAGGAGACCCTGGCGGCCCCCGCTTCGGCGGTGACGGACTCGCCGCGGGTGCCGGTCAGGGTCAGCGAACCGGTGTAGGAACCCCCGCCGCTCTGGGCGAGCCGGATCACCACCACGTCGTCCGGCACGCTCGCGTACACCTCGCGGGTGTACGTCGTGCCGCCCTGTGTGTACGAGGCGGTGACCAGGCCGTTGCTGAGGTCGAGCGTCCGGCGGTAGCCGCTGATCGCGCCGCTCGTGTGAGCCGGCAGATCCAGGTACGCCTTGGCCAGCAGTCCGAACGTACCGAAGGAGCCCGCGTCGTACGGGAACTGGCCCGCGGAGTCCAGTGCGGCGTTGGCGTGGCCCGTCCACAGGGTGGCGTCGGTCAGGTAGAACGCGTCGCGCGAGGAGCCGCCCGTCGTCAGGGCGCCGAGCCTGCCGTTGCCGACCGGCAGGCCCTGCTCGATGACCGAGCCCTCGGCGCCGGGCGAGGAGTACCGCAGCAGGACGGCCCGGTCCGCCGGCACCAGGGACAGCGGCGGCCGGGGCGCGGCCGCCGCGCGCGGAGTGAACTCGGGCAGCGCGGAGAGGGCGAGCAGCGCGCCTAACGCGGTCGCGCCGCGCAGCACGGCCCGACGGGTCGGCAGGGGAGGAGTGGTCGGCTGTTTCAGGCATGTGTCCGTCCCTGAAGGAGGGGCACCGGTCACGACGTGCTCGGTGACACATCGGATGAATGCTTGCCACGATAGAGAGAGGATGTACTCATGAACAAGGATGCGGCACTTCTACAGCCCACACATAGGATGTATCCGTCTGTCGGCGACTGAGAAGCACAGTCATTCATCCGATGTATAGTCGTCGCCCTGAGGAGGTGGTCACCGTGCCGGTCACCGATGAGGCGATCGAGAAGATCAAGGCGATGATCGTCGAGGGCGAGCTGCGCCCGGGGCAACGGCTGCCCAAGGAGGCCGACCTGGCCGGGCGGCTGGGGCTGTCGCGCAACTCCCTGCGCGAGGCGGTCAAGGCGCTCTCCCTGATCCGCGTGCTCGAC
This sequence comes from Streptomyces sp. NPDC096105, assembly GCF_044763335.1. NCBI lineage: Bacteria > Bacillati > Actinomycetota > Actinomycetes > Kitasatosporales > Streptomycetaceae > Streptomyces > Streptomyces sp. NPDC096105. Next base: position 32,521 of record NZ_JBIWGC010000031.1, read on the forward strand.
GTGCGCCAGGGCGACGGGACGTACGTGACCAGCCTGGAGCCCGGCCTGCTGCTGGACGCGCTCGGCTTCGTCGTCGACTTCCACCACGACGACACGGTGCTGGACTTCCTCGAGGTCCGCCGCATCCTGGAGCCGGCCGCCGCCGCCATGGCCGCGCGGGCGATGCCGGAGAAGGACGTCGCCGAGCTGGAGAAGGTGCTCGACCGCCTCCCGCAGGAGGCGTCCCTGGAAGAACTCATCGCCAACGACCTGGAGTTCCACCGCCTGATCGCCTCCGGCGCCGGCAACCCGGTGCTCTGCTCGCTGATCGACGGGCTCTCCGGTCCGACCACCCGGGCGCGGATCTGGCGCGGGCTGACCGAGGAGGGCGCGGTGGGACGCACCCGGGACCAGCACCGGGCGATCTACGAGGCCGTCGCCGACCGGAACCCCGAGCTGGCCCGGTCCTGGATGACGGTCCACGTGGCGGGCGTCGAGCAGTGGCTGCGCGGCACCCTCGGGGGCGACCGGCCCGTGCTCTGACGGCACGTCGGCACGGCGCCCCCTCCCGGGTCCCCCCGGCTCCCGCCGGTTCTCTCCGGGGCCTGGGGGGAAAACAGGCGGGCGGGCCGGAAGTCAGGACGTCCGCGTCCCCGCACCGGGCGCACCCGCTTCGGACGGTCCGGCGCCCCGCAGCCCGTACAGGCGGACCGCGTTGTCGTGGAACACCGCGTCCCTCTCCGCGGGGGACAGCCCCGCCGTGAGCGTGTCCGCGGTCCGGACGACCGTCGCGTAGTCCGCCCGCAGGGTGCAGACCGGCCAGTCGGACCCGAACAGCAGCCGCTGGGGACCGAAGGCGTCGAGGGCGGTCCGCGCGTACGGTTCGAGGTCCTCGGTCCGCCACGCGCCGGGGGCGGCCTCGGTGACCAGGCCGGAGAGCTTGCCCACGGTGTTGGGCAGGGCGGCGAGGCGGCGCAGGCCGGCGGCCCAGGGTTCCAGCGCGCCCGTGGCGATCGGGGGCTTGCCGAGATGGTCGAGGACGAAGGTCAGCCCGGTGAGCCGGGCCGCGGCCTCCGCCGCGGCGGCCAGGTGACGGGGCTTGACGACGAGGTCGTAGACGAGCCCGGCCGCGGCGACGGCCGTCAGCCCGCGCTGGACGTCCGGGCGCAGCAGCCAGCGCGGGTCCGGCTCCTCCTGCACCTGGTGGCGGATGCCGACCAGCCGGTCGCCACCGGGCTGTTCACGCAGCGCGGCGATCGCGTCGGCGACGTCCGGTGCGGTGAGGTCGGTCCATCCGACGACCCCCGCGACCAGGCCGCTGCCGGCGGCGAGCGCCAGCAGCTCGGGCGTCTCCCCGGGCACGCAGACGGTCTGCACGACGACCGTGCCGGACACGCCCGCCGCCCGCGCCTCGGCGGCGAGGTCCCGGGCCGAGAAGGACCGGGCGAGCGGGGCGAGGGCATCGCCCGTGATCCACGGCTGCGGCCGGACCGCGAGGTCCCAGACGTGATGGTGCGCGTCGATGATCCGCCGGCCGGTCACAGCTCCCACACCACCGGGAGACCCGCGTCGGCGCCGCCCTCGGAGTAGTCGTGGACGACGTCGAGGAGATCGGCCATCCGCGCCTGCCAGGCCACGTTGACCGGGAGGTGTTCCAGTTCGGCGAGCAGCCGGGCGTAGTCCTCGCACTCCAGCAGGTGGAACAGTTCGCGGCCGCTGCGCCAGATGGTCCACGAGGTGACGCCCGCGGCCCGGATGGCGGCGGTGAGCTCGGCGGGCACCTCGCGGTGGGCGGCCTCGTACTGCGCGACGCGGTCCTCGCGTACGCGGGTGTGCAGGGCGATCCTCATGGCTGCTCCGGGTGGGTGGGGCCGACGACGACGACGTCCAGGGTCCGCGGTCCGTGCACGCCTTCGACCCGGTCGAGTTCGATGTCACTCGTGGCGGAGGGCCCGGAGATGAAGGTGAGCGGCCGGACGGGGTCGAGCCGGGACAGGGCGTCGGGAACGTCGGGGACGATCTGCCCGGCGTGCACGACGCACAGGTGGTAGTCGGGGACGAGGGTCAGGGCGCGCCGCCCCTGCCCGGGACCGGCGTCGAGGACGATGGTCCCGGTGACGGCGATGCCGCAGGCGGCGAGTGTGATCGTGCCGTCCAGGGCGTCCAGGGCGGGCACGTCCAGTGGTTCCGCGTGCCACGACCAGGGGCCGGCGGGCAGCATCGTGTCGGGGAAGAGGCGCGGCAGGGCCAGCTCCCGGACACCGCGGCGCGTGAGGACGCCGGCGAGGGTGCCGGTCAGTCCGGCCCGGTCGGTGCGGACGACGGTGGCACGGTAATCGGCGACCCGCTCGGCGAACAGGGAGACGACGTCCTGGTCCGGCGCGGTGTGACTGCGGCGGTAGTCCCGCGGGACGGGGACGTCGTCGGGGACCTCGGTGGCCGGTACGTCGGCCAGTGCGGCGCGGATGCGGCCGAGAACGGCCTCACGGCTGCTCAACGCTCCCCCTCCTTGCTCTCGTTCGTGTTCTCGCCGCTCTGGCCGTGTCCGCCGTTCTCGCGGTTCTCGCGCCACCACCGGCGGAAGGACTCCGCGGGCGGCGCGGGGGTGTCGCGGGTGGCGGACCAGCCGCGCAGCGGTCCGGGCAGCCGGCCGATGCGGCCCCGGCGGGCGACGGCGCGGCCGGCGGCGCCCGCCGCCCTCTGGACGGCGCCGAACAGACGGGGGGAGCCGAGGACGGCGGCGGCCGCCCTCATCGCCGCCGCCTCCGCCGTCGGGAGACGCTGGGCGGCCCGCCGGGCCTCGACGGCCTCGGCGCGCAGGTGGGCCAGCACCTCGGGAATGTCGATCTTCACCGGGCAGGCGTCGTAGCAGGCGCCGCACAGCGTCGAGGCGAACGGGAGGGACGCGGCGTTCTCGACGCCGACGAGCTGCGGGGTGAGCACGGCGCCGATCGGACCGGGGTAGACCGAGCCGTACGCGTGGCCGCCGGTCCGTTCGAAGACCGGGCACACGTTGAGACAGGCCGAGCAGCGGATGCAGGCGAGGGCCTGGCGGCCGACGGTGTCGGCGAGGGTGTCGGTACGGCCGTTGTCGAGGAGCACCAGGTGGAACGCGTGCGGTCCGTCGCCGTCGGTGGTGCCGGTCCAGGCGGAGGTGTAGGGATTCATCCGCTCGCCGGTGGACGAGCGGGGCAGCAGTTGGAGGAACACCTCCAGGTCGCCGAAGGTGGGCACGACCTTCTCGATGCCCATGACGGTGATCAGGGTCTGCGGCAGGGTCAGGCACATGCGGCCGTTGCCCTCGGACTCCACGACGACGACCGTGCCGGTGTCGGCCACGGCGAAGTTCGCGCCGGAGACGGCGACCTTCGCGGCCAGGAACTTCTGCCGCAGGTGGCGCCGGGCCGCCTCGGCGAGGTCGGCCGGGTCGTCCGTGAGGCCCTCCGGCGCCGGACGCCCCCAGCGGCCCATCTCGGCGGCGAACAGATCGCGGATCTCGGTGCGGTTCCTGTGGATCGCGGGGACGAGGATGTGCGAGGGGCGGTCGTCGCCGAGCTGGACGATGAGTTCGGCGAGGTCGGTCTCGTAGGCGGTGATCCCGGCCCGGGCGAGATGCTCGTTGAGACCGATTTCCTGGGTGGCCATCGACTTGATCTTGACGACCTCCCGCTCACCGGTGGCCCGCACCAGCTCCGTGACGACGCGGTTGGCGTCGGCGGCGTCGGCGGCCCAGTGGACGGTGCCGCCCGCCGCCGTGACGGACTCCTCCAGCCGCACCAGGTACCGGTCGAGATGGCGGGCGGTGCGTCGCTTGATCGCGGCGGCCGCGTCGCGCAGCGCCTCCCAGTCGTCCAGCTCGTCCGCGACGGCCTGCCGTTTGCCGCGGATCGTGGAGGTGGCCCGCTTCAGGTTGGCGCGCAGCCGGCCGTCCTCGAGCGCGCTCCTGGCGGCCTCGGGGAAGGAGGGAGAACCGAGCCAGACGACGCCGCGGTCCGTGGGGCCGTTCATCGGGGAACTCCTTCGCGGTGCGCGAGGATCTCGGCCAGGTGCAGGGTGCGTACGGCGCTGTCCCGGCGGGAGAGACCGCCGCCGATGTGCATCAGGCAGGAGTTGTCGGCGGCGCACAGCACCTCGGCGCCGCTGTCCAGGACCCCTTGCGCCTTGTCGGCGAGCATCGCGCCGGAGGTCCCGGCGTTCTTGACCGCGAAGGTGCCGCCGAAGCCGCAGCACGCGTCGGCGGCGGGGAGGTCGACCAGGTCGACGCCCTCGACGGCCCGCAGCAGGTCCAGCGGACGGTCGCCGAGCCGCAGTCCGCGCAGCGAGTGACAGGTCGGGTGGTACGCGACCCGGTACGGGAAACGCGCCCCCACGTCCGTGACGCCCAGGACGTCGGTGAGGAACTCGGTGAACTCGTGGACCCGGGGCGCCAGGCCGGCGACCCCCTCCTGGAGCGCGGCGGACCCGTGGTCCCGGGCGAGCACGGGGTGGCTGTCACGGATCATCCCGGCGCAGGAGGCGGACGGGGTGACCACGGCGTCGTACGCGGCGAAGGTCCGCGTGAAACGCTCCACCAGCGGGACGGCCTCCGGCCGGTAGCCGGTGTTGAAGTGCATCTGCCCGCAACAGGTCTGCTCCCACGGGAAGTCGACGGTGTGGCCGAGCCGCTCCAGGACACGGACCACGGCCCGGCCGGTGTCCGGGAACATGGTGTCGTTGAAGCAGGTGAGGAACAGGGCGATGCGCATCAGTCGGTGTCCTGGGGGGTGGGTACGTAGGCGGGGAGCAGCCCGCGTTCCTTGAGCTCCGCCCACAGCGCGTCCGGGACCGGGCGGCCGAGCAGGGCGGCGGCGTCCTGGACCTCCGCCGCGCTGCGGGCTCCGGTGAGGACGCTCGTGACGGCCGGGGACCCGAACGGGAAGTGCAGGGCGGCGGCGCGCAGCGGTACCCCGTGCCGCTCGCAGACCGTCTGGAGCTCCAGTGCCCGGGACAGCGTCCCGAGGCGTGCCGGGGCGTAGTCGAAGGTGGCGCCGGGACGCGGATCGGCGAGCAGGCCGGAGTTGAAGACGCCTCCGACGACGACGCCGACGCCCCGCTCGGCGGCGAGCGGCAGCAGGTCGACGAGCCCGGACTGGTCCAGGAGCGTGTAACGGCCCGCCAGCAGGACGGCGTCGACGCCGGTCTCGCGGACGAAACGGGCGAGCGGAGCGGCGTGGTTCATGCCGGCGCCGATCGCACCGACCAGTCCCTCGTCGCGCATCCGCTCCAGTTCCGGGTACGCCTCGTCGAGCGCCTGCTCCATGTGGTCGTCGGGATCGTGGAGGTAGGCGATGTCGATCCGGTCCAGACCGAGCCGCTCCAGGCTCTCCTCGACCGACCGGCGCACACCACGGGCGCTGAAGTCCCAGCGCCGGCGGTGGGTGGCGGGGACGGCGAAGCCGTGGGCGAGATCGTCGCCCGCGGCCGACGGGGCCGGCTCCAGGATGCGGCCGACCTTGGTGGACACGGCGTACGCGTGGCGCGGCCGTGCGCGCAGGGCCGCGCCCAGACGGCGCTCGGACAGCCCGAGACCGTAGTGCGGGGCGGTGTCGAAGTACCGGACGCCCGCCTCCCAGGCGGCGTCGACGGCGCGTGCGGCCTCCTCGTCGGTGACGGGGGTGAACAGGTTGCCGATGCCCGCCGCGCCGAAGGCCAGTGTGCTGATCCGTACGGCGCGGTTCCCGAGCCGGTGGTGACGCGGGGTCACGGCTGCGGCTCCGGTCGCAGCCGCAGGCCGGCCATGCCGCCGTCGACCGCGAGGGCGGTGCCGGTGGTGCTGCCGGCGGCGGGGGAGGCGAGGTGGACGATGGCGGCGGCCACCTCCTGCGCGGTCACCAGGCGCCCGGTGGGCTGGCGTGCGTCGAGCGCGGCGCGCTCGGCGGCCGGATCGGCGGCGGCGTCGAGCAGGCGGCCGACCCACGGGGTGTCGACGGTGCCGGGATTGACGCAGTTGACCCGGATGCCCGCACGGACGTGGTCGGCGGCCATGGCCAGGGTGAGGGACAGGACCGCGCCCTTGCTGGCCGAGTACAGGGCGCGCTGCGGCAGTCCCGCGGTGGCGGCGACGGAACAGGTGTTGACGACCGAGGCGGAGGAGGAGCGGCGCAGGTACGGCAGGGCGGCCCGGGTGGTGCGGACGATGCCGAGGACGTTGACGTCCAGCACGCGGTGCCACTCCTCGTCCGCGTTGTCCTCCACGGTTCCGACCGCCCCGACACCGGCGTTGTTGACCAGGATGTCGATCCCGCCGAGCGCCTCGGCGGCCCCCTCGACGGCGGCGCGGACGGCGCGGTCGTCGGTGACGTCGGCGGTGAAGCCGCGCAGGGGAGCGGGCACGCCGCTCGGGTCGCGGTCGAGGACGGCGACGTCCGCGCCGTGCTCGGCGAGCAGCCGCGCGGTGGCGAGGCCGATGCCGGAGGCGCCGCCGGTGACGACGGCGGTGAGTGAGGCGAGAGCGGTCGTCATGCGGGGACCTCCGTGTCCTGGCCGGGCACGCCGGCGGCCGTCGTACCGGCGCCCGCCGTGGCGGCCTCCGCGGCGTCGGTGACCCAGAACGTGCCGTGCGGATAGGTGTACATGTCGATGCTGGCCTGCTTCATGGCGGCCGAGAAGCCGGGCGAGGCGGGGGGCCGGTAGTGGCCGTCGGCGATCACCACCGGGTCGAGGAAGTGCTGGTGGAGGTGGTCGACGTACTCGATGACACGGTTCTCGGTGGTGCCGGTGAGTGCCACGTAGTCGAACATCGAGAGGTGCTGGACGAGTTCGCACAGACCGACGCCGCCGGCGTGCGGGCAGACCGGTACGCCGAACTTGGCGGCGAGCAGCAGGACGGCGAGGTTCTCGTTGACTCCGGCCACGCGTGCGGAGTCGAGCTGGAGGACGTCGACGGCGCCGGCCTGGAGGAGCTGCTTGAAGACGATGCGGTTCTGCACGTGCTCGCCGGTGGCGACCTTGACGGGGTGGACGCCGCGCCGGATGGCGGCGTGGCCGAGGATGTCGTCGGGGCTGGTGGGCTCCTCGATCCAGTACGGGTCGAACTCCGCGAGCGCCCGTGTCCACGCCACGGCCTCGTCGACGCCCCAGCGCTGGTTGGCGTCGATGGCCATCCGGAAGTCGGGACCCACGGCCTCGCGGGCGGCGCGGCAGCGGCGGATGTCGTCGTCGAGGTCGGCGCCGACCTTGAGCTTGATCTGGGTGAATCCCTCGGCGACGGCCTGCTGGGCGAGACGGGTGAGCTTCTCGTCGGAGTAGCCGAGCCAGCCCGGCGAGGTGGTGTAGGCGGGGTAGCCGCGGCGCAGCAGCTCGGCGGCCCGGTCGTCGGCGCCCTCCCTGCCCCGGCGCAGGAGCTCCAGGGCTTCGTCCGGGGTCAGGGCGTCGGTGAGGTAGCGGAAGTCGACCTGGGAGACGAGCCAGGCGGGGTCGGCGTCGGCGAGGAACCGCCACAGCGGCTTGCCCTCACGCTTGGCCGCCAGGTCCCAGACGGCGTTGACGACGGCGCCGATGGCCATGTGCATCACGCCCTTCTCCGGCCCCAGCCAGCGCAGCTGGCTGTCGCCGATCAGGTCGCGGTAGAGCGAGCCGGGGTCGGCGCACAGGTCGGCGACGGGCCGTCCGACGACGTGCTCGCGCAGCGCGTCGATGGCGGCGACCTGGACGTCGTTGCCGCGGCCGATGGTGAAGGTGAAGCCGTGGCCCTCGTGGCCGCCCTCCGTGGTGCGCAGGACCAGGTAGGCGGCGGAGTAGTCGGGGTCCGGATTCATCGCGTCGGACCCGTCCAGCTCCCGTGAGGTCGGGAAGCGGATGTCGTAGGTGTCGACGGCGGCGATCCGCGCGGGGGTTGCGGACAACTCGGTGCCTTTCACGCGTTGATGAACTTCTGCCGCTGGGTGCCGAGACCGTCGATGGACAGTTCGACGGTGTCGCCCGCGCGCAGATAGGGGGTGCCGGGCAGGCCGAGGGCCACGCCGGCCGGGGTGCCGGTGTTGATGACGTCGCCGGGGCGCAGCACCATGTACTGGCTGAGGTACCAGACGAGGTACGCGACGTCGAAGATCATGTTCTTGGTGCTGCCGTCCTGGCGGACCTCGCCGTTGACGGACAGGCGCAGGCCGAGTCGCTGCGGGTCGCCCACCTCGTCGGGGGTCACGAGCCAGGGGCCCAGCGGGTTGAAGGTCTCGCAGGACTTGCCGAGGTCCCACTGCGCGGAGTACTCGAGCTGGAACTCCCGCTCGGAGACGTCGTGACTGACCGCGTAGCCGGCGATGTGACCGGCCGCTTCGTCGGGGCCGGACAGATAGCGGGCCTCGGCGCCGATGACGACGGCGAGTTCGACCTCCCAGTCGGTCTTCACCGAGCCACGGGGGATGTGCACCGCGTCGCAGGGGCCCACGACGGTGGACGGGTCCTTCATGAAGACCACCGGCCGCTCGGGGACGGCCGCGCCGGTCTCCTCGGCGTGGTCACGGTAGTTGAGGCCGACGCACACGACCTTGCCCGGGCGGGCGACGGGGGCGCCGATCCGCCGGCCCGCCGTGTCCAGGCGCGGCAGGGATCCCCCGGCCAGTGCCCGCCCGGCCCGTTCGATCCCGCCGGAGGCGAGGAACGTCCCGTCGATGTCGGCGGTGACCTCCGCCAGCGAGAAGGCGACGCCGTCCTCGCCGAGGACCGCCGGCGTCTCCCGGCCCGGTTCCCCGACTCGCAACAGCTTCATGTTCTTCTCCTGTCGTCGCTTGTGGAGGCCCAGGTCCTCCGTCGATCAATACATCGGATGACTGGCCGGGCTCGACCATACGAGCGACCGGCGACCCTCCGCAAGGAGACATCCGACCTCTCTGTGTGCGCACCTGGTCGCCCCTGCGGCCGTATGGGCAGTTGAGCACCATTCGTTCACCCGTCCTGACGTGCATCCGCGACCCGTACGTCACGATTCAAATTCGTCTGACGTCTCCTCTTGCAGCCCAAGTTGCCGACTCGTAAGGTCCACGATGCCGCAAGCCATCCGATGACTCAGCAGCCGCGCTCCTTGGCAGACCTGCCGGGACGCCCCACCTCCCAGCCGTCGGCGGGGGAGCGCGCCACTCCCGCACGCCGGTCCGTCGACCCGGCTCCCACTCACCTCGGCCGAGGCACCGGCCGTCCCAGCCAAGGAGATCAGCACCATGAAGCCTCGCTCCTCCAGAATCGCGGCCGCGGCCGCCACCGTGGCCGTCCTGGCGGGGTTCACCACGGCCTGCAACCGCGACGGCGACTCCGCCTCCGCGAACGGCGGCACGGCGAAGATCGGCATCGACCTGCCCCGCGCCGACTCCGACTTCTGGAACTCCTACGCCCAGTACGTCGACCGGGAGACCGGCACCCAGAGCGTGAGCGCCCTGCCGGTGAGCAACTCCCAGAACGACGTGACCAAGCTGGTCGCCAACGTCAAGGTCTTCCAGAACACCGGCGCCAAGGCCGTCGTGATGGCCCCGCAGGACACCGGCGCCATCGCCTCCACCCTGGACCAGCTGGCCGCCGAGAAGATCCCGGTGATCAGCGTCGACACCCGCCCCGACAAGGGCGACGTCTACATGGTGGTCCGCGCGGACAACAAGGCGTACGGCACCAAGTCGTGCGAGTACCTCGGCGAGCAGCTCGGCGGCAAGGGCAAGGTGGCGGAACTCCAGGGCGCCCTCAGCTCCATCAACGGCCGTGACCGCTCCGAGGCGTTCGCCGCGTGCATGAAGGAGAAGTTCCCCGGGATCGAGGTGATCGAGCTGGCCACCGACTGGAAGGGTGACGTCGCCTCCGCCAAACTCCAGTCCACCCTGGCCGCCCACCCCGACCTGGACGGCATCTACATGCAGGCCGGTGGTGTCTTCCTGCAGCCCACCCTCTCCCTGCTCAAGCAGAAGGGCCTGCTCAAGCCCGCCGGCGAGCCCGGCCACATCACGATCATCTCCAACGACGGCATCCCGCAGGAGTTCGACGCGATCCGCCAGGGCCACATCGACGCCACGATCTCCCAGCCCGCCGACCTCTACGCGAAGTACGCGGTGTACTACGCGAAGGCCGCCGCCGAGGGCAAGACCTTCAAGCCCGGTCCCACCGACCACGGCTCGACCGTCATCGAGCTCCCCAACGGCCTCGAGGACCAGCTCCCCGCCCCGCTGGTGACCAAGAAGAACGTCGACGACAAGGCCCTGTGGGGCAACAACGTCAGCAAGTGACCCCCTGAGCACCTCCTGAACACCTCTGAGCGGTGGCCCCGGAAGCACCTCGTCCCACGCCTTCCGGGGCCACCGCCCACGAGCCCCTCCGCGGAAAGGACAACCCGCCATGGCGGACCCCAGCCCCATCCGGGGCCCCGTCGTCGAGGCCGACGGGATCAGCAAACACTTCGGCGCCACCGTCGCGCTCAGTGACGCCCGCCTCTCGGTCGCGCCCGGCGACGCACACGCCCTGGTCGGCCGCAACGGCGCGGGCAAGTCCACCCTCGTCTCGATCCTCACCGGCCTGCAGAGCCCCGACACCGGCACCCTGCGCTTCGACGGCGAGCCGGCCCCGGCGTTCGGCGACACCGAGGCATGGCGTTCCAAGGTCGCCTGCGTCTACCAGCACTCCACCGTCATCCCGTCCCTAACCGTCGCCGAAAACCTCTTCCTGGACCGGCAGAGCGCCGGCGCGCTGCGCCCGATCAGCTGGAAGCGGCTGCGCCTGCGCGCCGTCGAACTGCTCGCCGAGTACGGCGTGGACGTCGACCCGACCGCACGCGCCATGGACCTGAGCGTCGAGCAGCGCCAGTTCGTGGAGATCGCCCGAGCCCTGTCGTTCGGCGCCCGGTTCGTCATCCTCGACGAACCCACCGCCAAGCTCGACGCCCGCGGCATCGACCGGCTCTTCGGCAAACTGCGCGCCCTGCAACAGCAGGGCATCGCCTTCCTCTTCATCTCCCACCACCTGCAGGAGGTCTACGACCTCTGCACCACCGTCACGGTGTACCGCGACGCCCGGCACGTCGTCACCGCGCCGGTCGCCGAACTCGACCGGCACGCCCTGGTCGAGGCGATGACCGGGGAGAGCACGCGGAGCGTCGCGCCCGCCTGGTCCGTGACCGGCGCCGCGCGCTCCGGCGGCGAACCGCTGCTCGAGGTCTCCGGGCTGAGTCTGGACGGCGCCTACCAGGACGTCTCCGTGACCGCCCGCTCCGGTGAGGTGGTGGGGCTGGCCGGGGCCGCGGCCAGCGGCAACGTCCAGTTCGGCGAGACCCTCGCCGGCCTGCGCCGCCCCCGGGCCGGCACGGTCACCGTCGCGGGCCGGCGCCTCCGCACGGGCAAGGTCCCCGCCTCGCTCGCGGCCGGCATCGGGTTCGTTCCGGAGGACCGGCACATCCAGGGCCTCGTCCCGCACCGCAGCGTCGCCGAGAACGCCACGCTGACCGTCACCGATCAGCTCGGCCCGTTCGGCATGGTGCTCCCCTCACGGACCCGGGCCTTCGCCCAGCGGATGATCAACGACCTCGACATCAAGACCCCGGGCGCGACCACCCAGGTGTCCGCGCTGTCCGGCGGCAACCAGCAGAAGGTCGTCATCGCCCGCGCGCTCGCCACCGAGCCGCACGTCCTGGTCGCCGTCCGGCCGACCAACGGCGTCGACGTCAAGTCCAAGGAGTCCCTGCTCGGCACCGTCCGCGAGGTCGCCGACGCCGGCAGGACCGCTCTGATCGTGTCCGACGAACTCGACGACCTGCGGGTCTGCGACCGCGTCCTGGCCATGTTCCACGGCCGTGTCGTCGCCGAGTTCGGGCACGACTGGAGCGACGAACAACTGGTCGCCGCCATGGAGGGCATGGCCGACCCGACCGACACGAAGGACAGCCATGACCCCCACCACTGAGGTCGGCACCACACCGGCCGCTGCCGCCCCGGCGCCCACCGGGCGCCGCATCGAGTTCGCCCGTTTCCGCGACCTGTCGCTGGTGCCGGTCCTGCTCGTCCTGTGCGTCATCGGTTTCGTGGTCTCGCCCGCCTTCCTGACGTCCGACAACCTGCTCGGCGTCGGACAGCAGGCCACCGAGCTGAGTCTGCTGGTCCTGGCCCAGGCCCTGATTCTGATCTGCGGCCGGATGGACCTCTCACTGGAGTCCACGATCGGCGTCGCCCCGGTCATCGCCGTCTGGATGGTCCTGCCCGACGAGGGCGCCCGCTTCCTCGGCCTCGGGCTGTTCCCCGGCTGGGCGGCCATCCCGTTGTGCCTGCTGGTCGGCGCGCTGATCGGCGTGATCAACGGCTTCCTCATCCTCAAACTGCGGCTCAACGGCTTCATCGTCACCCTCGGCATGCTCACCCTGCTGCGCGGACTCCAGGTCGCCGTCTCCGAGGGCCAGTCGATCGTCAACCTGCCCGGTTCCTTCACCTACCTCGGCCGCGCCTCCTGGCTCGGGGCGCCCGCCGGCATCTGGATCTGCGCGCTGCTCTTCCTGATCGGCGGCAGCGCGCTCGCCTGGCTGCGCCACGGCCGCGCCCTGTACGCGATCGGCGGCAACGCCGAGGCGGCCCGGGCGGCCGGCATCCGGGTCGACCGGATCGTGTGGGTCGTCCTGATCGTCGGCAGCCTGCTCGCCGCCTTCGCCGGCATCCTCTACACCGGCCACTACGGCTCCATCTCCGCGGACCAGGGCAACGGCTGGATCTTCCAGGTCTTCGCCGCCACCGTCATCGGCGGCGTCAGTCTCAACGGCGGCCGCGGCACCCTGTTCGGCGCCCTCACCGGTGTGCTGACCCTCCAGCTCGTGGTCAACGTCATGACCCTGGCCGGCGTGCCGCCGCTGTGGAACCAGTTCCTCAACGGCGCGATCATCATCGTCGCACTGATCATCTCCCGCTTCGCCTCCGGCGAGAAGCAGGAGTGACGGGGGCTGCCGGGCGGGCGGGACGGGCGGGCGGGACGAGGCCCGGGCCCCGTCCCGCCCGCCCGTGGCGCACAGCAAGAGACCCGCGGGTGACCCCCTGTCGGGGACAGGCGTGTGACAGCGCCGGTGACGGGGCGAGAGACCTGCCCGGGGACATCCAGGCGGGGCCTCTGCCCGGCGTCATGAGGCCAAGCCCCACCGGAGCGCTCTGGTGAGGCTTCGCCGTGAGCTCGGCTGGGCTCGCACGCAAGACGCGTCCGGCTCCCCTCCCGTCCGGGTTCCTGCTCCGTGCGTGAGGACGTCGGATCTGCGGGCGCAGCCGCTCCCGGCATCGCAGCCGTGAGAGGGCGGTCCCCGCACCGTGACCAGGCCATGCGACGCGGGGATCAGTCCCGTTGAAGCAGGTGGTGGTGCGTTGCCGAGCGGTCCCCGCCGGGCGCCGCCCTCGTGCACCGGACGTTTGCTCAGATCCTCCCGCTCGCCGCCGCCGGGGCGGGTGCGTCCCGCAGGCCGAGGCGCTGGTGCTCGACGTGGTGGAGAGCCTGTTCCAGCAGTTCGGCGACGTGGTTGTCGTAGAGGGCGTAGATGACCGAGCGGCCCCGGCGTTCCCCGGTCACCAGGCCGAGGGTGCGCAGCAGGCGCAACTGGTGGGAGCAGGCCGACTGTTCCATGCCGACGGCATTGGCGAGCTCGGTGGCCGCGCACGGGCCTTCTTGCAGGCGGGCGAGGATGCGCAGCCGGGAGGGCGTGGCCAGTGCCTGGAGGGTCGCGGCCACATCGGCGGCGCCCACTGTCTCCAGGCGTTCGCGTGCGGTGGCAGTGGTTTCGGCGTCAGCTCCATGGCCCATGGGCTCCATCCTACGAACACGTTCCCATGAACACATGAACGACTTTTCATCTTTTTCTGTATGGTGAGGCGGAGCGGTGGCCGGGTGTCCGGACCGCCGCCGTTCCATCCTGCCGTCGTGAAGAACTGACCGCTCCGATGACCTCCGTGCTTGCCTCGCCCACGGCGGACCGGCCCGCGCGCCCGCGCACCGGCGAAGGCCCCAGGCGCAGGACGCGGGTCCTCGCCCTGCCCGAGGTGCGCTGGGCGGCGGCGGCCACGATCCTCTTCCTCCTTGCGCTGCCGCTCCAGACGGCAGGGGCGTCGACGCGGGTGCACACGGACCCCTCGCCGGCGAACCGGTGGCGCGGTTCGGCCGTATCGGCGCACTGGTGTGCGCTGCGCCGTGGGACACTCGGCCACCCCGCCCCGGCAGCGTCGACTACGCCGCCTCCGGCGAGGTCCACCGGGCCGGCCCCGCGGAGGCGGTGCGGGCATGCCGCCCATGGGCACGGGGTCATCACGCGTCCGAGAGCTGGAGCGCCGGAGCCGTCGCGCTGGTCGCCGGCCGGGCTGCCCGTACCCACCCCACCGAGGGTCGGGCCGGCGCTGTCTTCCCCGGGGGACCACACCGCTGCCTGGAGACCGCCTGCACGACATCGCGCAGTGAGCACCGGCTTCTCGACCGTCCCCCTGCCTTGGAACCGGCGGAGACCGGCGAGCCGGACGAGCGCGTGGTCATCCGCTGGACGCGGTGCGCCCGGGTCCGTGATCCGCCGGGTCGTGAAGGGGCGACCGCGCCGCGGAGCCGGACTCGGCGGCTGGCCACTGATCAGGAGAAACGTGCGTACGGACGTACGTGTGGCGCGGTGGCGGACCTTGCTCCCGCGGACGGCGGCTGTTCCGGACGCCTGGGGCGTGCCGGCCCGTACCGGCCGTCACCGCCCCACGGGATCGCCGTCGGCACCGTCGTTCCGGACGCGCAGTGTCATGTGGCCGCCGTGGTGCAGAGGTGTGCTCAGCCGCAGACGGGCCGCCTCGTGACCGGTCTCCGCGTCGACGATGTGCACCTCGCCGTGGCCGCCCCGGGTGACGGCGATCCAGTCGGAGCCCGGTGAGGCGGCCACCGCCCGGCGCTGGACGCCCTCCCAGGGGGTGCCACCGCGACGCGGAGCGCCGTCCATCGCGGGCAGGGGGCAGCGGCGGACGACATCGTCGGCGCCGAGAAGGATCAGCTCGTCGCCGTCGGGGTGGACACGGGTGAAGGCGGTGTGGTGCCGGGCGAGGGCCAGCCGGAAGACGAGTCCGGGGCCGAGTTCCGTGAGCAGCGTGCGGCCTGTCCCCAGGTCGTGGTGCCATGCCTGGTTGGTCCACTCCGGCCATCGCAGCGGGTTCGGGGCGCCGCCCCGCAAGGTGGTCCACAGCGCCTGCCGCCGGGTGTCGAGTCGGAGGTACCAGCCCCGGGCGGGCGATCTCCACGGAATGACCGCCTCGGCGGTGAGCGCGTCGCCTTCCCTCCGGGCCTGGTGCACTCCCTGTCCCGTGGCCGCGAACACGTGCTCCGAGCCGGGTGCCTGTGCGTCTCCGTGTCCGTCGTCCGGCAGCGGCAGGGATGCGTGAGGGGTGACCGGAGGGCAGCCCGGCGGCGCCGTGAGGAGGTCCGCGAACCGGTGGACGGCCAGTGCGCCGGGTTCCCGGTGGCGCAGCACGACCAGCGGGTCGGTCCCGCCCAGCACGGTTACGCCCGGTTCACCGACGCGCGTGCGGACCCGCGCGGCTTCCCCGGTGACCAGGTCCAGGACCGTCAGCAGGTCCGACCACGGTTCGCTGTTCTTGCCGAGGCCGGTCGTGACGGCCAGTCGGCGGCCGGACGGGTCGCAGGCGAGATGCTCGGCCGGCACGGCGACCGGGACCGTGCGCTCCACGAGCTTCTCGGCGAAGGGATCGAGCACCAGTAGTTCCCCGCGGCGGTCGTCGACGCAGGCCACCCGCCCTCCCGGAAGCGCCAGGAAGCCGGCGTGCTCGGAGAGGTGACGGCCGGTGAGGCGTCCTGTCAAGACGCCGTCCGGCACGGTCAGCAGGTGTACGGCTCCGGCCACATGGTCGGAGACGAGCAGGACGGGTGTGGCAGTGGGCACGAGTCCTCCAGAAACCGGTTTTGTGAAAACGATTATCATGTATCTTCAGTGCGTTCCCGGCACCTGAGAGAAACGAGGGCATCGATGCTGCGCTCACCGTCGAGATTCGTCCGCAGTTGGCTCACCGCAGCGGCGGTGGGTTCGCTCCTGGTCGGTTGCGGCTCGTCCGCCGAGGAACCCGCGAACGACAAGGCCGAGCCCCCGGCGAAGACGGAGGTGACCGTCGAACCCATCAAGGCGTCGACGGAGTTGACCGACACCAACGGCGCCAGGATCTCCCTGAAGAAGCAACCCGAGCGGATCGTCTGCCTGTTCGCCCTGTGCGACGACATCCTGACCGAGCTGGGCATCGTCCCGACGGCCACCAACAGCGCGCTGCTCGCCCACCCCGACTTCCTGGGGGAGGAGAGGGCCGAGGAGGTCGACGTCATCCCCGGCGGCTTCATCGCCCCGGAGGTCGAGGCGATCCTCTCCCACAAGCCCGATCTCGTGATCGGCCTCGGGGACACCCACGGCAAGCTCGCCCCGGCGCTCAAGGGCGCCACCACGTTCTGGGCCATGCAGCCCGAGACGTGGCAGGACAGCGTGGGCTACCTGCGCGACGTCGCCGCGCTCACCGGCCGCACCGCCCAGGGGGAGAAGGCGGAGAGGACCTTCCGGACGAAGCTCGCCGCGGCCGAGAAGGCGCCGAGCGACAGGACCGCGCTCGTCATCTACGGCAGTGACGAGAACTTCGGTGTCGCGACGCCCGAAGGGGACGTGGCCGCCAGCCTGTTCCCCAAGATCGCCGACTATCCGTGGAAGTCCCGTGGTGTGGAAGGCAGTTACTCCCTCGAAGAGATCCTCGCCCAGGACGTCGACGTACTCTTCGTCGAGACCCTGAGCTTCGGTGAGGCAGACGGCAAGCTGTCGGAGAAGCTGGCCGAGAACCCGCTCTGGGGCAAGATCCCGGCAGTGAGGAACGGTGACGTCCACGAGGTGAACTCAGAGGTGTGGGCCAAGGGGCGCGGCACTCGCTCGCTGGGCATCGTCCTCGACGAGGCCACGGCCGCGCTGCGGTGAGGCCGTCCCTCCCGGAGCCGGCGGCGGCCGATCGCGCCGCGGCGCACGGACAGCGGCCGTCGCGCGGTGCGCGCAGGTGGCAGTCGCTTCTGGTGGTCGTGTTGCTGGCCGTCTCCGCTTTCTGCGCGCTCAGCCTCGGCACCCCCTACGTCCCCCCGCACCGGCTGGCCGCCGCGGTGCTGGACGGGGACACCAGCCTGGCCGGGATCGTCGTGAATGAACTCCGCGTGCCCCGACTGCTGTTGGGGCTCATCGCCGGAGCCTGCCTGGGGGCGGCCGGACTGGTGCTCCAGGAGGCGCTGCGCAATCCTCTGGCGGTGCCGGAGATGCTGGGAGTGTCGTCCGGGGCCGCGCTGGGGGTGGCCGCGCCGCTGGTGCTGTCGCTGTCGCTGCCCGCCGCCGTTCAGCCTCTGTCGGCCATCGGCGGGGCCGCGCTCGGCGGCGGGCTCACGTTGCTCGTCGCCGGGCTCGGCCGCAGTCCGTCCGCGGTGCTGCTGACCGGCGCGGCGGTGGCGGCCGCGCTGCAAGCCGCGCTGCTTGTCCTGATGGTCATGGCCGACCAGTTGGACCTCCAGCTGATCTACCGCTACCTGCTCGGTTCCCTCTCCGCCCGGACCTGGGAGGACGTGACGGGCCTGTGGCCGTGGCTGCTCGTCGCGGTGCCCGCTCTCGTGCTGTGCGCGCCGGTGCTGTCGGTGCTGCGGCTGGGTGACGAGGACGCGCAGGCGCTGGGTGTGCGTGCCCAGCGCGCACGGCTGGCCGCTCTGGCCATCGCCGTGGTGCTGATCGCCCCGGTGACGGCAGTGTGCGGTCCCGTCGCGTGGGTGGGCTTCCTCGCCCCGCACCTGAGCCGCTGGTTCGATCCCGCGGCCGGGGCCGTGCGCTGGCTGCCGTGGTCCGCGGCCTGGGGTGCTGTCGTCGTGGTGGCCGCCGATGTCCCGGCCAGGCTGGCGCTGGCACCCGTGGAGACGCCGGCCGGCGCCTGGACCGCTCTGTTGGGGGTGCCGGCCGGCGTCGCGCTGATGCGGTCGGGCGGCCGCCGCCAGGCGGTCCGGCGGGGGCCGGCCGCTTCGGCCGGGGTGCGCGGGCAGCCGTCCGGGCCGCGGAAGGCGGCCTCGGGTGCGGCGGACGAAGGACCTTCCGCCGGGGCATCGCATCACGCTCACCGGGGCGGACCCGGGCCCGGCGGTCCGGCCTCGCCGTCTCCCGGGACGATCAGGACGGAGGACGTACGGTGACACGGCGTTTCACGGCCCTCGCGGCACTGGCCGTCGTGTGCGCCGCGGTGGAGGTGGTGGCCGGGCGGGGCATGTCCCCGGGTGTGGTCTGGGACGTCCTGAACGGGGGCGGTGACGCGACGGAGCGGCACATCCTGTTCCAGCTGCGCCTGCCGAGACTGCTGGTGGCCCTCGGCGCGGGCGCCTGTCTGGCCGTGGCGGGGCTGGTCCTGCAGTCCGCCCTGCGCAATCCCCTGGCCGGACCGGAGGTGACGGGCGTGACCCCGGGGGCGGTGCTCGGCGCCGTCACCGCGACCGCCCTGGGACTCGCCGGGTGGCATTCGCCTCTGGCCGTGGTCCTCGCCGCGTGCGGGGGCGGGTGCGCCGGAGCGGCGCTGTTGTGGCTGCTCGCCGGCCGCGGGCGCGGTGATCCCGCGCAGACCGCCGTGCACGGGGTGCTGGTGTCGGCGGTGCTCGGCGGGCTCACCGCCATGGTGCTGTTGGTGAAGCCCGGCGAACTCGGCAGCGTGGTGCAGTGGCTGGTCGGCACCACGGAGGGCCGGGTGTGGGAGCACTGGCACCTGCTCTGGCCGTGGGCGCTCGTCTGGGGGGCCGCGGCCTGGCTGCTGTCCGGGCCGTTGACCCTGCTGCGCTGCGGGGACGACATCGCCCTCGCCGCCGGGCTCTCCGCGCGCCGGGCCCGGACCCTGGCCCTGCTGTGCGCGGTGGCGCTGACGGCGGGTGCGGTGGCCGCCGTCGGGGCGCTGGGCTTCATCGGGCTGCTCGTCCCGCATCTGGCCGTGGCCGTCTTCGGCGCGGACCTGCGCCGGAGTCTTCCCGGCGCCGCCCTGACGGGCGCGGTCGTGGTGTGCGGGGCGGACGCGGCGGCGCAGCTGTCCTCGCGGCTGCTGGCGACGGCGTTCGACTCCGGACGGCTCACGTTGCCGGTCGGGGCGCTCACCGCCTGCCTCGGTGCCGCGCTGCTGTTGATCGTCGTGCGCCGCACGCCGAGCCGTACGTTCTGACGTCGAATCGAGGACAGAGCATGATCGAGTCCGTGGGGATCCACGTCGAGGGGGTCCACTTCGGCTACCCCGGACGGCCCGTGCTGCGGGGCGTCGACCTGACCGTCCGGCCGGGCGAACTGACCGCCCTGATCGGTCTGAACGGCTGCGGCAAGTCGACCCTGCTGCGGCTGGCCGCCGGGCTGCTGCAACCGGACGAGGGGAGCGTTCGGCTCGGCGGGGACGACCTCGCCCGGCTCTCGAGGCGTGCCACGGCCCGGAGAGTGGCGCTGCTGCACCAGTCCGCCCCGGCCGTCCCGGGCATGACGGTCAGTCATCTCGTCCGGCAGGGGCGGTACGCGGCACGCGGCCCGCTGGGCATGCTGCGCGAGGGCGACGACCCCGTCGTGCGCCGGGCGCTGCGTGACGTCGGGGTGGAGGAGTGGGCCGACCGTGACGTCGACGCGCTGTCCGGCGGCGAGCGGCAACGCGTCCGGCTGGCGATGGCGCTCGCTCAGGACACCCGGGTCCTGCTGCTCGACGAGCCGACCACGTACCTGGACCTGCACCACCAGCTCGACGTACTGCAGACCGTGGTGCGTCTGCGCGAGGAACGCGGGCTCACGGTGGTGATGGTGCTGCACGACCTGGCCCACGCGGCCCGGTTCGCCGAGCGGATCGTCGCCCTGCGGGAGGGCCGTGTGGTGGCCGACGGAGCGCCGAAACAGGTCGTCACGCCGGGGTTGCTGGCGGAGGTGCTGCAGGTGGCGGGCCGGGTCGGTGAGGATCCGGAAGGGGGGTGGCCCGTGTGTTACCCAGATCACCCCATCGCGGCACTAGAATATGAAAATCAGATTCATTAGAGTGAGGTGTGGCGCTCATCCGAACGCCGTATCTCCCTGCTGATGAAGGAGAGTTCATGGACAACGAGCAGATCTTCGAGCCGATCGCCGACCCGGGTCAGCTGGCTCACGACTCGGCCTCTCACTCCAACGCGCTCGTCGAGAACCCCTTCGAGGACACCGAGGAGTAAGCGAGGGCCTGGCCGCCCTCGACCGTGGGCCCGCCCGATGCCTTCCGGGCGGGCCCACACCCGTCCCAGGTCCCGCCGACAGGAGGAACGCCGTGTCCCGTAGCCGACTCGTACCCGGTGCCGAGGTCGTCGCCGTGCCCGGGCGAGGGCTCGCCGTCCGCACCCCCGCGGGAGAGTTCTTCAGCGTCAGGGCAGGAGACGTCGACGAGGACGCCTTGCTCTCCCTGCTCGCCGGGGGGACCGCAGCCCCGCTGGACGAGGGGCTGGAGCGCGTGGTCCGGGCGTTCGAAGAAGCCGGCTATCTGGCGGAAGGGCCGTCGGCCCCGGAGTGGCCCGCCGCTCGCCGGAACGTCAGCATCCTCGGCGACCCGGTACTGACCGAACCGCTCGCCGTGCACCTGGCCGCCCTGGGCGCGCGGCCCCGTACGGCTCCGGCCGTGACCGCCTCCGGCAGCTCGCCGGCGGGTGTGGAGGACCTGCTCGACGGAAACCCCTCCGCGGTCGTGTGGTGCCTGGACGGACCCGCGCCGGACGGCTTGTGGGACGCCGCCGACCGGCTGCCGGAGCACGGTGTCGCGTGGCTGCGCTGCCACCGCGAGGGCTGGCAGGCGTACGTCGAGCCGGTGGCCGCCGCTCCCGGAGACGTCACCTCGGCGCACGTCCGGTCCCGCCGGCTCGCCGCCACACCCGCCCACCGGGAACTGGCCGCGTACTGGAGCGGCCCCCGTACCGCGGGCACGCCCGTCCGGCTCCCCGTGCCCGCCGCCGCGCTGCTCGCGGCGCTGCTCGCGGACGATCTCAGCCGGTGGGCCACCGGCGCCCCCGACACGGCCGGCCTCCCGGCACGGCGCCGGCTCCGACGCGTGGACCTGCGCACGCTGACCGTCACCGAGCACGCCGTCCTCCCGGTGCCCGACGTCGCACCGACGCCGAGGAAGGGCGTATGACGGCGTTCGAGACGGCCGTGGGAGAACTCGCCACCGACGTCCGTCTCCCGGCCGGTGACGGTCCCTTCCCGGCCGTCCTGATCCGCACCCCCTACGACCGGACACGCCACCGGGCCGAGGCGCGTGGCTGGGCCCAGCGCGGGTTCGCCGCCGTCGTCCAGGACGTGCGGGGCCGCTTCGCGTCGCCAGGGAAGTGGCATCCGTACGCGAACGAGACCGCCGACGGAACAACAGCAGTCCGCTGGATCCGGCGGCAGCCGTGGAACGACGGGCGGCTGGTGGCCGCCGGCGCCTCCTACGCCGCCCACTGCGCCCTCGTCCTCGCCCTCGACGCCCCTGGGAACGCCCGGCCGGATGCCGTCATCGCGGCCGTGCCCGCCCTCGGCCCGGCGGAGACGGCCCGCGAGGCGTCCGGCGTGGAACGGCTGCTCTCCCGCGCCGGATGGTGGGCCGCCCACGGCGACCGGCGCGACTCCGACGAAAGCGCGCTGGACAAGGCCCTCGCCGAGGATCCCGGCCTGCTCGCCCACCTGCCGTTGACCGCCCTGCCCGAGCGGCTGGGACGCCCCCTGCCCTCGTGGGCGGGGCTGTGGCGCCACCACGACCGCGGACGCCTCGTGGCACGGGCGGCGCACGCCGGGCCGCCCCTGCTCGCGGTGGGCGGCCACCACGACCACTTCGCCGAGGAGACCGTCGCTCTGTGGCGCGCCTGGGGCGGATCCCCGGCACGCCTGCTGCTCGGCCCTTGGGGGCACTCCCTGACCGCTGCTCCGGGACCGGACGCGGGCCCCGCCCACCGGCTGAATCTCGGTGAGCTGTACGTGCGCTGGGCCCGCCGCGCCCTGACCGGCGACCTCGCCCCCGGCCGCCACGGCGCACTGGCGCTCGGCGGCGCCGGCCTGTGGCTGCCGGCCGGCGCCGAGGGAGAACCGCGCGCCCACCGCACGCGCCTGCTGCACGGCTCCGCCTTCATCGCCGACCCCGCACGGCCCGTTCGCTCCGACGACCTGACCGTCCCCGCGGACGGTCCGCCCGACCGCTGCCTGCTGGTCACACCGCCGTCGCCGCGTCCGCTCGACCTCGTCGGACCGTCCCGTGTGCGGCTGCGGGCCACCGCCCACACACCGTCCGCCGACTGGGTCGCCCGGCTCGTGGCGCTCCCACCGGACGGGACCGCCGAGCGGCTCGCCGTCGGCATCGTGCGGCGCGCCGAACCAGCGGGCCGGGAAGCCGCGTTCACCGTCGAGCTCGGCCGGCTCGCACGCCGGCTCCGGGCCGGTACACGGCTGCGCCTGGAGATCGCCGGACACCACTTTCCGGCCCACGCCCGCAACCCCCACACCGGGGACGACCCGATGACGGCCGAACGTCTGCTCGCCTCCCGGCGGCAGGTCGACCCGGACAGCGTGGTGCTGAACCTGCCCGTGCTCCCGCCCCGCCCCGCCCCCACCGCCCCTGCCGAGGAGATCCTGCGATGACGGCTCTGCCGTTGGAAGCGCTCGTCGACCCCGTCTGCGGCATCGTCCGCAAGGTCAAGCCCGTCGAGCACCCCGCGGGCGCCCCGCCCCGCTACACCGCGCTCACGGCCGAGATGTCCGACGCCCGCAGACTCGGGCTGTGGCCCGCCGACCGGGTGTCCCTCGGCACCACCTTCGGCGATCCGGAGCAGGCCCGCGTCGCCGCGATAGCCGAGGGGATGGAGCGCTACTGCGGCAACCGTGTGCCGCCGCCCGGCCACCCGGACGCACCCCTGCGCGCCACCGCCGCCGAACTGGCGGACAAGGGCCTGCGCCTGTACGGCCCGGCCGATCTGCCCGCCTACGCACCCTGGCAGTACGCCCGCGCGGAATTCCCCTACCGCCCGCTCACCGCCGACACCCCCGCGCTGTGGACACGAGGAACCGAACGACTGTCCGACGGGACCGCCGCCGAGGTCTGGGCACCCGTCTCGCTCACCCACCTCAACTGGCGCCAAGGCGGCCTGCGCGAACTGCCCCGCACCCACCACCTCAACTACGCCGGAATCGCCGCCGGACAGGGCCTCGACGACGCGATCGAGCGCGGCCTGCTGGAAATCGTCGAACGCGACGCCCTGGAACTGTGGTGGCACCTGGACGGCCCGGCCCGGGGCATCGACCCGGCGAGCGTGCCCGGCCTCACCGACGACCTCGCCGGTTCCGCGCTCGAGGTCCACCTCGTCGAGATGCACTCGGAGTTCGCCCCCTGCATGGCCGCGCTCGTCCACGACCCGCGCCTCGGCCTGTACGCCGCCGGGTTCGCCTGCAAGTACGACCCGGCCGAAGCAGCCCGCAAGGCTGTCCTCGAAGCCGTCCACACCTGGGTCTTCACCCAGGGGCTGACCGGCCCCGACGGCTGGGTGTTCCAGGCCGTCGAGGCCGGGCTGCTCGCCCGCGGGCTCTACCTGGACCACCGGGCCGACGGCCGCTACCTCGACGTGTGCGGCAAGCAGTTCGAGCACGTGCGGGACCTGGGAGCGCACGTGCAGGTGTGGCTGGACGAACGGATGGCGGCCGAGGCCCGGAGGTTCACCGAGCCTGCGCTCGGGACGGTATCCGTCGACGCGGTCGAGCCCGGAAGCCGGGAGCGGCTGGAGAGCACGCTGCGCGGCGGCGGCCACCGCGTCATGACCTTCGACCTCACCACCGAGGACGTGGCGGAGACCGCGCTGCGCGTCGCCCGGGTCCTCGTCTCCGGACTGCTGCCCAACGCGCCCGCCGCCTTCGGCTACTTCGGCTGCCCGCGCCTCGCCGAGGCCGCGGTCGCGCGCGGATGGCGCACCACCGCGCCGAGCGCGCCGGAGGACTTCACGCTGGCGCCTCCGCCGCACATGTGAGGACCGCCGTGGAACACCCCCGCGAGGACCGCCCGGTGGACCTCGCCGCCGCCCTCGCCCGCGCCCGCTCCCCGGAGCGCCCCGGCCCCGACACGCCCGCCGGCACAGCCGTCCGCCCCTGGCCGGGGCCACCGCGCCCGATCCCGGAGGCCGGCCCCGCGGACCTCGACCTGCGGACCCTGCTGCGTCTGTCCCTGGCGGCCTCGGACACCTCCGGACGCCTCAGGCCCACCCCCTCCGCCGGTGCGCTGCACCCGGTGGACACCGAACTGGTCGTGGGCGCCGGCTGCTCCCTGCCGCCCGGCCGCTACGGCTACGACCCGCTGCGCCACCGCGTCCACCACGTCGGCCCGCCCCTCGACGGCACGCCGCCGGGCGTGACCGCCGCGCTCTCCGTCACCGCACAGCGCACGGTGTCCCACTACGGCCACCGGGCCTGGCCCCTCCTGCTGCTGGACACCGGGCACGCCGCCGCGGCGCTGCTCCTGGCGGCCCGCGTCCTGGGCGCGGGCGAATGCGACGTACGGATGGACGGGCGCACCGAGAACCCCCTGGCCGTCGTACGCGTCCCACCGCCCGACGGGCGGAGTCCGAAGCGCCCCGCGGAGACTGAGGACCCGCCCACGCCGGCCGACCTGCTGGCGCGCCGCAGTACCCCACCACCGTTGCCGGGCCCCCCACCCCGCGATGCGCTGCGGGCAGTCCTGGCCACCGCCGAACGAGCCGGGGACGGTGGCCTGTTGCGCTGGTGCGCCGCGGTCGGACCGCCTCGGCCCGGCCTCATGGAACTGGCTCCCGAGGGCACGGCCCTGCGGCGCTACGCGTCCGGCGAGGCCCGTCCGACGCTCGCGGCCTGGGCGGCGGGCCAGGCGTGGCTCGCGGACGCCGGCGCCGTACTGCTCGCCCACGGCTGCCCCACGGACGCCGACACCGCGCACATCCGCCGCGCCCACCTGCGAGCCGGCTTCGCCGTCCACCTGGCCCATGTCGCAGCCCTGCGCCACGGGCTGGCGGCCCGGCCCGTCGGCTCCTGGCAGCAGGCGGATCTCGGCGCCGCCCTCGGCGCCGCGCCGGGCCGTGACTGGGTCGTGCACGCCCTGGCCCTCGGCACCCGCCACGCCGACGAGGAGAACTCCACATGATCGTCCACCTCGAGCTGCGCCGCGCCGCAACGCGCGCACGGCGTCCCCTGCTCGCGGCCACCCTCCTGCAGGGAGCCGTCACCCTCACGCACCTGGCACAGGCCGCGCTGCTGGCCCTCGCGCTCGCCGGCCTGGCCCGCGGGGACACCGGCCGGCTCCCGTGGCTGCTGGCCGCGGTGCTCGCCGTCGTCGCCGCCCGCGCCGGGCTCGCCCTGTGGCAGCGGCGCACCGCCACCCGCGCCGGGGCCCGGGCCAGGGTGGCACTGCGCGACGAACTCCTGGCCCACCTGGGCCGGCTGGGGCCCGCGTACCTGACCACAGCGCGGGCGGGAGCCGTCCGCACCACCCTGGTCGAGGGGGTGGAGGGCGTCGACGCCTACGTCTCCCGCTACCTGCCCCAGCTCCTGGTCACCCTCGCGGTACCCCCCCTGGTCCTCGCCCTCCTCGCCGTGGTCGAACCCCGGGCCCTCCTCGGACTCGTCCCCGCCCTGCTCCTGGCCCTGCTGGGGCCGCGCGCCTGGGATCGGCTCCTCGCCGCCCGCGGAAAGGAGCACTGGGACACCTACGAAGGGCTGGGCGCCGACTACCTGGAGGCCCTGCAGGGCATGCCCGCCCTGCGCGCCGCGGGCGCGGTCGGCCGCACCCGGGCGCGCCTGGAGGAGCGGTCCGCGGCCCTGCACCGGGCGACCGTCGCCAAGTTGCGGGTGTCCCTGGTCGACACCGGCATCACCGACCTCGCCGTCCAGGGCGGCACCGCCGCCGCAGCGCTCCTGGCGTGCTGGTCGGCCGTCACCGGATCCACCACTGCGGCCGGCACCTATCTGGTGCTGCTGCTGGCCTCCGAGTGCTTCCGCCCCGTCCGCGACCTCGCCCGGGAATGGCACGCCGGCTACCTGGGGGCGTCGGCCGCCGACGGGCTGGCGGCCCTGCGCACGGCCGCGCCGGCGGTCCCCGACACCGCAACGGCGCCCGCGCACTGGCCCACACCGCCCGAACTCCGCTTCCACGACGTCCGGTTCACCTACGACGGTGCTCCCGCACCCGCCCTGGACGGTGTCTCCTTCACGGCGCGGGCGGGACGGACCACCGCGATCGTCGGGCCGTCCGGCGCGGGCAAGTCGACCCTGCTGGCCCTGCTCCTGCGCCACCACGACCCGCAGGAAGGGCGGATCACCCTCGACGGGCGTCCCACGACCGAGTACGCGCTCGACTCGCTGCGGCAGGGCATCGCCGTGGTCTCGCAGGAGACGTACCTGTTCCACGCCACCATCGCCGACAACCTGCGCCTGGCCCGTCCGGATGCCACGGACGACGAGCTCACCCGGGCGGCGCGCACCGCCGGGATCCACGACGAGATCGCCGCCCTCCCGGACGGCTACGCCACGGTCCTCGGCGAACGGGGCGCCACGCTCTCCGGCGGGCAGCGACAGCGGCTCGCCCTCGCACGGGCCCTGCTGTCGGACGCCCCGGTCCTCGTCCTCGACGAGGCCACCAGCTCGGTCGACGAGCGCCGCGAGGCGGACATCGTCCGGGAGCTGCTGAAGGCGGTCGGCGGGCGGACCGTCCTGGTGGTCGCCCACCGGCTCGCGGCCGTCCGGTCCGCCGACCGGATCGTCGTCCTCGACGCGGGACGGGTGGACGCCGTCGGCGACCACACCGGCCTGGTCGAGGCCGGCGGCGTCTACACCCGGCTCGTCGAGGCCGGCCGCGCCCATCGGGGGGAACTCGCCGCATGAGCACCGTCACCGGTCCCACCGCCGCCGGGGCGGACGCCCCCGCACGGGGCGCGCTGCGCGCCCTGCTCCCCGCCCTCGCGGCACACCGCGCCATGACGGCCCGCACCTGTGCCGCCGCGCTCCTCGAACAAGGCTCCCTCGTCGCGCTGGTGACCCTGGCCGCGCACACCGTGGGCACCGCCGTCATCGAAGGGCGCGCTCCCACGGCCGGCACCGTCACCGCGCTCGTCGCCCTCGTTCTCGTACGCGCCCTGATGACCTGGCGGGAGATGGACCTCTCCCACGATCTCGCCTACCGGGTGCTGGCCGTACTGCGGGTCCGCGTTTTCGACGGACTGGCCCGCAGCGCGCCCGCCCGGGTCGCGGGCCGCCGCAGCGGCGATCTCGCCGCCACCGCCATGGCCGACGTGGAGGCGCTGGAGTTCTTCTACGCCCACACCACCGCCCAGCTGCTCGCGGCGGGAACGGTCCTCACCGGCGGCTCGGTACTTCTGGCCCTGGTGGAGCCGTGGCTGCTGGTGGCCGTGCTGCCGGTCGCTGCCCTGCTCGCCGCGGCGCCCTTCGCCGACGCAGGCGCACGCACGGTGCGCGGCGGCCGCACCCGCACAGCCGTGGCCGCGCTGTCGGCCGACACGGTCGAGACCGTCGACGGGCTGCGCGAACTGCTCGCCTTCGGCGCTCTGGCCGGACGCCGCCGCACGCTGGCGGAGCGGGGGCGGCAGGTGGGCGACGCCCAGCGTGCCGAGGCCACCTGGGAGGCCGTCGCCGCCGCCGTCCGCGACCTCCTCATCGTGGTCGCGGTCCTCGGCGTGGTCGCCGCGGCGGCACAGTCCGTGACCTCCGGACGGCTGCACGGCGCCTGGGCGCCGGCCGCGATGGCGCTGGCCCTGTCCGTCCTCGGCCCGGTCGCGGAGTCGGCCCGCGCCCTGAGCCAGGCCGTGGCCCTGCGCGCCGCCGCCGCCCGCGTCGACGCGGCCGTCAAGGCCCCCGCCCTCGCACCGCCGCCCGCCACGCCACGCCCCCTGCCTCCCGGACCACTGGGCGTCCGGTTGCGCCGAGTGAGGTTCGACTACGGCGGCACCCCCGTGCTGGACGGCGTCGACCTCACCGTCCGTCCCGGCCGGACACTCGCCCTCGTCGGCGCCTCCGGCGCCGGCAAGTCCACCTGCGCCCACCTGCTGGCCCGCTTCTGGGACCCGTCCGCCGGCGAGGTCCAGTTGCTGCCCGCCGACGGCGATCCCGTGGACGTGAGGGAGGTGGACGACGCGGAACTGCGGCGGGCGGTGGTCCTGGTGGGACAGGACACCCCCCTCTTCCACGGCACCCTCGCCGAGAACCTGCGGCTCGCCGCGCCCGAGGCCGACGACCGGGCGCTGGCCGAGGCGGCACGGCTGTGCGGCGTCGACCGGATCGCCCCCCTGGACACCCTCGTCGGCGAGCGGGGCGCCACGCTCTCCGGCGGTCAGCGGGCCCGCATCGCCCTGGCCCGCGCGCTGCTGGCCGGACCACGCGTCCTCGTGCTCGACGAGACCACCGCCCACCTGGACAACACCGGCGACGCCGAACTCGCCACCGCGCTGCGGCAGGAGAGCCGCACGACGGTCTTCATCGCCCACCGCCCGGCCACCATCCGCCGTGCCGACCGCATCGCAGTCCTGGAGGACGGCCTCATCACGGAAGAGGGAACCTGGGAGGACCTCACAAGCCGCCCCGGCAGCGCGCTCAACCGCATCCTCGGCGACACCGCCCTTCCTGGGCACGGCAGTTCGCCCCGGGAACCGGACCAGTGACGCTTAGGGACGGGTGTACCTGGAAACGACTACTCCCGAACGATCGTCGCGCCGGCGGTCGGCCGGCACCGGGAGGGGTCTCACGTGGACGCGCCCTTGTACTTGAGGCCCAGGGTGGAGCCGCCGCTCGCGGCACTGCTGACGGACGGGCCCTTCCTGCACTCGCTCGTCGACGCGCTGGGGTCGCCGCTCAACGTGCTGCTCCCCGAGGCCGTGGCCGCGAACACCGCCCGCTTCCGCGCCGTCTACCGCCGCCACCGTCTCACCGGGCGGGTGTACTTCGCGCACAAGGCGAACCGGTCCAGCGCCCTGCTGCGGCGACTGGCGGCGGAGGACCCGGCCGCCGTCGGCGTCGACGTCGCCTCCACGGAGGAGCTGAGGCACGCGCTGGGCTGTGGGTTCACCGGCGACCGCATCATGGCCACCGGCCCCAAGGACGCCGCGTTCCTCTGGCTGGCCGCGCGCGTCGGAGCCACGGTCAACCTGGACTCGCCCGGGGAACTGGAACGTCTCTCCGCACTGGTGCGCGCGCACGGGCTCGGCCGCGTCACCGTGCTGGTACGCCTGTCGGGGTTCGAGCACGCCACCGGCCACGGGGGAGCGGGCACCCGGCTGCTCTCCCGGCGCAGCCGCTTCGGCACTCCGGTCCGGGACGCGGAAGAGCTGCTGTCGGCGCTCGAACGCAGCACCGACACCGTGGAGTTCGCCGGCGCCGCCTACCACCTCGACACCACGGGCGTGGAGGAGAAGGCACGGGCGCTGGAGCAGTGTGTGCTGTTCATGGACGAATGCCGGGCGCGGGGACTCGCGCCGCGCGCCCTCGACATCGGGGGCGGATTCGGTGTCGGCTACGTCGCCGAGGCGGAGGACTGGGAGCGGTGGACCACCGCGCTGACCGAGGCGGTGCTCGGCGTCCGCCCGCCGTTGACCTGGCGCGGTCACGGATACGGGCTGCGCAACGAGGGCGGCACGGTGCGCGGTGCCGCCGCGCTGTACCCCGCGTACCGCCCCACCGCCGGCCCCGGTTACCTCGACGAGGTCCTCTCCCTGCCCGCGCCGGTGCTGGGCCGCCCGCCCGCCACCCTCCTGCTGGAGCACCTCCACGACCTGTACGTCGAACCCGGCCGTTCCCTGGTCGACCAGTGCGGACTGTCGCTCGCCCGCGTGCTGGACGTGCGGCCCGCGGACACGGACGCCGGGCAGTACCTGGTGCACCTCGCGATGAACGCGGGTGACATGAGCCTGGAGGAGCACGGGGTCCTGGTGGACCCCGTGCTGCTTCCGCGCGGCGAAGCGGCGTCGGGCGACGGGGAGCCGGTCGGCGTCTACCTCACCGGCAATCTGTGCCTGGAAGGCGATCTCATCACCCGCCGCCTGGTCTTCCTGCCCCGGTTGCCGCGGGCGGGGGATCTGCTGGCCTTCGCCAACACCGCCGGATACGCCATGGACTTCCACGCCCATCACGCGCAGCGGCAGCCCGTCGCGCGGACGGTGGCGGTGGAGCGGCGGGGCGACTCCTGGCACTGGTGCCCGGACGAGGACTACTGGCCGATCACACCTTTGGGGGGAACACCCGGATGAGGTACGACAGCATCACGGAAGCCATCGGCAACACACCGCTGGTGCGCATCGACCCCGCCGTGCACGGTCTGCGCAACATCGATCTCTACGCCAAGCTGGAGATGCTCAATCCGTTCGGGTCCGTCAAGGACCGGCCCGCCTGGCACATGGCCCGTCCCCACCTGGAGGCTGCCACCGGCCGCGACGGGACGGTCGTGGAGCTCTCCAGCGGCAACACCGCCAAGGCGCTGGCCCTGCTGGCCGGTATGCACGGAGCGAGGTTCAAGAGCGTCACCAACCGCATGCGCGTGCCCGAGATCAAGGATCTCCTGCTGCTCATCGGCGCCGAGATCGAGGAACTTCCCGGGCGCAGCGAGTGCCTCGACCCGACCGACACGGACGACCCGCTGACGCACTTCCACCGGGCGCTGTCCGACCCGGGGAGTACGTACCTGCACACCGACCAGTACTTCAACCCGCGCAACGTCGAGGCGCACGCGGAGGGTACCGGTCCCGAGATAGTGAAGGACCTGGACGGCCGGGTGCCGGACTGGTTCGTCGCCTGCGTGGGCACGGCCGGTTCGTCGACCGGTGTCGCCAGGGTCCTGCGTGAGCACGACCCGCGCGTACGGGTGCTCGGCCTGGTCGCCCACAAGTCGGACTTCATACCGGGCATCCGCACCATCGACGAGGTCCACCAGGTGGGCCTGTTCGACCCGGCGACGTACGACACCATCGAGTCGGTCACCTCCGACGAGGCCATCGACGGGATGCTCACCCTGATCCGCCGCTGCGGACTGCTGAGCGGACCGACCGGCGGCGCCGCCTACCAGGGGGCGGTGCGGCACCTGCGGTACGCGGACGCCGAGCTGGACGGGACGGGGCAGCGCCGGACGGCGGTGTTCATCGTGTGCGACCGGGCCGAGAGCTACCTCAGCTATGTGCGTCAGCGACGCCCCGAACTCCTGGGCCGGACGGCCCGCGGGCGCTCCGCGACGGCCGTCACCGACGCCGAGGCCCGTGCGGAGGCCCGCGTCATCGACGTGGACGACGCCCGTCGCTGGTCTGCCGAGGGCGACCCCCGGCCACTCGTCGTCGACCTGCGCAGTCCGCACGCCTATGCCGCCCTGCACATCGAAGGCTCGGTCAACATCGTCGACGAGGTGTTCGAGGACCTGCTGCGCGGCGGGCTCCCCTTCAGCAAGCGCACTCCCGTGCTGCTGGCCTGTCCCGTGGGCGAGAAGTCACTGCGCTTCGCCGCCGCGCTGACCCGGATGGGCCATCCGGACGTCCGCAGCCTGGCCGGCGGGATCGTCGCCTGGCGGGACGCGGGCGCACCGCTGGTGCGCGAGTGAGCGCGGCGCGCCCGCTTCCCGGCGCGGAGCCCGAAGGTCCGCTCTGGCAGCGGGAGGTGAGAGAACAGTTCCCCATCGTCACCGGGCATCCGGAGCTGGCGTACCTCGACAGCGCGGCCACGTCACAGAAGCCACGTGCCGTACTGGAGGCCGTCCAGACGTACCTCACGACGTCGAACGCCAACGCCGGCCGCGGCACCTACCCCTGGGCCAACCGGACCACGGACCTCGTGGAAACGACGCGAGAACGGGTCAAGGAGTTCCTCCACGACCCCGAACCGGGCCGCTCCGCCGTCCACTTCACCAGCGGCACCACCGAGGGTCTGCGTACGGTCGCCCGTGACTGGCTCGTGCCGTACCTCAGGGACGGGGACGAGATCCTCGTGCCGCACGCCGACCACCGGGCCAACCTCGACCCCTGGCTCGAGGCCCGCCGGCTGCTGGCCGAGCGCGGTGTCGAGGTCCGCGTACGGGCGCTGCCGTACCAGGCGGTCTCCGGCGACTACGACCACCGGGCCCTGGCCGAGGCCG
The DNA here is from genome assembly GCF_044763335.1 of Streptomyces sp. NPDC096105. Lineage (NCBI taxonomy): Bacteria > Bacillati > Actinomycetota > Actinomycetes > Kitasatosporales > Streptomycetaceae > Streptomyces > Streptomyces sp. NPDC096105. The sequence continues at coordinate 64,617 of NZ_JBIWGC010000031.1, forward strand.
TCGGCCCGCGGACCCGCTTCGTGGCCGCCACCCATGTCCACCACGTCTACGGCGGCGACATGAACGTGCACCGCATCCGCGAGGCGGTCGGCCCGGACGTGCCGATCTGCCTGGACGCGGCACAGAGCGTCGGCCACCTGCCCGTCCGTCTCGACGGTCCGTCGCTGGACGTGGACTTCGTGGTCTTCTCCGGGCACAAGGCGATGGCCCTGCCCGGATCGGGCGCGGTGTGGGCGCGCAACGCGCGGGGGCCCGTGTTCCGGCCGGGCGGCTGGCAGGGCACGCCCAACACGGTGGGCATCGTGTCGCTGCGGGCCGCGCTCGACTGGCTCGACGCGGCCGGCGTCGAGCGGATCGCGCGCTGGACGACCACACTCACCACCCGGCTGACGGACCGGCTCGTACGACTCGGCCCGTACGAGGTCCTCGGCTGCCCGGCGAGCCTGGCCGCCGGCTCCCCCCTGCCCGCGGCCCAGCGTCGCCACGGCATCGTCACCTTCCGCCACCGCGACATCCCGTCCGACGACCTCGGGTTCATCCTCTTCAGCCACGGTTTCATGGTGCGTGCCGACAGCCTCTGCCAGGCCGGCGCCGACGGGCGGGACGGATCCGTACGGGTGAGCCTGCACGTGTACAACACGGCGGAGGAGATCGACCGTCTGCTGTCGGTCCTCGCGTCGTTGACGTGAACGGCAACTGATAACCGTTTCCACCTGTAGATTCGTCCGTGCCCACGGACGGACGAGGGACGGATGAGGTGGCGCGGGCGATGGGCGTGAGCATGGG
>NZ_JBIWGC010000032.1:0-45439 GCF_044763335.1 Streptomyces sp. NPDC096105
TCGGTACGACAAACTCGCCGTCCGCTACGAAGCGACCGTGCTGGTCGCAGCCATCAACGAGTGGCTGTGACCAGCACTTTCACAACAGACCCTAGCCGAGCTCACCGCCACCCGCAAGGTCATCGACGGCCTTACCCCGCCCGACCACGAAACGGCCTCCGTGGAGACCGGCACCGTCTACCAGCACATCGTGACCACGTTCAACGAGCACCCCGAGAAGGTGTTCCGCGTCCGCGACCTGCACGAACACCTCGGCCTGCCCACCGACGAGCCCTCGATCAACGTCACCCGCTCCCGCCTGGGACGACTCACTCGCCAGGGCTTCCTCACCCAGCCCGGACGCGGCCGCTACCAGAAACGGACTTAACGCCCTCTGAGATCGCTTTGGCGGGTAGGACCGCCCACGACGTCGAACCTAGCGCGGCGCGACGGGAGAGGTCAGGGTCCGGGTGGTGGTCCGGACATGGCTCCTGTCGCGCGCGGTAACGTTTGATCCGCTTGATGGCCCGTCGGTAACGTTCTTCACCGGCCGTGACACGTCCGAGTGTGCTCCACCGTACGGGCGAAAAAGTCGGCGCCCGTTGAACGGGCGCCGACTTCATGTTCATGATCGGTGGTCGCCGCCAGTGCTTTACTTAGCGCTGTCTACCGGCCTTGGCATAGCGACGCCAGGCGAGTGACGATCCTGCGACCACAATGAGTACTCCGCCAGTCCACAGCCACGCCGTTACTGTTCTCCAGTTCGATGTCCATGGGAGCATCAACAGCATGACGGTGAGGAAAACGCAGGCGCACCATATGACTACCCCCGCCCTCCTAGACTTTTCTGTCATGGCTACACCAACCTCCGCCTCCCGGTCGTCACTTGTTCATCGGGCCCCTCGTGCTCTTCCCTTTTAGCGCAGTCCCGGGAACGAGGGCATGAGCGGGCTGAGTAGGCCGCCACCCACCCCAGACATAACCGCACTTTGCGTATCCACGCCCAGAGCCGCAGCAGTCCCGCCAGCAGCGGCACCACCCCACAAACCGGCAGTCACAGATCCAGCCGCTATACAGCCGACACCAGCGGTTCCTGCGCAGGCGGCGCCCACCGCCAGAGCCGCAGCACCCACTGCCGCTGTGGTGGCTACCCCAACCGCGAACGACTTCCAGTCGAGTAGGCCGGAAGGATCAGCGTTACTGACGAAGTCGCCGTCGGCGTAGAGGTATGCGTTGGTTTCCTGCCCCGACGGGTCGGGCTGGGTGAAGCGGCCGAGAGACGGGTCGTAGTAGCGGTGGCCCATCTTGTACAGGCCCGTCGGATCCAGGTAGGCGCCGGTGTAGCGGTGGGGCTGGGGGACTGTTTCGGTGGTGGTGCCGCGGGGCAGGCCGGTGGGGCCGTAGGTGTAGGTGTGGGTGCGCTTGCCGGTGGCGTCGGTGAGGCCGAGGACGTTGCCGGTGGCGTCGGTGAGGTAGTAGTAGGACTTCCCCCCAGTCGTCATGGAGTTCAGCGTGCCCGCCGGTTCGCGGATGAATCCGGTGTCGACCCCGTTCGTCGTGGTCGAGGCGAGACCGAGTGCGGTGTGGTGGAACCAGGTCGGACCCAGCTTGGTGCGTTCGGAGTTGTCCGTGCCTGCGTGGACCAGGTCGTAGGACTTGCCGCCCGTGGTGATGGAGGAGAGCTGGCTGTGGTCCGTCCAGGTTTCGTTCGTGCGGGCGGTGGTGCTCGCGCCGGCGGTTTCGTTGCCGAGCTTGTCGTAGGACCAGCCGGTGGTGGAGCCGTTCTTGGCGGTCAGTTCGCTGGCGTCGTCGTAGGTGTAGGTGGTACCGCCGGGGCAGGCGTTCTTGCTGCCGTCCTGGGAGGTGAGGTTGCCGGCCTTGTCGAAGCAGTACAGCCACGACGCCTTGCGGGTACCGGCGGAGTCGGCTTCCAGGGCGTAGTGGAGGCGGTCCTGGGAGTCGTAGTCGTAGGTGGTTTTCAGCTTGGTGAGGTTGTCGGTGCGGGTGCGGATCTTGGTGGTGTCCTTGCCCGCGGTGTTTTTGTAGTCGTAGGTCAGGTCGATCAGGGTGGTCGTGCCCGAGGTGGTCTTGATGGCCTGGGGGCGGCCGTTGTCGTCGATCGTCACCGACTGCGTTGTGCCGCCGGGGTAGACGGTCTTGGTGCGCTTGTCGTTGTCGTCGTAGTCGAAGTCGGTCTTCTTGCCGTCCGGGGCGGTCAGGTGGTCCAGGCGGCCGGCCTTGTCCCAGGTGTAGTCGGTCTTGCCGGTCGGGTCGGTGTAGTGGTCGACCTCGCCGCCGGGGGTGTAGGCCAGCACCGTCTGGGCGCCGTTCTGCAGCGTGCGGACGCTTTCACGGTTGAGCTCGTCGTAGGTCCAGCCCGTGCTGCCGGAGGCGTCCGTGCGCGTCCTGACGTTACCGTCGCCGTCGTAGGTGAACTTAACGGTGGAGTTGGTGGAGGAGACCTCGCGGACGCGGTCGCGGTTGTCGTAGACGTAGACCGTCTTGATGCCGCGTTCGTCGGTGGCGCTCTCCACCCGGCCGAGCGCGTCGTAGGTGTAGGTCGTCTTGCCGAGCGGCGCCGGTGGCGTGACCGTTTTGAGGTTGCCCTTGGTGTCGTACTCGAAGGAGGTGACCTTGCCGTTTGCGTCCTTGGCGGTGCAGCGCTGGCCCTCGAAGCCGCCGCAGGTCGGGGTGTCCTTGTTGTAGGTGTACTCGCGGGTGCCGCCGGCCGTGCCCGAGGTGGTGACCGACATGGTGTTGCCGTTGGTGTCGTACTTGAAGGTGTCCTTGCGGCCGTCGGCGGTGGTGAAGTCGTTGGGCAGGTCGGTGCCGGCGATTGTCTGGTACGCCGTCACGGACGCCGTGGCGCCGAGCGGGAGCTTTTGGGAGAGGGCGTTGTTGCGGCCGTCCCAGCCGTAGGTGGTGGTGTTGCCGCCGGTGCCGTCCGCTCCCGTGCCCATCGCGTCGGTCGCGCTCTGCAGGAGGTGGCTGGTGTACTTGGCGTGGCGGGAGTGGCCGAGTGCGTCGGTGGCCTTGGTGACCTCGCCGTCCGCGTTGTGCGCGTGCTGCGTCGCGTCGCCGTCGGGGTCGGTGACCGTGGTGGTGCCGGCGTCCTTGGGGGTGGCGGCCGTGTAGTCGTAGCGCCAGGTCGGACCGGTGTGACCGGTGTTCGTCGCTTCGGTGGCGCGCTGCATGGACCTGACGCGGTTGTGGGCGTCGTAGGTGAACAGCGTGACGGTGCCCTCGGGCGTGGTCACCTTGGTCAGGCGGCGTGAGGAGTCGTAGGCGTAGGCGGTGGCCTTGCCGTCGGTGTCGGTGACCTTGGCCAGGTTGCCCCCCGGGTCCAGGTCGAAGACGGCCGTGCGGCCTGTGTGGTCCTTGGCCTGCCACTGGCTGGCGTCCGTCTTGACCAGGTCGATCCAGCGGCCGGAGCGGGTCTCGGTCAGCTTGAAGCCCTTGTGCTCGCTGCCCTCGTCGTGCTGGTCGACGGTGATCGTGCCGTCGTTCTTGTCCGTGACCTTCGTCAGGGTGCCGTGCTGGTTGTAGGTGTCACGGCTGCCGGACTTTCGGTCGGTCAGGGTGTAGGTGCCGTCCGTGTTCTTCTTCAGGTCCTTGGAGTAGCCGGCCGGGGTGGTGTAGCCGCCGGTGAACGTCTCCTTGAAGCGCACGGCGTCGCCGGTGGCGTCGTAGACGACCACCTCACCGTCACCGGCCTGGAGATAGCGCTCGTAGGCCTGCCACCAGCGCTGCGACACCTTCCCCCACGGCGCTTCGAGGGAGTTGTAGGTGCGGGTGAGCTGGAGTTTCTGACCCACGCCGGCGATGTCGAAGTCGGTGGCCGCCAGCATCAGGTTGCCGTTGGAGAGGTTCACCCGGGCCACCAGGGCGTCGTTCAGGCGGGTGTCGAGGATGCGGTGCCAGGGCACCTCGCCCTGGCCCTCGGGCACGTACGTCATCTCGGCGGCCTCGGCGCCGGCAGCCCTGCGGGCGGCTTCGCTCGTGCCGGTGGTCCGGGCCTTCTGCGCCGCCCGCCACGCGGCGATCTCGGCGGACGGTTCGGCCTCCGCCTTCGATTCCGCGGGCTGGGTCACCCCGGCCGGCGTGGCCGGGGCCTCGACCTTGGTCGGCTTCGTCCACGGGCTCTCCGGCTGCGGTAACTCCGGTTTCGCCGCCGCCAGGCCAGGGGCTGCGGTCATCACCACGGCGGCGGTGGTGATCGCCGCGACAAGAGCGGTTCTGTGTGTTCTCCGGGCACGCCACAACGGCGCGCGCACAGCACGCGAGTGCATCAGCTTCCCCCACAGGAAGTCGGAAATGAGGCAGACAGCCAGAAGCGGTGACACCAACGGTCACCGCTGTCACACAATCTGTCACACGAAGCACACAAGCCGGCGCTCCTTGCCCTCGAACACATGATCCATGCGGGCCGGAATCAGCCCCGCCGCTTCCGAGAGGCAAATGCGGACAACATCACGCGAGTCATCTCGCATAACGATCGGAATTTTTCATTCCGCGCGATCTTCCATTGACGCATTGACCGGAAAAGTTCGAAAGACATTCCAATCGACGCGCTTTTCGCGCTCAGTGATGCTTTTCGGCCAGTTTGAAGCCCGGTCGGCGAGCACGCAGACAGCGCTTGCCATGCCTGAGCGGCGGTTTCGATGGCGGACGCCTGACGGCAAGTTGTCTCAGAGGTCGCACCGACCGCACGGGCGTTCCGCAAAACCCCCTTCACCGCGGGCACACTTGCGGCGTTCGGTCCGTCCAGCCGCACCGACGCCCCGCGCCGACCCTCGTGAAGGACTCCCCCGCCATGAGCGAACCGGGCAGAGCCCTGCCCTCCCGCCCCTCCCCCACCCAGCACCATCCCCGCGCACAGCGACCGGCCCGCGCCGTCCGCCGCGTCGGACGCCTCCTGTGCTGGAGCCTGGCCACCGCCATGACCAGCGCCGGCACCGACCTCCTCTTCAACCCGCAAACCCACTGGTGGAACAGACTCTGGCCACTGCCCTGGTACCTCACCTGCGCCGCCGCCCCCACCTGGGCAACCCTGCGCGCCCACGAGAAAACCACCCGCCAACCGCCCGATGACGACCCCTCCGCCGACGAGTTCCAGCAAGCCGCCTGACCAGACCGCCAAGACCGAAACCAACACGCTGCCCGACAGTGGCCGAAGCCGGCGACCACCTAGATCAGGACCTGTTCGGCCCGGCAGTGGCGATCGAGGAGCCAGTGTGGGAAGTAGCTGCCCTGCCTCAGCTTGGGAACGGCAAGCTCGACGGCGCCGTCCCTCGTGTCCCACTCGCGCGGGCGACAGCCGTTGCGGTGGTTAACCCTCTCGTCGCTGACCTGCCCATACTCTGCGTTGCAGAGGGCGTCGGCCTCGCCGACATGAGCGCGCCGGCGAACGTCTTGACCATCGCGCGCAGCAGATCGGGACTCGCCGCGGCGAGATTCTCCTCGGCGAGGGCGTGCAGGGGCAGACTGTCGGATGCGGTCATCGTGCTGATCTCCTTCAAAGACTTGGTCGTCTTGAAAGATCAGCCGCTGGCCATTCACATATCCGGGCCCTCACTCCGACGCCGGGCCAAATGCCCGGATCAGGTGGGAACCCGTACACCACTTCCCAGGACGCAACCCCGACGTGGCGGGCGGAGCTGCGCCAGAAGAGAATCGGGGGCCGCACGGCCGTGCGACTGCGGGCCGGGCTTCCACAAGCCGGGCCGCGCAGGCGAAATCGCAGATCAGGGCAGGTCGTCAAGGGGCACTGAGCGCGCCGACTACTTCCTTGTGACACCCCTGCCAGACGCACCGGGCCGCAGGTCGCACCCTGAGTCGTGCTCTGGGCCACCTCCTGGGTCGCGCCCCGGGTCCCGTCCTAGGTCGCATCCTAGGTCGCGCCGGATGCCGTCCCGGAACCCCACAAAACCCCAGCTCAACACCACAATTTCCGGACGGCCCGGCACGCCGACTACTTCCCTGGGCGGCTCCCTGGCGAAGCACCGGCCCGGTTCCGCCGGTCCCCGGACCGCACCGGCCGTGCAAATGCTGCGCCCCGCACCGGCCGCGCCGAATCCGCCGACGACGACGGCCAGGAGCACGAGCTGCTGCCCGGCGCGGCCGGGGAAGTGCACCGCCTCGCACGCGCGCGTCACACACGCCTTGGGCCGGGCCGGAGCGCGGCACCGGGGCGGTGAAGAAAAACTTGTTGACCGTCGCAATGATCGGGCGAGGACCCACCGCCGCCCACTGGGCACCGGAACCGACCGCGCCGAGATGTCCCGCACGCGAGACACCGATACGGTGCCGGCGCCGCGCGCGGCTCGCCGCCGAACGCCTCACTGCCGTCCCGGCCGCCGGGCCCCGCGTCCTCGGGGCCGGCCCCGCCGCGCCGGACGGTGACCGCGGCTGTGACGGACGCGGTGACACCGTGCTGTGACAGCCGCCGGCCCGCCCCGTACGGCCACGCGTCACCACACGCAGGCGGCACGCTCGCCCCGCAACACGCCTCGGCGCCGCCCGGCCCGGCTCCCCCGTTATGTTTTCCGCGGCTCCGCAATGGGGCCGCTGGCCTCCGGGCCCGGTATGACTGTGTCCCCCTGTCGAAGGCATGACCTGGGGGGTGGTGTCACCGGGCCCGGGAGGTGCCGTCGGAGACGCTGATCAGAGGTCCGGCCACCGCCCGGTCCGGCGCAATGCCGGACAGCTCGCGGGCGGCAGGTCTGCATAACGTGGATGCGCGCGTACGACACCACTGCCGAGGCCGGCACCGGCAACGTCCCTGGAAGGGTGCGATGTCCGACACGGAAGACGTAGGTGTGTTCCTCGGCCTGGACGTCGGCAAGAGCGCTCATCACGGCCATGGGCTCACCCCGGCCGGGAAGAAGGTCCTCGACAAGCAGCTGCCCAACAACGAGCCGAAACTGCGGGCCGTCTTCGACAAGCTGACCGCCAAGTTCGGCACCGTCCTGGTCATCGTGGACCAGCCCGCCTCCATCGGCGCCCTCCCGCTCACCGTGGCCCGCGACGCGGGCTGCAAGGTCGCCTACCTGCCGGGACTTGCCATGCGCCGGATCGCCGACCTGTATCCGGGCGAGGCGAAGACCGACGCGAAGGACGCCGCGGTGATCGCGGACGCGGCCCGCACCATGCCGCACACCCTGCGCTCGCTGGAACTGACCGACGAGATCACCGCCGAACTCACCGTCCTCGTCGGCTTCGACCAGGACCTCGCGGCCGAGGCCACCCGCACCAGCAACCGGATACGCGGCCTGCTCACCCAGTTCCACCCCAGCCTCGAACGCGTCCTCGGCCCACGGCTCGACCACCAAGGCTGTCACCTGGCTCCTGGAGCGTTACGGATCCCCGGCCGCCCTGAGAAAAGCCGGACGCCGCAGACTCGTCGAGCTCATCCGGCCCAAGGCCCCACGCATGGCCCAGCGGCTGATCGACGACGTCTTCGACGCGCTCGACGAACAGACCGTCGTCGTGCCCGGCACCGGCACCCTCGACATCGTCGTGCCCTCCCTGGCAGCCTCGCTCGCCGCCGTCCACACCCAGCGCCGGGCCCTGGAAGCCCAGATCAACGACCTGCTGGAGGCGCACCCTCTTTTCCCGGTCCTGACGTCGATGCCCGGCGTCGGCGTCAGGACCGCCGCAGTCCTGCTGGTCACCGTCGGCGACGGCACCAGCTTCCCCACCGCCGCCCACCTCGCCTCTTACGCCGGCCTCGCCCCGACCACAAAGTCGTCGGGCACCTCCATCCACGGCGAACACGCACCCCGAGGCGGAAACCGGCAGCTCAAACGCGCCATGTTCCTCTCCGCCTTCACCTGCATGAACGCCGACCCCGCCTCCCGCACCTACTACGACCGCCAGCGAGGCCGCGGCAAAACCCACACCCAAGCCCTCCTCCGCCTCGCCCGCCAACGCATCAGCGTCCTGTTCGCCATGCTCCGCGACGGCACCTTCTACGAACCGCGCACGCCCACGGACGTCGAGCTCGCCGCATGACCCCAGCAAGACCAAATGACCCCAAAACCGACAGGGGTGCCTTGACGAAGGACATAGAGGCACCCCCCCAGCCAGGTCGTCCTGATCAGCCGCAAGGGCGACCCGAATCCAATGATCAGGAATCTCCGACTGGCTGCCAAGGCCGCTCTGGCCGCCCCGCCATCCGAGCCGGAACCAGGCCGGGCGATGACCATGCGCGTGAGCTTCCCCCGCTGTGCGGGAGGCGCTGACTAGCTGGTCAGGAGGGGTTGGCGGGGTTTCAGGTTCACCGGTTCGGCCGTTGCCTGGTCGGCGTAGTGCTTCTCCTCGAACTCGATGGGGACTCCAGAAGGCGCCTCTGACCAGCAAAGACAGCGAACCGCGACTGGAGCGCTGAAGGCGGCGCACCCCGCCGCGCCGATTACCGGGGCACCGTCGATCAGGGCACGGAGCCCGGCCGTGTCGGGGCCGATCCCCGCCTCGGGCGGCCCCGCGGTCACCGGTTCCGTCCGGCCCGGACGGCCGGGACGTCGCTCCGGCGGACCCGCTCCGGTCGCCGTCCGCCCAGTGTCTCCCTAACGTGATCGCGTACTCGAGCGTGTGCGCCAGCCGGGCTGGCGCACACGCACCGGGTGGACGACGGGTTCCGTCGTCCACCCGGCCGCTCCGGCCCAGGGGACGGTCATGCTGCTCGCACGGACGATGGGCGCCGCTTTCGGCGCTGCGGGGAAAAGCGGCACCTTCGTGCCGGCGGCGCCCCCGGTGCGGGGCGAGTTCTCCGGCGTGCTGACCTACACGGCGGGCGAGTACCGCATGGTGCAGTACGCCCTGATGGCAACCGCTCTGGCATTGTTGGCGGGTTCCTTGCACGCCTTCGTCACCCGGAGTGAAACGGCCCCGCGCTACCGGGCGGCGAGCGACGCCAGCGCCCTGCTCCAGCTGCTGGCCTTCCTCGCCTACGTGGAACTCTTCATCAGCTGGAAGACCTCCTTCACCCTCCGGGGGGAACGGTATGTACCGGTGGCCGACACCGAGTTCGACGGTGGGATGCGGTACGCGGACTGGTCGGTCACGGTGCCACTGCTCGCCGTGGAACTGCTCGCCGTGTGCGCCGTCGCCGGACGGCGGATGTCCGTGCTGCGCAGCACGGGCGTGGTGGCATCCTTCCTGATGGTCCTCGCCGGTTTCCTCGGCGCCCAGGTACTCGACAACGGCAACCGGGTGCTGTGGCTGGTGGTGTGGGGCGCGATCAGCACCGTGTTCTTCCTCGTGCTGTACGCGGTGCTGGGCTACGCGGTGCTGGCAGGCCGCGACGAGCTGCCGCCGGAGGCGTACACCGTTCTGAAACGGGCGACCGTCCTGCTGCTGAGCGTCTTCGGCGCCTACCCGCTGATCTACCTGATCCAGCAGTCCGTCGGCCCCGAATCCCACCTGGTGGCCTGGGCTCTCGTCACCCAACTCGGCTTTTGCGCGGCCGATGTCGCCGCCAAGGTCTGGTTCGGCATGCTGATCCACAAGGTGGCCAAGCTGCGCACCGCCGACGACATCCGCAGCGGCACCGGGACCCACCCGGAGGAGGTGTGGATCTCGCACGTCAAACGGGCCGATGCCTGGCCCCCGGTGGCGGCGGCCCTGACCGGGCACAGCGCCCGCCCCGCCCCGCTGCCGGTGCGCGAGGGTGGCGGGGACGGCACCGGCGGGGACCACGGCCGCGGTGGCACCGGCACGGCCCGGTGACACCCGGTGGCCGCTCCCGGCCCGACGGCCCGCGTCCTGGTGCCGGCCGACCGGATCTCCACCGGTGCGGTGGCGGCTGTGCTCGCCGTTGGCCTGGTGGCACCGCAGGTGTGGTGGCGCTGGGGGGTCGCGGTGTTCCTGATCGGTCTGGTGGTCGGCCTGCCGCACGGCGCCGTCGACCACCTGGTGCCCGGCTGGTTCCAGCGCGGCTCCCGGCCCGCGGCCAGGCACCGGACGGTCGTCCCGCTCGGCTACGCCGCAGCGGCAGCGGCCGTCCCCACCGTCGCCCTGACCGCGCCGGCCTGCGTGTTCTGTGTCTTCCTGGCAGTCTCCGCACTGCACTTCGGCTACGGCGACGCCCGGTTCTGCGCCCTGCGCGACGGTCCGACGGATCCAGCTCCGCGGGCGGTGCACGCCCTCGCCCACGGAACGGTCACCGCCGTACTGCCCCTGGCGCTATGGCCCGAGCAAGTGCGCCCAGTGGTGCGGCAGCTCGCCCCCGGCGCCGACTGGCTGCTGGCCGCGCCGGTGCGGACGGCCACTGCGGTACTGGCCGGAGCAGCCGTGGCGGTCTGCTGCGGGACGGCACTGCGCGACGGACGGCACCGGCAGGCCGCCGAACTGTTGCTGCTCACCGCGCTGTTCGGCCTGGTACCACCCCTGGTGGCGTTCGGCGCCTACTTCGGCGCCTGGCACTCGGTACGGCACATCGCCCGGCTGCTCCTGGCCGACCCCGCCAACGCACCGGCACTGCGGGCCGGGCACACCGCAGCGGTGCTGCGCAGGTTCGGCCGTCAAGCGGCCGCCCCCACGGCCGCCGCGCTGGCCGCCCTCGCCTCCCTCACCGCCCTACCCCGTGCCTTCCTGACGGACGGCCGGACAGCGGCCGGCGGAGTGGTCCTGCTGGCCGCCCTCACCTTCCCCCACCTGATCGTCGTGGCCCGCCTGGACCGTGGTGAGGGGCGCCCGGAGCCGGGGCCCGGACGCCCCTCACCACCGCGCGCCGCACGGCGCGCAGCGGCCGCCCGATCACCGTCCGGCCGCTGCCGGGACGACGGGTGACGCGAGATCTTCCGAGGTGCACCAGGGACTCAGAAAGCTGATGTCTGGCAGCGGCTCTCCTGCGGTGACGGGGCGAAGAGCCCGCGCGCTCATGACTGGGCCGGGGCCAAACCGCCCGCCGACTTCGTCCTAGACCCCGACCCGCCCACCCATCATCACTGGTGATGGCCCACCGCAGCCTGCCCGACCCCGCCGAGCCCGAAGAGGACAACGTCGGCCCCGGGCACAGCCCGTCCGGAGGCGCTGTCACGTTGCTGCGGGGGTAGGCGTCTGATGGTGTGTTGCGGCGTGGTGGAGCCCGGTTCCGGGCTGTGGTCAGGCCGTGGCGGCGGAGCCGACGACCCCGGTGATGTGCTTCCAGATGGCGAAGCGGACGATCAACTCGGCTCGGTAGTCGTGTGCGGGCATCAGGTGGCGGCGGGGCCGGAAGTGGGGTGAGATGCCGCTGAACGCGGCCAGGAACCGGTGTGCTCCGCCCACGGAGCGGAAGCCTTTCATCGCCCGTTCGCGTTGCCGGGTGGGCTGGTGGCTGTTCTCCGCCCGGTTGTTCAGGTACTTCGACTGTCGGTGCTCGACGCAGGGCATGACCTCGCGGAGGGCCGCGCCGTAGGAGCGGAGCTTGTCGGTGACGGCCACCCGCGGTGGCGTGCGGGTCTTCTTGAGGAGCCTGCGGAAGAAGCATCGGGCTGCGGCCTTGTCCCGCCGGTTCTGCACGAGGATGTCGAGGACGTGCCCGTCCTGGTCGACGGCCCGCCCCAGGTACTGCAATCGCCCGTTGATCTTGATGACGACCTCGTCCAAGTGCCACTTGTCCCCGAACTGGGGCTGTCGACGGCGCAGCGCGCCTGCGTAGGTCTGCCCGAACTTGCTGCACCAGCGGCGGATCGTCTCGTAGGAGACGACGATCCCGCGCTCGCGCATCAGTTCCTCGACCTCGCAGAACGACAGCGGGAAACGGAAGTACAGCCACACACAGTGGGAGATGACCTCGACCGGGTACCGGTGACCCTTGTACGACGGCGACGCGCTCCTCACGGACGCCCCTTCCCAGGTTGATCAACCCGAAGGTCATCCCACCGGTCAGCCAACGTGACAGTGCCCGCGGTCGCAGTGGTCGCCGGTTCGCGGTCAAGCCGCATCGAGCCGCCGGTGCCGCCGGCTGGAAGTGCGGAGCGTGCTTGCCGCCTGTCTACCGCCGGAGATCAGGCGCAGGTGCCGACGTCGGGCGTGGCGGGGTGGCTGTGTGGTGCGGGCGAGCCATTCCTCGATGCGGCTCGTGGTGTACAGCAGTACGGTCATGACCGGCAGCAGCAGGCACGCGGTCCAGATCACCGGCTCCTCCTTCCGGGGAGGCGACCTGTAGGCGGGTGCCCTGGCCGGGTCCGGCGATGGCATGCAGGTGTGAAGATGCTGCACCTATTGCCCAGTTGACCTGATGGTCGCCGCCGCGGCGGCTTCCACGAGCAGTAGTTGCCTGTCGTCCCGCTGCTGTTGGCGGTTGCGACGGGAACGCCGTGCGCCTGCTGGACTTGGGCAGCGACAAGTCGCACTCAGGCAGTGTCTTTCAGATCATCCCGCGGACGCCGTGGTGCGCCACTCCAGGTCACGCGGGGCCGTCACCCGAAAGTGGGTGACAGTTCCCCGCACCATCACCGTCTGCCGGACGTGTACGCGCAGCGGTGCAAGCGGACTACGGCCTCGGGCGGAGGCTCCGGCCTGGCCGCTGCCCGTCGCCTTCGCACCGGGCGACGGGCCCCGCTCCTTGCCTGTGCCGCCTGGGAGCGGCTCAGAGGCAGGGCATGCTCATGTAGAGTGCCTGCTCACCCTTGGAAGGGGTGCCTTCGTAGAGGGTGGTGTCGAGTCCGCAGAAGGCGAAGCCCATGCGTCGGTATGCGTGGATCGCGGGCGCGTTGATATTGGTGACCTCCAGCCAGAGGTGGCCGGCGTCCCGCTCGCGGGCGAACTTCTTCGCGAGTTCCATCAGCGCGCGGCCTACTCCCCTGCCCCGGTGCGGTGGGGCGACTACGATGTTCTCGATGGTCAGTCGGCGGTTCCAGCCGGAGTAGGAGACGGCGGCGAACCCGGCCAGGTCACCAGCGGCGCCGTGGGCGACGAAAGCGCGGGAGTCCGCGTCGTCCTCGTCGTCCGGCTCGTTCTTAGGGAACACCTTGGTCAGGGGCGGCTCCACCGGGATCTCCCGCAGCGCGAACGCCTCCTCGGTGACGGTCACCCGGAAGACGGTGTGGGTGGTGAAGGAGTCGTCCAGGGCCCTGATGGCCTCGATGTCCCCGGCGGCGGCGATGCGGTACCGATAAGCTGTGTCGCCCACAGTGGTCATGGCACGACGCTACGACCGCTCCCACCACGGCAGGACGGGTTTCGGCCGGTCACGCCCGTGCCTGCCAGATTCAAGGCTCCAGGTCGCCGGGCACCTCACATCCCCCACGCCCGCGGCGGTTTCGTTCCGGCCCCGGGCAGGACGCCGCATGAAAGAGCCTGTGCCAAACGCCCTCGGCGGCCCAGGCCCTTACGTCCAGCCAACTCCTGGGAGCGCGCGCAGCCCTGGTAGAAGATCGTCGATGCTGGTCTTGTGCCAGTCTCCCCCGCTTCAGCCAGGGCAGGGTGTTCACCCGGGCAGCGAGGGTGATGCCCCGGCTTGCCGGCGGGCGTGGCACCTTTGTGGCCCGGTTTGAGAAGGTGGCCGGTACCGCCTCCTCCACGCGGGTGAACTCGATCGGCATCCGGCCGGCTGGCCGCCCGGGGCCGCTATCTCTTGAGCGTAATCAAAACCCTGATGCGCTCCGTGGCGGTCTCCGCCCTGGCACTGCTCCCCCTGAGCGCTCCCACCTCGGCCGCCGGCGAGAGCGGCGCGGCACGCGTCGGCATCGGCTGCCCGTCCGGCTACGTGTGCATCTACCCGGAGATCGACTTCGGCGGGCAGCCCTGGGTGCGGCGTGCCTCGGATGGCAGTGTGAAGGATCTGCCCTCCGCGATCCGTGACCGCGGCAGCTCGATCCGCAACAACTCCGACCGTACCGCCCGCGTGTACGAGAAGCGCAACCACGCCGGCCGGTGGGTGTGTGTGACCCGCAGCGGCGGCTCCATCCACGACCTGCGCGGCTACAACCTCAACGACCAGACCCGCTCGTTGAAGATCAACCGCAACGACTGCGGCTGAACACCTCGGCGAGCGGATACGAGGAAGACCCCCGACCCTGAAACAGCAGGGTCGGGGGTCTTCCTCGTGGAGCGCCGGGCAGGCCTTGCACCTGCATTTCCCCGCAGGAAGCGGGGCGTCTTTCCTTGGACCACCAACGCACAGCCCACCACCGGTAAACCTGGCGGCGTTCTCAAGATCCACTCTACCGCAGTCTCGGCCCTGTTCTCGTATAGCTGCGGCGAACGGACGTGTAGCGCTACGTGATGCTCGGGGCCTGGCCGGCGTGAGGGCCGGTGGTACAGCGGTTGGCGGTAGCGGCCATCCCGCTTCCCTGTCGGTTTATCGAACTACCGGCCGCTCACGGCCTGCCAGGGTGGTGCCGCAGTAAATACCGGATTTACTGCGGCGGAGCCCCTACCGTGATCATCGCGACCTGCGGCGGACCACTGCGGCCGTCAGGGCGAGGTGTACGCATTTACTGCGGCAGGGCCGGAAGGGCAGGGCGGGCGTGGCGATCGAATCAGTGATCGAACTCGGAGCAGGGGGCGTGCTTCGGTTGCCGCGCGCCCGCGTCGTGCCTATGTCCGCCGCTCCGGCCACGTACACCGCGGCGGTCGATCGGTACCTCACCGGCGCGGGCATCGCGAAGTCCTCCGCGCGGATCTACCGGATCTCGCTGACGACGTGGGGGTGGATGTTCGCCGGCGAGCGCGCGCCGACCGGGCCCGCCCGACGCGGCGCGAAGCCGCCCCTAATCCCCATCGATGCGATTGACAACCCGATGCTGCCGGAGGTCCTGGCCGAGCTGGCGGCGGCACGGGCGGACGAGATGGACGGCGACACCGTCAACCGGGAGCTGTCCATCGCGCGCAAGGCGATCGGCTGGTGGCAGCGCCAGGGCTGGATCGCCTGCGACCCGACGATCGGCATCGAGCGGCGCCCGGCGCCGCCGGACCGCACGAAGGCCCTCTCGGAGAACCAGATCGCCGCCCTTTGGCACCTGGACGTCGCGCTGCGGGAGAAGACGCTCTGGAAGATGCTCTACGAGCCGGCGGCCCGGGCGGAGGAGATCCTGTGCCTGGACGTCGAGGATCTGCACCCGGGCGACAAGCGTGGCCGGACCCTGGCCAAGGGCGGGGCGACCGAGTGGATCCACTGGCAGTCCGGCGCCGCCCAACTGCTGCCCCGGCTGATCGCCGGCCGGAGCCGCGGCCCGCTGTTCCTCACCGGCCGCAAGGCCCCAGTTGGGACGCCGACGTTGGACGTGTGCCCGGAGACCGGCCGGGCCCGGCTCTCCTACCGCCGGGCCGAGGAGATCTTCGAGGAGCACACCCGGCTGCTGGCCAACCCCCTCGCCTCGCCTGAGGACATCGAGGACCTGGACGGCTGGACCCTGCACCGGCTCCGCCACAGTGCGCTCACCCACGACGCCGAGGGCGGCACCTCCACCCCGATGCTGCTGGCCCGCTCCCGTCACGCCTCCGTCCGCTCCCTGGAGCGGTACGCCCGCCCCGGTGTGGACGCGGTCGCCCGGCACGTCGCCGAGCGCGACCCGGCCGTCCGCCACCGTAGGTGAGCCCTCGAAAGTTGGCCTCGCGGCTATTTGCTCCCTGGTGTCCGAACCAGGGCTACTGGACCGTGATCCAGGTCTTGTGGCGCTCTTGATTGCGCTTGCGTTCGTTTCCTGTCTCCTCGATCACACGCTCTCTTCCCGACGGACGGAGAAGGCGCCCGCGGCAGCCGCCAGGACTGCCGCCTCCGCGGCCCGTTCCGGGAGTTGCGGGTCCGGATCGGCACGCAGGAGCACTAGCTGGTGGTAGAGCGGCGCCGTGGCGGCGATCAACAGGCTCCGCGCGTCTGTGTGCTGTGCGGGGAGTTCACCGCGCTCGATGGCGCGCTCGACGAGGATCTCGCACTGGGCGTACCGGTCCGTCCACAACTGAGTCTGGGCCCGCGCAGCCTGTTCGGAGTGGAACGAGGCGGCCATCAGGGCGACGGCGAGCGATGGTTGTACGACCAGGGATTCCTGGATCTCCTGGTTGAGGGCCGTCAGATCGCCGCGCAGGGAGCCGGTGTCCGGCGGCTGCCAGTCGATCTCGCCGGCGGCGTCGATGACATCGACGAGTAGGCCGCCGACATCGCGCCAACGCCGGTAGACCGTGGCGCGGTGCACTCCGGCCCGCGTCGCGACACCCTCCATCGTGAGTCCTTCGTGACCGCCTTCAGCGAGTTCGGTGCGTACCGCATTGAGAACCTGGGCGCGGATGCGGGCGGTGCGACCGCCCGGACGGCGGTCCGACGTCGTGTCCAGTGGGTCTGTCATCGGCAATCAGTATCCGGTTGATCAAGGCGGCAGGGCTGTGCCAGCATCTTAACGCGACAGTTGTCGCTCCAGGTCCGCTAGAGAGGAACCGCCTCCGCGATGCCGCCCGTTCCCGCTGACCCCACCGTGCTCCACCCGATGCCCGAGCACCCGCGCGTGGTTCTGCTCAAGCCGCTGGTGACGTCGCCGTTGATCGAGGTCGGTGACTTCTCCTACTACGACGATCCGGACGACCCGACCGCGTTCGAGACGCGCAACGTTCTCTACCACTACGGTCCCGAGCGACTTGTCATCGGCAAGTACTGCGCGCTGGGGACGGGCATCCGGTTCCTCATGAACGGCGCCAACCACCGTATGGACGGTCCTTCCACCTTCCCGTTCCCCACGATGGGGGGTTCTTGGGCGGAGCACTTCGACCTGATCACCGACCTGCCCGGCCGGGGCGACACGGTCGTCGGCAACGACGTGTGGTTCGGGCACGGCGCCACAGTCATGCCCGGCGTACGGATCGGCCACGGCGCGATCATCGCCGCCGGCGCCGTGGTCACCGGCGACGTCCCCGACTACGGCATCGTCGGCGGCAACCCGGCCCGGCTCATCCGCACCCGCTACGACGCTGCGGACATCGCCCGGCTCCTCGCCGTGGCGTGGTGGGACTGGCCCGTGCAGTCCATCACCAGGCATGTACGGACGATCATGTCGGGGACCGTCGCCGACCTGGAGGAGGCCGCCGCGCAGATCGACCAGCCCTGACGCCGCGTCCTCGCCACACCGCCCGCACCCGTCCCGCGCCAGAAACGAGTGATCGCCCATGTCCCGTCGCCGCGCCCATATCGCGATGGTCGGCGTCCCCATCGTCAGTCATGTCCTGCCCAGCCTCGCGCTCATCCGTGAGCTGGTGGCCCGCGGGCACCGGGTCACCTACGCCAACGACCCGTTCGTGGCCGACCGGATCGAGTCCGCCGGCGCGGAGCTGGTGCCCTGCACCTCCACGTTGCCCGTCGCGGACAACGACTGGCCTGCCGATCCCATCGCCGCGGCGAGCCTCTTCCTCGACGACGCCGTCCAGGCGCTCCCGCAACTGCGCGCCGCCTACGACGACGATCCGGCCGACCTGTACCTCTACGACATCGGCGCCTATGCCGCGCGCGCCCTCGCCGAAGCGCAGGGCCGTCCCCTCGTGCAGCTGTCCCCGACGTTCGTCGGCTGGGACGGCTACCAGGAGGAAGTCGCGGCGCATCTGCGGAAGCTGCCGGGCGCCGACGCGTACCGGGACAGGTTCGCACGGTGGCTCGCCGACTGCGGTGCGACCACCACGGACGTGGACACCTTCTCCGGCCCGCCCGCCCGGGCCCTCGCCCTGATCCCGCGAGCGATGCAGCCGCACGCCGATCGAGTCGACACCGACACGGTGACCTTCGTCGGCCCCTGCTTCGACACCCGAGCAGACACGGACGGCTGGACCCGCCCGGCGGCCGCGGACAACGTGCTGCTGATCTCGCTCGGCTCCGCGTACACACGCCAGCCCGCGTTCTACCGCCAGTGCATCGCGGCCTTCGGCGACCTGCCCGGCTGGCACGTCGTACTCCAGATCGGCAAGTACACCGACCCCGAGGAACTCGGCACCATCCCGTCCAATGTCGAGGTGCACTCCTGGGTCCCGCAGCGGGCGATCCTGGAACAGGCCGACGCCTTCGTCACCCACGCCGGCATGGGCGGCTGCAGCGAAGGGCTCCTCGCCGGCGTTCCCATGATCGCCGTGCCGCAGGGAGCCGAGCAGTTCATGAACGCCGACCGGCTCGTGGAACTCGGCGTCGCCCGCCGTGTGGACACCGCTGACGCCATCGCCGAGACCCTTCGCGCGGCGCTGAACGACCTGGTCACGGATCCAGAACGCGTCGACCGGTCCAAGCAGTTGCAGGCCGCCGCCCGAGCCGAGGGCGGCACCCGGCGCGCTGCTGACCTTATCGAGAACATGCTGGCCGCCGCCGAGGGCCCCGCGCTCTGAGCACGGCCGCTTCCCTTCCCCGGCTGGCGCCGTCCTCATCCGAGGATCTGTACCTGCAGGGCAAGCGCGGGGAAGATCACCGTCAAGGGCGGGGCGGCGGAGTGGATCCAGACGATGTACGCGCAGCGGCGCACCCGCCCGGCCATGCCTCCACCGTGCGCCCGGCTCTGGTCAGGTGGATGTCGTGGCGCCCTGGCCCTCGGGAGCGCGCGGGCGGGGCACCGTCGCTGCTGGGGGCAACTCCAGGCCCAGGTCGAGGCGGCTGTTCATGTCCAGCTCGAACCTGCCGTACGGGTTCACGTGCGTCCAGAACAGCGGCGACAGCGCCCGCCGGTCTGCATCGGTGAGCGTGTCGGCCCACTGCGGGTCGGCGAGGACCTGCTGCATCAGCAGCGTGTTGACGTGGACCAAGGCGGACTGGAGCAGGTGGAGGGCGAGCATGGACACCTCCTGGGACTCCTTGTCCTGCCCGGCGAGGTCGCCGTCCTTGCCGTAGAAGAGGTCTTTGTTCGCGCTGTTCCAGTTCTCCACGACCTGCAAGCCCTCGTGGATCTCCTGCCGCAGCTCGACGTCGGCGAGGTAGTCGCAAACGAAAGCCGTCCGCACCGCCCGCCCGAGTTCCTCGATCGCCTGATAGGTGGGGTGCTTGGGCCCGCCGCGCGTGAAGCGGCGCAGGACCTGCTCGGCCTCCGCGGTGCCCAGGCGCAGGGCGGTCGTGTACTTCACGATCTGGTCGTACTGCTGGCGGATCAGATCCCAGTTGATCATCTTGGTGGACAGTACGGGCGCAAGGTTCGGCCAGTTCTCGTCTTCCCCGGCTGCCGGCCGGTACAGCTTCGCGGAGCCGATGTTCTTCAGCCTCGGCATCAGCTTGAAGTCGAGCATGTGGGCGAAAGCGAAGCCGACGATGGACGCGCCATGGGTGTCGGTGTACTGCCGGTCTACTTCCATGTCGGTGCAGTGCCGCAGCACGCCCTCGATCATCGAGGCCACCTCGGAGGCCGAACAGGACTTGAGCTGGGAGTAGATGCACACCGACTTCCGCTCGACGTGCCAGTAGATCATCACGCCCGGGCCTCGGTAGCGCTGGTGCCACTCGGTCATCAGGTTCGAGGACCAGGCCCCGAACTTGCGGCTGTCGGAGGCGCAGGCGGTGCCGGTACCCCACCACATCTCGTCGCGAGCGGCGAAGGTGGCGTTCACCAGCTTCACCAGCGCGGCGCGCATGTTGGCCCGGTTGACGAACAGGTGCCGCACCCTGCGCAGCGTCGCCTCAGACTCGCCGTGCTTGCCGGTCACCGCGACCCGCTTGATGCCCATGTTGGTGCCCAGCCCGAACAGCACCAGCAGCAACCGGCGCCGCAGCACGTCCTTGGACAGGTTCTCGCGGGTGGCGACCGAGGTGAACTCGGCGATGAAGTCCGTGTCGAACTCGGCGTACTTCAGGATGTCCAGCAGGTCGATGGTGCCCCAGCGCCGTTCGATCTCCGCCTTGATCGCCACCAGCGACTCCGGCTCCTCCTGCTTGCCGCGCGGGGAGACCCTGATCCACGGCTCGCCGTGCTTCTTGACGATCGCGACCCCGCCCGTGGTGCCCTCGGCCAGGGCCTGCTCAAAGCGGTCCAGCGACGCCCGCAGCTTGCTCTGGAGAGCGGTGATGAATTCGCCGGCGTCCTGCGGCTGGCCCAGGGCGGCGTAGTGGACGTCTCGGTTGTCCTCGAAGTCGGCGGGCAGATCGTCCTCCGGATTACGCCACCAGTTGGCGCCACGACCCAGATCTCCCGCCGTCGCAGCGCGTCCCGCAAGCTGACCAGCACGCACAGCTCGTACGGGATGCGCTCGACGCGGCCCTTGTCGCCGACGACCGCCGCCCACCACTGCTCGGGCACCACTCCGTCCAGCGGCACTGCCTCGGCCGCATCGAAGAAGGCGCCCTCCTTCAGCGGCTGCTCCAGGTACCGCTTGAGCAGGTCGATCGCGTCCATCACCGGCCGGTAGGCGGTGTTGTTGCACTTCAGCTCCAGCACCTTCAGCAGCGGCGACAGCATCCGCCGCCAGTGCGCCAAGTACGACGACCGCAGCACGGTACGCACCCGCGCCTTGTAGCGGGCCTCGTTCGCCGCGGCCTCTGCCGCCAGCGCCTTGAGCGTCTTCTCCCCGCCGACCACCGGGAAGATCACCCGCCGCACCGTGCCGGACGGTTCCGACAAGGCCGCCTCCGCGACCCGCAGCAGCATCGCCTCCTTGCCGCGGACCTTCTTCAGCTCCGCCCCCAGCTCCTTCTCAACCTTCCGCTCCGCGCGGGTGTTGATCTTCAGTACGAGCTGGATGAACAAATCCACCAGCGAGTCGGTGATCTCCGTCTGCCGGACATGGCACAGCGTGGCCAGCAGCGTCAGCCGCCGCGGCGGCTTCATCCGCTCCAGGTTCGCCGGGTACTCCTTCGACGCACGGGCCCGCCAGGCGTCCACCAGCTTCTCCGACACGTCCGCGAACAGGTCCGCAGGCAGGTTCAGCCGCCGCACCCGCTCCAGCTTGTTCACCTCCGCAAGCAGGCTCTCCAGGCCCGGGGCGCCAGGGTCCGTCTTCAACTCGGTGAAGTGCGACCGCCCGCCCCCAGCCACCGCGCCCTCGCCGTCCGCGCCGTGCTCGGTGCCGTCACCCGCGATCAGATCTTCCAGCCGCGATCGGGTCGTGTGACTGAGCCGGTCCAGCGTGCTGCGACAGAACCGCTTCTCGAAGTCCTTGATCGCCTTGCCCACCAACCGCCGCACCTGCCCGGGCGCCGGCGGCTCGATATGGTCATTGCGGCACCGTGCCACCACGGCTGCCGCAAGCCGGGCACGGGACAGCTCCACCGGGCACAGCTCGGTAGCCAACCACGCGGCCAGCCGGTCCTGGTCCTCCTCGGTGTTCGCCCGGAACCCGTACGCCGCCCGAATCTCGCCCCGGTGTCGCTGAATCGCCTTGCTCTGCCAGTCGTAGTCCGCCCACGCCTCTGCGGGAACCTTGACCTGCTGGGCTACGTACTCCACCGCGGCGGTCGGCACCTCCTGGGCCGACTCGGGGAACCGGGCCTCCACCTCGAAAAACTTGAGCAGCAGCGCGAACCCGAGCCGAGTCGCCCCGGACTTGTTCCGCACCCGCTTCATGTCGTCTTCCAGCAGCGTCCAGACCTCGATCAGGTCCTCCGGCTCCCAGTCCTGCCGCACCCCGTACTCCTCGCCCCACGCCCGAGATCACTCGTTCAGCTCAACGAGGCGCCAGGCAAGGGGAAACGACGACCACAGCAGTCACACAGCGCTACATGTCCGTTCGCCGTAGCTATACGAGAACAGGGCCGAGCAGATAGGCGCGGGCACTCGCCCGCGGCTCGACCCGGCCGAAACGTCCCGCGATCCGGGCCATGGCCTGGTCGAACATCGTCCGCCAGCGGGCAGGGTCTACGCTATGGCCCGCGGCCACCGCACGATCTTCGTTTGTCCACACACCAACCGATGATCACGCGGTGGTCGTACCCCGTTCCCGGCCGGGTACGGCCGCAAGATCGCGAAACCAGACTGGAGTATTAAGACGTCGTTTCTTATGGCTGTCAGAGCGGCATGAGAGCCTCCGGCCATGAGCTACGACCTTGCTGTCTGGGAAGGCGAGAGGCCGGTGGATGACAAGACCGCCGGCCGAGTCTTCAGCGACCTGTACGACCGCTACATCGACAGCGAGGTGGAAGAGCCTCCGTCCGAACGCATCGCGGCCTACGTCGTCGCGCTGCTTGAGCGGTGGTGCGACCTCACCGAGGACGACGATGACACCTCTCCTTGGTCGACTGGGCCGTTGATCGACGAAGCCAGTGGTCCGCTGATCTACTTCCCCGTGCGGTGGAGTATGGCCGAGGAGGCGTCGGCCTACGCGGCAGCCGTCGCGCAGTCCATGGGGCTGGTCTGCTTCGACGTGCAGCAGGACCGGCTCAGGCCGTGAGCAGGGTGTTCAGGCGGCGGTAGCCGATCAGAGTCGCTGCTATGCCGACGAAGGCGAGGAAGTGCTCGGCCTTGCGCTCGTAACGACGGTGGAGCCTTCGGCAGCCGGCCAGCCAGGACACGGTTCGCTCGACCACCCAACGGTGCCGGCTCAGCCGTTTCGAGGACTCGATGCCCTTGTGGGCGATGCGGTGGCGGATGCCGCGCTCGCGGAGCCACCGGCGCAGGTGGTCGTAGTCGTATCCTTTGTCGGCGTGCAGTTTCGCCGGGCGCCGGCGGCGGGGCCCGCGGCGGGAGCGGATGGGCGGGATGCCCCGGACGAGCGGCTCCAGGCCCTGGCTGTCGTGCATGTTCGCGCCGGAGATACCCAGGGACAGCGGCAGTCCGTTGCGGTCGCAGATCAGGTGGATTTTCGATCCGGGGGCCTGACCCCGGAAGTTGGACACGGGGTTATGCGGCTTGCGTCAGCGTAGTTGATGTTCGGTCGAGCGCGTGTTCGTAGGTGATGGGGCTGCGGTGTCCCAGGCGGCTGTGGCGGCGGACGGTGTTGTAGCGGTGCAGCCAACGGAAGAGTTCGAGGCGGGCTTCGCGCTCGCTTGACCAGCTCTTTCGGTTCTGGAGGGTCTCGCGTTTCATGGTCGCGTTCCAGCTCTCCGCCGCGGCGTTGTCCGCGCCGGAACCGACGGCGCTCATGGACTGCCGGACGCCGGCGCGTCGGCAGGCATCGGCGAAGGCCCGGCTGGTGTATTGGGCCCCGTGGCCGGTGTGCATGATCGCTCCCGCGAGGCTGCCGCGGGTCCGCTCGGCGGTGGCCAGGGCGTCGACGACCAGCTCCGCGCGCATATGGTCGGCGATCGCCCAGCCCGCCAGCCGCCGGGACGCGAGGTCGATCACGGTCGCGAGATAGCAGAACTTCCCGCCGCCGACCGGCAGATAGGTGATGTCCCCGACGTACTTGGTGTTCACCTCGGTGGCGGTGAAGTCCCGGCCGATCAGGTCAGGGGCCTTCGCCGCGGCCGGGTCCGCAACGGTGGTCCGGTGCTTCCTGCGCAGCCGAAACCCGGCGATGCTGGCGGTCTTCATCAGCCGGGCGACCTTCTTGTGGTTCACCGACTCGCCGCCCGCCTCGCGGAGCTCGGCGGTGACCCCGGGGACGCCGTAGGTGCCGTCCGAGGCGGCGTGGACAGCGGCGATCTTGGCGGTCAGCTTCTCGTCGGCCGCCTGCCGGGCGGCCCTGGCCAGCGAGGTGGCCCGCCAGTAGCAGAAACTCAATCGAGCGATCCCGAGGACCTGGCACAACCGCTTCACGCCGTGCTCGGCGCGCAGATCGGCGACACACTGGAAGCGGTTCACCAGCGCGTCGCCCCGGCGAAATACTTCGCCGCCTTCTGCAGGATGTCGCGCTCTTCTTCCAGCTCACGCACCCGCCTGCGCAGGGCGACGAGCTCGGCCTCCATCCCCTCGGCCGCCACCGGCGCGGCCGGGCGCGGCGCGGTGTGGCCGCCCGTCCGCCGGCCGTCGGCCGCGCGCATCCAGTTCCGCAGTGTCTCGGTGTTCACGCCCAGGTCCGCGGCGACCGACTTGATCGTCGCTCCGGGCCGGGACCGGTACAACGCGACCGCGTCCGCCTTGAACTCGGCCGGGAAGTGCTTCATCGCCATCAGTACAGGACTCCAGTCCTCAGATCCTCAAGATCCAAGTGTCTCTGGTGTCCGAGATCCGGGGTCAGTCTCCCCGAGTTTGCCGCGGTCGGTCGGATTCGGTCCCGTCAAAAGCCCCCTTTTGCCGCCCGCAGACTGACCGAGTCGATCGCACACCGCGACCAGTCCAACTCGCCTCGTGCTCCGAGTTCGTCGAGGATTACCCGGTGGAGCCGGGCCCAGACCCGGTCCCGGCTCCACTGGGCGAACCGCCGGTAGACCGTCTGCCAGGCCGGCCCGAACACCGGCGGCAGTTGCCGCCACGTGCAGCCCGAAGTCGCCACGAAGATGATCGCGGCCAGGGTTTCGCGGTCACCCGCCCGACGCCGGCCACCGCCCTGCGGACGTATCACCTCAGTCGGTGGTACCACCCGCCGGAACAGCACCCACAACTCGTCCGGCACCAGTCGCTCCACAAGATCCGCCATGCACGGATCAACGAACGATCACGCCATAAGAAACGACGTCTAAGTCCCAGTTCCTCGCCCACTGTCCTGACCTGCACCGGACCGTCCGCAGCCCGTACGATCGCCAGGATCTTGCGGTAATCGCCGGGCAACGCGGCCTCATCAAGGCCCTCGCCGCGGTGCGGGATCAGCAGGACGGCCCTCCCCGCCACCCGGGCGGGCGCCGTGGAGGCGACCCCGGCGGCTTCCGCTTCGGCCCGGTCCGCTTCGGCCAGCCGGTTCAGGACCCGCTCGGCAACCAGCAGTTCCTCCCGCTCGGCCCGGACCTCCTGCAGCCGCTTGGCCAGCTCCTCGGCGAGGGCGTCCAGTTCACTCCGGCGAGCGATGATCCGCTCCAGGTCTCCCATACCCTGCACCCTCCCGCGATCTCACCGCGTACCGCCCCGGTCACGGATCGTAGGAGCGGTCCCGCGACGAGCGCAGCAGAACCCGAGAACCGCCTCAGCCGACAGGGGCAGACGGTCTTCACCGTGGACACCCGCCGCCGACCAGCACGAGCACGGCAACTCACCCGCACACCAGCCCACCTCACCTGCACGTTTCACGATGCACGGGGCTCAATGAGGTGGACGGGCTACAAACAGCCGTCGGCCTAGAGGGCCGGAGCCACCCGGTGGAGGCGCCGGAAACAGAAGCGGGGGGTCGGGCTGGTTGAGTACTTGTCGATCGAAATCGTCAATAACGACAGAGAGCAGCGGTCCGTGCAAAATCTCCGTCGTGAGGCTGTGGCCGACGCGCCGGGCGATGGACCTGAGAGACGCCGCTACCGGGCCCAGTCCGTCCGCGACGAGTCCGTGTATCTCGTCGGCGTAGCCGTGCGGGCTACGGCCTTGAGTGCTGGGTGGGTAACCGGGCTCGAATCGCTCGACCACTTCGCCGTCCACAACGCTGGAGAACAGCGTCAGCCCTTTCGCTGTCGTGAGCAGAACGAGGCATTCAGTCTGCGCCGACAGGTCGCGCATGATAGCATACGTGGACCCGATAGGGTTTTCGAACTCGATACAGAAAGCCCACTCGCCCAAAACACCGGCACGCAGCGAGGTGCCCGATCGGGGAGCCTCGGGGGCCTCTCGTGCAGGCACCCAAATGAACCTGTCCGCGTCGGCTCCGTAGATGCCGACGACCTCTTCTGCACTCCTGCGTAAACTAACAGTCAGGCAGAAGTTCTGCGACATTTCCAAAGTCCAGGAACCGGCCATTTTATTCCAATCAATACTTATGGCCTCGCCCGCTCCGGCATTCATAGCCGCGAGCGGACGAGGTCGGTTGTGCAGTCAGTCGACGATCACGATTCCGTCGCCGCTCTATTCGCCGGTTTTCACCTTGTCGAAGAAATCGGGGATATTCACCCAGAAGGAGTCATCCTCAATCAGTCGCCAGTCCTGGATGTGGCGGGAGTACACGTTGCCGGCGAGCTCATTCAAGTCCTGAGGCACGTGGCCGCGCACGCAGGGTTCCTTGCCGGTGACGGGCCTGGACGGATCGGAATCATACACCTGGTATTTGCCGTCATCCTCGAGGAGCGGAGTGATTTCGGCACAGAGTGCCCCGTCGGTGCCACCTTGCTTGGTTGAGGCGAAGGGATACTCGTCGCAGGAGTCGTTGGGCACTATGTCGGGCCTGCGGACGAACGGGACAGTGCTCTTGGAGCCGCAGGTGTATTCGCGCCTTTCCGGGCCGTTGAGGGCGCGCTGCATCGACTTGCGGTAGCCCCACCCGTCGGGAAGAGCGTGCTGCCCGAAGCCGTAGGTTACGGCTGCGCCGCCGTACGTGCTGATCGGCAGCTCCATGTCGGGCGGCGTAATGCTGGGCAGCGCGCATCCAGTGCTCTCGTTGCCTGTGTCGGTGAGATGAGTGTTGCAGCGCACGTAACGCGGCATCGTCCATTCCACGTTGGGCTTTGTGGGTGTCGACCCGGTGTGCGTGATGTACAGATGGTACTTGATCTCGGTAAAATCCTTCTTGCCGACGGCGGGAACGTCGGAGTAGGCGACCGTCCCCTCAGTCAAATCGTTCGCGTTACTCAGAGTTTTAGCGCCAGCCCAGGGGCTTCGTTGCGTCGTCTTGCAATTCAGATCGCACGAGACGTCAGCAGACACGTTGAGTTGCTTCACGGCCGCGTTTGGGTCACGGCTTCCGTCAAACTCCACCTTCATTCTCTCAGACCACGTGCCTTTACGCGGGTCCAGCGTGGCGGTGGTGTTGACGTAGAGGTTCGCCGTGCCGAGGACCTGGTTATCCTCACCGCGAAGGGTGAACTCCACCGTCATTTCCTCGAGGCAGTGAGCCTTTTCCATCTTGATCAGGTGGCGAGTTCGAGGGCGACGGCGGCTCGGACGACGGTTGTGATCCGGGTAGTGCTGCAGCGGAGCTTCCGCAGGAGCCGCCAGGACTTGAGGATCGCCATGGCGCGTTCGCCGAGGCTGCGGATCTTCGTGTGGTCCCGGTTGTGAAGTCGGCGCCGGCCGCGCAGGTTCTTGCCCCGGAACGGGACGCGGACAGCAAGACCTGCGCCCTGGTACGCCTTGTCGGCCCAGCACTTGATGTCCTCCGCGGCGAGAGCGGCGGGAATGCCGTGGGCCCGCGCCGCGGTCAAGTCGTGGGTGGCTTCCGGCCGCGCGTCCGAGACCCAGATCAGACGTC
Organism: Streptomyces sp. NPDC096105; assembly: GCF_044763335.1. Taxonomy (NCBI): domain Bacteria; kingdom Bacillati; phylum Actinomycetota; class Actinomycetes; order Kitasatosporales; family Streptomycetaceae; genus Streptomyces; species Streptomyces sp. NPDC096105. The sequence goes on from NZ_JBIWGC010000032.1 coordinate 27,046, forward strand.
CGGCTGGATCCGCAAGGACCTGCACGTTCATGCCGTGGTGCTTCTTCTTCCCGGAGTGGTACGGGCGGTCGGCGGCGATGTCCCCCAGCCTTCGGCCGGGAGGTACCCCCAGTCGATCGGCAGCACGGTGCCGTCGAGGATCACGTACGCCTTCTTCCGCGCGGTCGTCATGGCCTGTTCCAGCGTGGGTGCGAGGGCGGCCAGGAGGTCGACGGCCTCGCGTATGTAGCGGTAGGCCGTGGCGATCCCGATGCGGAAGCCCGCGGCGGGGCGGGCGTTGGGGGTACCCCCGGCCGGAGGCTGGGGGAGTGTCGCCGCAGCGCAGGTGGGCCAGGACGAGCAGGGCCTGCCGGCCGCAGGTCAGGCGCCGCCACCGGGAGCCGATCCGACGGCGGTGACCTGTGAGGAGACCGGAGAGGTGTCGCACCGTGCGGCTGGGCAGATCGATGCCGGACGGGTAGACAAGCACGCGAAAGTTCCTGGCGGACTGGTGATCTTGGTCGTGAACCCGTCTACCAGGGGCTTTCTTCATGCCCGCCGCCGGGGTCACCCGCCCAACCACCCGTCAGGTTGGAAACGGCTCACTGGAGAGCCGGATGACAGGGAAACCGTCATGTCCGGTTCGGCGGGAGGCCGCGCGGAACAGGACTCGTCCACGGCGAGCACCTCACCGCGCGGCCGACCCAACCGGCTGGCTCATGCACCACCGCCGCCTCGCCCACGACTACGAAACCCACCCTCATCGATCCGAAGCCATGATCCACGTTGCCATGATCGACCTCACAAGCCGACGCCTCACCCGAGAATCCACCCCGAACTGGCGCGACACCTGAACCTCGAACCAAACAACCCTGCCGGGACAAAACGCTCTTTAAGCCGCGAGTTCCGCCGCGTCTACGGTGAGTCTCCCTACGCGTACCTGATGACCCGGCGGATCGAACGGGCCATGATGCTGCTGCGCCGCGGGGGTTCGGCTGATGGACCCTGGTCGCACCGTTTTCGAGGGGCACGTCGCAGTACTCCGGCTGATCGTCGAGGTAGTTGGTTCCCCGGCTACGGACGATCGTCCGCCCGAGGGGGAACACACGGGAGGAACCCGCTTCCTCACCTCCTGAGCCTTGCGCGACGAGTTGTGATGGGTGGCTGAGCGGTGGTCAGGCGGGTCACACCATGGTCGACTCCTTTGTGTCCGCCCGAGCAGCTGCTGCCGATCCGGGGGCGGAGGTTGGCTTGGGACCGCCTTCGCTGAGGCCGTACCGCGCATGGAACGTGCGCAGGAAGCCGGGCGCGTACCAGGCCGAGTTCCCCAGCAGACGCATCGCGGCGGGGACGAGCACGCCGCGGACGGCGAGGGCGTCGATGAGGATGGCCAGTCCGCTGCCGAGGCCGAACATCTGTATGAAGCTGAGTTTGGAGGTGCCGAAGGCGAAGAAGCTCACCGCGAGCAGGAAGGCGGCCGCGCTGACGATGCGCCCGGTGTGGCCGAGGCCATTGACCACGGCGGTCTCGTTGTCCGCTCCCTGGTCGTGGAGTTCCTTGATCCGGCTGGTGACGAAGACCTCGTAGTCCATCGAGAGGCCGAAGCCGATGCAGAACATCAGCACGGTCATCGACAGCTCCATCGGCTGGGCGGTGAAGCCGAGCAGTGAGGAGAGGTTGCCGTCCTGGAAGATCCAGGTCATCACACCGAGGGTGGCACCCAGGCTGATCAGGTTGAGGATCAGCGCGCGCAATGGCTGCACGACGCTGCCGGTGAACAGGAAGAGCAGCAGGAAGGTGGTGAGGACGACCAGGGTCACGGCCAACGGGAGCTTGTCGGCGATGGATTTCTTGGCGTCGACCAGTACGGCGTCGTTCCCGCCGACCAAGGGGTCCGTCCCCGGGGGCGGAGTCACCGAGCGCACCTGCTCGACCAGGCTTTCGGCCGCCTCCGACTTCGGCGTCAGGCTGCTCATCACATTGATCCGTTGTGCGTCGGGCCGGCCGAGGGCGGAGTTGGCCGGGCCGGTCGCGGCGGGCCGGCCCGCGCTGTAGGTGCCCGCGCTGGTCTCGACGCGCTCGACGCCCTTGAGCGCGGCCAGTCGCCCCGCGTACGAGGCCAGTGGGGCTTCGGCCACGGAGGTGTCAATGGTGATGTAGACGGCCGAGTCCTCGCTGCCGCCGAACTCCTCCCGCAGGACCTGGGAGACCTGGCGGCTCTCGGCGTCCTCGGGCAGCACGCGTTCGTCCGTCGTCCCGAAGGTGACGTTCAGCAGAGGACTGGCTGCCAGCAGCAGCACGGCGAGAACGGGCACCGCTGTGAGCACGGGCCGCCGCATGGTGGTGCGCGCCAGCCGTCCCCACACGGGTGCCTGAGCTTCGGAGCGCCGCGACTTCGCCCACGGCATCCGCCCGCCGTTGACCCGGTGCCCCAGAACCTTCAGCAGGGCCGGCATCACGAACAGGGTGCTCAGGGCGGCGATGGCGACGACGCCGACCCCGGTGAAGCCGAGCGAGCGCAGGAAGTACTGCGGGAACACCGTGAGGGCTGCCAGGGCCGCCGCGACGGTCGCTGCGGAGAAGGCGACAGTGCGGCCCGCGGTGTGCATCGTCCGTCGGACGGCGTCGTCCACGCTCACCCCGGCCGCGATCTGCTCCCGGAAGCGGCTGACCATCAACAGGGCGTAGTCGATGCCCAGTCCGAGGCCCAGGGCGGTGGTGAGGTTGGTCGCGGTGTCGGCCACGTCGGTGACGCTGCCGAGCAGGAAGAGTTGGGCGAACGAGCCGATGATGGTGATGACGGCGATGGCGAGCGGCAACAGCGCCGCGACGACGCTGCCGAAGACGATCAGGAGCAGCACAAGGGTCAGCGGTATGGCGATCGCCTCGGCGAGGATCAGATCCTCGACCACCTGGTTCGACAGGTCGGCTCCTACAGCGGCGCCTCCTCCGGCCCGGACGGTGAGGGTGTCCTTGTAGGAGCCGCTGTAGGTGTCCAGGATCGCGATGGCGCTTTCCCGCTGCTCGGTCGTGTCTCCTTTCACGTGGGCGAGCACCGTGGCTTCACGGCCGTCCTCGGAACGCAGGTCCGGGCTGTTCGTCTCCCAGAAGGAGACGACGTTGCTGAGCCGCTCGTCCTTCTTGAGCTCGCCCACCAGGTCCTGGCCGTTCTCCTCGGCGGCGGGGGTGTCGATGCGGCCGTCGGAGGAGCGGACCAGCAGGACGAGGTTGGTCTCGCCGCCGAACTTGTCGGCGATGACGTTCGCTGCCCGCGTGGAGGGGGAGGCGGGATCGTCGAAGCCGCCTCCCTTCAGCTTGTCGAAGGCGCCCGCGCCCACTACGCCCATCAGTGCCACGGCCAAGGCGGCCACGATCAGCACCAGTCGGGACCGGCGGATCGCCAAGTCGGCCATACGTTCGAACACGAGTGGATCTCCTTCAGGGTTCTTCGAGGAAAGACGAGAGGTGGCGGCCGGGCGAGAAGCCGGCGGAACGCGTCGCAGAGCCCTCTTCGCCCCGGTAGAGGGTGCGCGATGCCGCGCTCGTCGCCGCCGGGAACGACGCTAATAAGGCAGCGTGTTTTTGAGCAGAAGGAGATTTACCTGACACTGTCAGGTTTTTCGGGCGGGCGTAGTCCTCTGATGACTCGTCCCGTCAACCGCCTTAGGATCGCCGCATGTTCGCCGAAGAGTCCGCGACGGTCCTGCCGTCCCTGCGCCAGCGACGCCGAGCCGTCGCTACTCGAGAGATCGTGGACGCCGCCGAGCGCCAGATCGCCGAGCACGGGCCCCACGCCCTGTCCCTGCGAGCGGTCGCCCGCGACCTCGGCATGACCGTGCAGGGGCTCTACCACTACTTCCCGAACAGGGACGCCCTCGTCACGGCGTTGGTGACCAAGGCGTACGACGACCTGGCCGATGCCGTGACGGCAGCCGTCGACGCAGCGGCCGACGAACCGGCTGCACGGCGGTTCCTGGCCGCCACCGAGGGCTATCGCCGCTGGGCCGTCACCCACGTCGAACGATTCCAGCTGCTGTACGGTGCACCGCTGCGCCATTACGAGGCACCTGCCGAGGGTCCGACCACCCAGGCGATGCGCCGACTGAGCATGGTCTTCCAGCGAGAGATGTTCGATGGGTTCACCACGGCACAACTCGCCGCAGCCGACACCCGGGCGCTCTCGCCAGCTCTGCAGGCGCACCTGGAACCCCTGTTTCCGCATGGCTTGGAAACCCTGCCGCCTTCCGCAGCCGCTCTCCTCCTCGGCACCTGGGGGCACATGCACGGCATGGTCGTCCTGGAGGCCTTCGGGCACACCTCCTTCATCGGCGAACACCAAGCGGAGATCTTCCGCATGGCCATGCGAGACCTGCTGGAGGACATCCATCGGCGGATCCCCACGCAGTCCCCGGGGACACCGGCTGCCCCTTGAGGGGCGGCGCTGGAAGCGCGGCGGCCGCGTGGGCGGCTGCCCCTTGCCGCGCTCGTCGCGGTGGTCCCGGGCCACGACTTACCGCCCTCCGTAGGCCTCGGCGCCGGCGCCGGCGGCCTCACCGCCGCAGTGCTCGTCGTGCTCGTCGTCCATCCGCGCCTGTCGGGCGCCGCGCGTGGCAGCTTTCTCCACTGGTCGTTGTGCACACCTCAGGACCTGATGGCGGACCTCCAGACCCCGGACGACCGCGTGGCGCACGTCATCCACCTCTCGCAGATCGCCCGCCGCAAGTATGCGGGCCCGCGCCTCGCCGGGCTCATCACCGGTGCATTGCTCGTTGTCCTCGGCGCCGCACCGCTCGCCGCCCTCGTCGCCTGAACCCGCCCAAGGAGAACCGCATGGCAACCGACCTCGACCCCACCACCGCCCGCCGCGCCGGACACTGGGTGATCGGCACCTTCCACGGACACCACGGCGGCACCAACGTCCTTGCCCTCGCCGCCCGCAACGACTCCGCCCCGCTCCCGTACGGCTGGGAATGCGCCTGCGGTATCGGCCAGCGCCTCCCCGCCGAGGACGGCGTATGGGACAGCGCTTGGCGCCACGTCCACCCACCTCGCTGGCGCGCGTGGGCCCGCCGGGTGCCACTCCTGCGCCCCCTCGTCCAGCCCACGGCACGTCTCCAGCACCCCCGGACGGCCTGACCGGTGACCGACCGTGCAGTGCCCGCCGACCTGTACGCCGCGCTGCAAGTCTGCTTCCGTGCCGGCCTCGGCCCCTCCGGCCCGCCGTGCCACCGCGCCCGGCGGCCTACCGCCGCAGTGTCTCCAGCAGGCTCCCGAGCTGCCGCACCGGCTCCGCTCCCGCCACTCGCAGGACGACCGTGTCGGCGCCGGCCGCCGCCAGTTCGCGTACGTGGCCGACGGCGTCCACCGGGCGGCCGGAGACGGTGAACACCTCGTCCACCGGGCGGCCGAGCCAGGCGGCCTGACCCTCCGTGTGCGGGCGCAGCGCCTCGGCGGCGCGGGCGGGGTCCTCGTCCACGCAGGTGAAGGCGAGCACCGTCATCGTGTGCTCCGCGTCCGCGCCGCCCTTGGCCACCAGTTCCCGGGCCGCCGTCACCTCGGCGGGGCCGTGCCCCTCCGCGATCACCGTGCCGTCGGCGACCCGCCCGGACAGCTCCAGCGAACGCGTCCGCACCACTCCCGCGACCACCGGCGGCACCTCGGCCGGCGGGTGCACCAACCGGATCCCGTCCAGCCGCACCTCCCGGCCCTCCAGCTCGACGCGCTCCCCCCGCAGCAGCGCCCGCACGGAGGTGATCGTCTCCTCCAGCAGCGCGAGCGGGGAGCGCGGGGCGAGGCCGACCGCCGTCATCCACTCCCGCACCCCGTGCCCGACCCCGGCCACCAGCCGGCCCGGGAACACCCGCGCCAGCGTGGCCAGTTCCATCGCTAGCAGCGCAGGGCTGCGCAGCGGCGCCGGGGTGATCCCGATGCCGACCCGCAGCCACTGGGATTGGCTTGGGGCCTCTCGCGATCGTGAGGACCTCAGTCCTCCGGATCACGCGGGACGAGGCGGGAGAAGAACTCCTTCGCGGCCTGCCCGTCGAGTTCCCCGTTCGTGGTCGCGGACCTCCGCAGCGCTTCGCCCGTCACCTGGGCAGGGATGCCGAGCTGCTTGTCTGCCTCGCCCATGATCTCGCCGAGGTACCACTGGGCCGAGGTCGGGAAGTGCTGGATGAACCAGCTGACCATCTTCGCCAGGGGCACCGACAGGATGAGGTCGAAGTCCTTGAGCTGGCCGCCCCGGCGTTCGCTGACGCGCAGGGAGGTGGCGAAGTCCTCCAGGACGGCGTGGCGGATGGTCGGTCCGAGGGCATCGGTGGGGATGATCCGCCTGAGGCTGTCTGCGACCTCGAAGGCCAGTTGGTCGGCCACCTCCCGCACGCTCGGCTCGTTGCGCTGCCGCAAGACCCACCGCTTGCGGATGTCGGGCCGTTTCCACAGGAAGCTGAAGAAGGTCTCGCTGAACCGGTCGCGGATCTGAGCCGCCCCCGGGGCGAGACGGTGCCGGTCGCCGGCCGACATGGCATCCCTCAGACCTTCGGAGGAGCGGCGCCGGGCCTCGACCCAGTCCTCGGCGACCGGGCGTGACCACTGGGCTCGTCCGCCGACGACCGCCTGGGGCAGCGGCACGTCGTTCTCGCCCCGGGAGATGTAACCCCGCAGTGTGGAGGCCGTGATGCCGCCCAGCGCCGCCATCTCGGGTACACCGAGCAGCCGGTCGCCTGCGAGTTCGGGACTGGCCAGGTCGACGACGCACTTCTCCAGCGGCAGGGGATCGTCTTGCTTCTGGTGGTGCTGCGCCCACCGGGTCAGGTCATCGAGCCAGTCATCCGGTGTCGCGGTGGCCGGATCGAAGGTGGCAACCTTGTGCACGTGTGCACGGTCCGGATGGGCGCGGCCGTCGAGCATGTCGTCGGCGTGGACGGTGGCCGTGGCGCGTGCCTTGTGGCGGGCGTAGTCCTCGGTGACCGGGTCCCAGATCTGGCCGGGCCGGTACCAGGCTTCGCCGTCCCACCAGTAGCCGCCGGCCCGGAACAGCAGCGCAGCCCCCGTCCAGTAGCTGTGCAGGCTGGCGGTGTCCTCGTCGCGCAGCAGGAGCACGGTACGGCCGTGGTCGGGGTGGTGGCGCACGGCCCAGCCCAGGTGGTGGGCGATCGGGTCGGTGGTGAAGGCCAGCCATCCTCCCTCGCGGGAGGTGTCGCAACGGCCCCACATCCCTTCGCCCTTGTTGCGGCCGACGGCCTCGATGGCGTCGGGGCCCTCGACGAGCGGCAGGTGCGAGTCGTCGACGAACGGCAGACCGGGCACCGGGTGGTCCGTCCGCAGCCCGTTGGCGAGCGGACGAATGTCGTAGACCAACGTGTTCCCCTTCTCGACTTCACTGCTGTAGATGGCTACAACGCTATTGATGCCCAGTAATACACGACTGGAAAGCAAGTCGGTACAGCCATTTCGAGACAAGTTACACAGCAGCGAGTTGCGCGGCTCCTGTGCCGATCGGTCCACCGGCAACTACGCCGCGCACACCGCTGCGTTGACCGGTCCACCCCATCCCGGTCCTGGCCACCAGAGCGTTTCGATGCGCGAGGGGCGGTCAGAACTGCGTAGAGCTCAGAAGTCGCTCAAAAGGCACTCATCCTGCGGCAGACGAGCCCACCCTGCAGGCATGGCCATCGGCTGGGGAACGATTCCCACCTGGGTGAGCGGACTCGGCAGCACAGGAGCGCTGTGGGTCGGCGCCGTCACCCTGCGGCGCGCGCAGGACAAGGAGCGCCGCTCCGAAGCCGACGCCGTGGTCTGCCGCGACGAGCGCGGCGACTGCTGCGGGTACGGCCGCACCACGACTCACTGGATTGCCAGCACGACCAATGGCGGCGGACGCCCCGTGTACCACGTCTTCCTGGTCAGGTACAACCCGGCAGGAAAACCTTGTCAGACCGCGGCGGCCAGCGTCTGTTGGACCAGCAGAGCAAGATGCTGGGGATGAGGGAGCGCCTCTGTCATGGACAGTTTCCTCCCGTCGAGAGGGCGGCCGCTGGGTGTGACGTCGGCCAGGGGCATGAAGTACCAGGTGCCATCCGAACGGTGGAATTCCCACACGATGCCGTCGCGGTCGGTCAGCTCGACGTGGCAGCCGCAGCCGTCTGTGTAGTCCCGGGCTGCACAGACCGCCTCGGCGGGCGGTCGACAGCACAGGCCCGTACGTCGATGGCGCCGGCGGCTTCCTGGCCCGCCGCACCCAGTGTGCTCTGCGCGGTGCACAGGCGTTCGGCCTCCCCCACTCCGTCGTAATCGGGTTCTGTGATGTCTCCGCGCTCGGCCATGACGTCCAGGAGCCTGTCGGGTTTCTCGAGCGCCGTACCGGCCGCGGTGATCTGGGTGAACAGGGCGGAGGCGGTCACTGCGACCTGCTGCGGCGTGTACAGCGCCCAGGGGTCCTCCAGCGCGGCCGCGAGCCCTTCGGCCGCTTCGGGCCCCGCGACCGCCAGAGCGATGGTCTGGCCGGGGTCTTCGGGGCCGTGCTCGGCGAGCAGGCGCACTTCCTCGCACACGTCGTCGATCAGGCCCCGGTCGTCCGGCTCCTCGTAGCGGCGCCACAACGGCTGTTGTGCCTGGACCGGCTGCGTCCTCGCTCTCACCCTCATCTTCTCGTCTGCGGCCATTGCTGTCGTCCTCCTCAACGAGCCGGGGCAGTGAGGATGACCCTGCTGCGAGCGAGTGCTCTGGCTGGACGGCCGGGCCGCGCGGGCTGGGCGGGCGGCCGCCGCGGAGGAAAGCGCGCCGCTCTCCTCCCCCGGCCCGGCGGCGGGCCGTTCCCCTGCGGCACCGACGACGCAGACTCCGTCCCGCAGCACGGGATGTGCGCTCCGCCTGCCCTGGATGCGGGGTGCGCGGGGTGGGAGCGGCCGCGCTGAGTGCGTTCGGCGCCGTGTACCATCCCTTGCCCGGTTCGGGTGGGAGATGCCCTGTTCGGGCCCGGCCTGCCGGCCTCTGGTGTCACAGTGGGCGCAGCGCACTCCGCCCGCTGTCGCAAGGGATAAACCGTGTTCCAGGACCGCTCCGCACCCGCCGACGGCTTCACCCTCAAAGACGTCCTCTTCATCGTCGACCGCATCGCCCAGTGCCACGAGAAGGCAGCGAAGGCGCTTCGCGGGATGATCAGAGCGCAGAAGGACGCCGAGCTCGCCTGCACGCGGCTCCGTGAAGCCGGCAGCGCGGTGGCGCAGTTGTTCCGGGGCTTCACCTCGGGCACTGACCGCGCCAGAACCTGAAGCCCTGTGGCGGAGGAGGACCAGCTCGAAGGCGGGCGTGGATGGACGAGTGGGGCATGTTCCCGGTCCTGGACCACGTCCTCTCTCTGAGCTCCGCAGGGCAGCACGGACCCACCTGCGCGTTGATGCGGATGACGGGCGCAGACGTCATGGCCAGCAGGTATGTATGTGCCGTTGAAGGCGCTGCCTGCCCTTGCATGGCCGGGCAGGACGGTGAACTGCACGGTTGCTTCGGAGGGTGTCCCGGCCCTCAGCCGGGCACATCGGTACAAGGACAGGAGCCACTTTGCGCGGGCTGCACCGCTCCCGGCGTTCCGGGAGACGGCGCTGGTCCTGCGGGCGTCAGGTGGTGGTGGGCCAGGTCCGCAGCAGGGCGGCGATCTTCCCTGCGGTGCAGGCGGGGTCAAGGAGCAGGTCCTTGAGGGCGATGGCGTCCTCACGGGCGGGTTTGACGGTGATCCCGGCGGCCTCGAGGTACATGACGCCGGTGGCGGCGGCGACGGCCATGTTGGAGCGCTCCAGCCAGCGGCAGCGGCCCAGGGTGTGCACCAGGGCGGCGGCCTTGGCGTAGGGGCCGTCGTAGACGGGCTGCTCGAACAGTTCGGCCCGGTGGCGGGCGACCGCTGAGACCGGGACGCCGTAGTCGTCGGGGGCCGGGTCGTTGACCCCGGCGGCCTCGGCGACCTGCAGGATCCACGGGACGTCGATGTGCAGGTCCATCAGGCGGCGCGCGCTCCCCGGGGCGTGTGCTGGGTGTCCTCGGCTTCGTCGAAGATCGTCTGGTGTTCGGTCAGGAAGCGGGCAGCGGCGTCGACCGCGCGGGCGCGCAGGCCGCTGGCGTCGTCCTGCACCAGCCGGGCGAGGTAGTCGCCGATGCTCAGTCCCAGGTCGGCGGCGCGCTTCTTCGCGAGTTCCGCGACGTCCTCATCCACGCGTGCGCCCAGTTGTGTCTTTGCCATACCCGCATGGTAACAGCTGTTACCGCACTGTTCGGGCGGCCGTGCCGCAGCGGCGGCCCCTACGACGGGCGCGAGGCGGCGGCCGAGGCCATCACGGGCAGGATCGGTGCGGGCGAGGCGGCCGTCATCATCACCGTGGTCGCCGCGGTGACCGTCCTCGCCGTCCTCCAGCGCCCGATCCCCCTGGTGCTGACCCTGCTCGCGGGCGCCGTGGGGCTGCTGCTCGTCGGCCGTCGCGCGGCCCGGATCCTGGCCGTCGTCGCCGAACTCGCCGCCACCGGCGGCGGTCGCGGGTGAGCCACAGGGCGGCCGAGCCGGTGGCACTGGCGCGGCTGCACGGCTGGTCGCGCGCGGCGAAAGGACGGCGCACCCTCGCTGCCCTGGCGCGGCGGGCCGACGCCGGGAAACTGCCGGTCTCGGTGCGCACGCTGCGCCGGGCCCTGAACGGGCGGCTCCCCACCCTGCGCACCGTCCAGGCGTTCGCCCGGGGCGCAGGCGCCGACGAGGCGGAGGGCGCGCGAGTGTGGGCGGCGGCCGCAGCCGCCGTACGTCCCGAGCCGTGCGGAAGCCGGCCGCGTACGTGCCCGGACGCGGCATCACCACTCTGGCGGGGGTGGCCGCGGCCATGGGGAAGGTGAGGGCGGCGGCGGGCAAGCCGAGCCTGCGCCGACTGGCCGACTCGCCCGAGGCCGCGGGCCGCCTCTCGCGCAGCGCCCTGCACAACGCCCTCACCGGCTGGCGGCTGCCCAGCGAGGAGCTGCTAGCCGGCTTCGCCGCGGCTGGCTTTGTCCATGAGAAATGGCTCTGGTCCGCTTCGTGTGGTCGCGTACGCAGGGTGACTGTTGATCTTCGTGTGATGGCGGTCGAGTTCGCCTGAAAATCGCTGGGCTGGATGGTGGTGTGGTCGACAGTCCTTCGCCGTGAACACAGTGCGGCCGTAGTTGGATGAGCTGCTGTTCTCCTCGGTGGAGGGCGTGTTGGTGGAATCGGTTGAGGTGACCGGCACGGTCCTCCGGGTCGATGCCCGTACGACCGCAGGGCAGGTGGCCTGTCCGGGGTGTGGATGCTGGTCTGGGCGAGTACATGGCTCCTACCTGCGATTTCCTCACGATCTACCGACGGCGGGTAAGTTCGTCGTGGTGTCGTTGCGGGTGCGGCGGTTCGTCTGCGAGGAGGAATCCTGCGAGCGGAAGACCTTCGCCGAGCAAGTACCCGGCCTCACCCTCAGGTTCGGGCGACGGACCGAGCGGCTGCGGGCGACGCTGGTGTCGGTCGGCCTTGCGCTCGCAGGCCGGGCCGGCGCCCGGATGACGGACGCCTTCAAGGTTCCGGTCAGCCGGAACACCTTGCTGAGGCTGGTCGCCTCGCTTCCGGACCCCGCCATCGCAGCACCCCGCGTGGTCGGCGTGGACGAATACGCCCAGCGCAAGGGCCGTGTCTACGGAACCGTGCTGATCGATGTCGAGACACGTCGCCCGGTCGATCTCCTTCCCGACCGGGAAGCGGACACGCTCGCGGCCTGGCTCGCCGAGCGGCCCGGCATCGAGATCATCTGCCGCGACCGTGCTCTCTTCTTCGCCGAGGGTGCCACCCGTGGCGCCCCGCAGCCCTTTCAGGTCGCCGACCGGTGGCACCTCTGGCACAACCTGGGCGAAGCCGCCGAGAAGTGCGTCTACCGGCACTGCAGCTGCTTGCGCCCCATGCCGACACAGCCGGAAGAACTCCAGGAGGAGCCTGAGCCGACCGCGTTGTCGCCCTGGCCGACAGGGCACCGATTCGCCGAACGCACCCGCGCCAAGCACGCCACCATCCACGCTCTCCTCGCCGCCGGTCACAGCAAGCGGTCCGTCGCCCGGCAGCTCGGCATGACGCTCAACACGATCCTGCGCTTCTCCCGTGCCACCACCCTGGAGGAGATGTTCACCGGTCAGTGGCAAAACCGCGCAACCACGCTCGACACCTACAAACCCTACCTCGATCAGCGCTGGCAGGAAGGCTGCACCAACGCCTGGAAACTGTGGGAGGAGATCAAGAAACAGGGCTATCCCCACGGCTACGCCGGCGTCCGCGACTACGTCAGCAGGAATCTTCGCAGCAAGCCCCAACCGGTTGACCCTCGCCCGCCATCGGCCCGCGCCGTCACGCGTTGGCTCCTCACCCACCCCGACGCCCTGCCCGAAGGCGACCGGCTCCAGCTCAAAGCCGTCCTAGCCAACTGCCCCGAACTGACGACACTCTCCGAGCACGTGCGTTCCTTCGGCCACATGGTCGCTCACCTCCAGGGCCACCAGTTGCCGACCTGGATCGAAGCGGCCATCTCCACTACCGAACGGGACTGCTGCATGATCGGGTGACAGCGGGGTCTATGCAGCCAGAGCTGCGGGTGGGGTCATGATGGTCTCGTACTCGACGGGGGTCAATCGGCCCAGGCGTCTCTGGCGTCGGCGCCGGTGGTAGGTCCGCTCGATCCAGGTGACGATCGCGATCCGCAGCTCCTGTCGAGTGGTCCAGGTGCGGCGGTCCAGGACGTTCTTCTGCAGCAGCGCGAAGAAGCTCTCCATGGCGGCGTTGTCGCCGGCGGCCCCGACGCGGCCCATCGAGCCGACCAGGCCATGCCGAGTGAGTACGGCGGCAACCTTCCGTGACCGGAACTGACTGGGTTCAACCAGTGGATGCAACACCGGCTTATGTGATCGATAGTAGATGGTCGTTGAGGGCTTCGGCGGGTGTCTTCCAACCGAGGCTCTTACGAGGGCGACTGTTGAGGGTGGCAGCGACCGCCTCGATATCCTCCGCCGCCCATCGAGAAAGGTCCGTGCCCTTCGGGAAGTATTGGCGCAACAAGCCGTTCGTGTTCTCGTTGGTGCCGCGCTGCCAGGGACTGTGCGGGTCGGCGAAGTAGACCGGGACGCCGGTCTCGACCGTGAACTGGGCGTGCGCCGACAGCTCCTTGCCCCGGTCCCAGGTCAACGACCGCCATAGTTGCCCGGGCAGGGTGCAGACTGTGGCCGCAAGCGCATCTTTCATCGTCACCGCGCCATAGCCGGCCAGTGGCGGTCCGTTCTTGGTACGAGGGACGATGCCGTAGCCGTCCTGGCGGGGCAGGTGGACAAGCACTGTGAATCGGGTCGTGCGCTCGACCAGCGTGCCGATCGCCGATCGCTCGAGTCCGATCAGGAGGTCGCCCTCCCAGTGTCCTGGTACGGCGCGGTCGTCGGCTTCCGCCGGTCGTTCGCTGATCAGTACCTCGGGCGTGACGTGGGCCCACGCCGTCCTTTTGGACCGGGCCCGGGGCACCCGCAGGGCTCTGCCGGTGCGCAGGCAGGCAACGAGCTCACGCTTGAGCGCTCCACGGCCTTCGATGAACAGCGCCTGGTAGATCGCCTCATGGCTGATCCGCATGGACTCATCATCGGGGAAGTCGACCTTCAGCCGGTTCGCGATCTGCTCCGGACTCCACGCCATGACCCATTGGCGGTCGCCGCGGTGGGGCTTGTTCCTCCCCTTCCACCGCGGGCCCTGCGGCCCCAATACCGTCCCGTCCGGGCGGCTGACCTGGCCGGAAAGCCTTTCCTGCACGTAGTCCCGCAGCCGGTCGTTCGCGGCCAGCTTTGCTGTCTTCGGGCGCTGGGCCACGAGATCGGCCTTCCACTGCGCGACCGACGCCCGGTAGTCCAGCCGACCACCGCGGGTCGCGGCGTTGCGCCGCAGCTCCCGGGATACCGTTGATGGATCGCGGCCGAGACGTCGCGCGGTCTCCCGGACTCCGATGCCCTGTGCTTTGAGGATCGCGATCTCTTCACGCTCGTGAAAGGACAGGTACCGGCCGGACTGCGGAGCAAGATCCATTGGTGGCATGCCGCCACCGTGACGGAACCACCTGCAACCCGCCGCCTGGGATACGCCAACCGCAGTTGCCGCCTCCTCGGAGAGCACCCCCTTCGCGATTTCCCTCCAGAACTGACGTTCCACTTCCCGCCGAAGCGCCGGCGCACCCGGGGACTTCATCGGCGACCGTCCGGTCAACGACGCCATCCACCCTGCTGGCCTGCCCATCAACACCTCCGAGGACGAGGTGTTGCGACGACCGATTGAATCCGCCCTGCGAGCCGCGGTCCGAATGCACGACGCAACCGGCCACCTGGCCGCGGCGGGCGACGGCGGATTCCAGCGCGGTCGCGGCGAGGCGGGACTCCATCCGGGCGTCGATGGAGTAGCCCACGATGCGGCTCGAGTACACGTCCTTGACGGCACACAGATACAGCTTGCCCTCGTCGGTCGCGTGCTCGGTGATGTCCGTGAGCCACAGCCGGTTCGGCCCGTCGGCGGTGAAGTCGCGCCGCACCCGGTCATCGTGGACCGGTGGTCCAGCTTTGGCGTTCTTGTTCCGGCCTCTGCGTTTGCCGAACGCGCTCCGCCAGCCGTTGTTCCGGCAGATCCGCCAGGCGGTCCGCTCGGCCATCGGCTCACCGGCGGCCCGGGCCTCGTCGCGGAGGAAGCGGTGGCCGAACTCGGGATCGTCGCGGTGAGCGTCGAAGAGGGCGTTGGCCCGGTGTGCCTCGGCGAGCTCGGCGTCGGTGACCGGCCGGTCCAGCCACCGGTAGTAGGGCTGGCGGGCCAGCTTGAGCACCCGGCACGTCACCGCCACCGGCACCCGATGAGGGGCAGCGGCGGCGGCCAGCTCGCGGACGAGCGGGTACATCATTTTGCCGGCAGGTTCGCCTGCGACAGATATGCCGCAGCCCTTCGCAGAACCTCGTTCTCCTGCTCCAGCAGCCGGATGCGCTTGCGGGCCTCGCGCAGCTCGGCCGACTCGCCCGACGCCGTCGCGGGCCTGGCGCCCTCGTCGGTTTCAGCGCGGCGCAGCCACTTCGACAACGTGATCGGATGGACGCCGAAGTCGGCGGCAATCTGTTCCAGCGTGACGCCGGGCTCGCGGTTACGCGCGACCCGCACGACGTCCCCGCGGAACTCCTTCGGATACGGCTTGGGCACTGCAACATCCTTCCAGGCCGTTTCTCAGCAAGCCAGGTCAGGTGTCACCCAACCCTGCAGCAGTCCCGATGCGGGTGCTGATCTTCTCGGCGAAGATTTTGTCCCGGGGGACGCCGTGCCCGGCGAGGGCGTCGAGCTGGGAGTCGAGTTCCTGGCCGAGGGTGGAGCAGCGGGCGTAGCCGATGCGGATGTCCGCGCTCGGCAGGGCCGGATCGACCGGTGCGGGTGTGCGAAGCGGAAGAAGATTCCGTGGTGAGGCAACGGTCTCGGCTTCGTATGGACTCTTTTGAACATCTAGGAGGGAGGTGCTCATGGGGGTTCGAAAGCAGGTCGGGGACCAAGAGTTCCACGATTTCGTCGTCGGTTGCTGGCCGCGCCTGATGCGCACGGCATTTCTGCTCACGGGTGAGCAGCACGCTGCGGAGGATCTGGTCCAGTCGACGCTGGAGCAGGTCTATGTGGCCTGGCACAGGGTCGCCTTGGCCGACGCCCCTGAGGCGTATGTGCGACGAGTGATGATCAACGCGCATGCCCGCAGATATCGAAGGAAGCTGCGGGAGTTCCTGTTGCCCAGGGGCGGGGACGCAGGCCTGACACACGAGGTGGCCGACACCGGTGACCGGATCGCCCAGGCCGACGACCGTCACACGCTGCTGAAGGCGCTGGCCCAATTGCCGGCACGGCAGCGGGAAGCAGTGGTCCTGCGTTACTGGGAGGACCTCACTGAGACACAGACGGCCGAGGCGATGGGCTGTTCGGTCGGCACGGTGAAGAGCAACGCAGCCAAGGGGATCGCGAAGCTGCGCGCCGTTTCGGGACTGGCGGAGAAAGTGACGCAGGGAGGACGGACGTGAAGAGCGCGGACCGGGAGACGAGCCACAACATGACACAGCACGACATCGCCTTCCTGCTGGCCGAAGCCGCCGACGAGGTGAGGATCGGCACAGCCCCCGCCCAGGCACTGATTCGCGGCGGCCGCCGCCGCAGGGCCCGTCGCTGGGCGGTCGTGGCGACCACCACCCTGGTCGTGGCCGGCTCCACGGGGGCTCTGGCACTGAACGGGCTGTCCGGTGACGGGGAACGGGGGGTGTCGTCGGCGAGCCAGCCGGTCGCCAGCGCGGAGGCATCCGAGCCGCACATGCGGACGACCCTGGCGAGCGGCACCGACGCGGGAGTGCCGTGGAGGGTGTACATCGACGTGTGGAAGGCTCCGGCGGACACGGCGGAGGCCCAGGCCACTCTGGCGGCCATGGCGAAGTTCGGCGAGCACCCGCAGGACGTCTCCACAGCCTCCGACCTGGTGGGCAAGGTCGCGCACTTCGTGCACCGGGTCACCGGTGAAGAGGCGAAGACCACTCAGATCGGGAACTTGGTGCTACCCGAGGACGACGTCCTGACCGGCGGCGAGCACGGGACCGTCTCGCTCCCGCTGCTCCCAGGGGACGGCACGGCCGCCCCGCGCCTGGTGTTCGGCCAGGTCGCCAAGACCGCCCGGGAGGTCACCTGCACCTGGAAGGACGGCACGTCTACCAAGGTCGGCCGTACGTCCGCGGACACCGAGGCGAACGCCGGCGTTCCGGTCATCCACAGCCTCAAGCACTCCCCCTACGACTGGTTCGCCATCCTGGCGCCGAAGTCCACCGAGTTGGAGGGGATCAAGGTCACGAAGTAGATCAAGCGGGAGACTAGTAATGCTTCGTTACGTTGGGTGGTCTTGGCTGATGGTGGGCAGCCTCCCAGGGTGAAGCTGGGGGAGGTGGAACGGCTCCGGGGTGAGTTGGCGGAGTTCGTTGCCGATGTGTTCGGGTCGCTGCCGCGGCGGGATCAGCGGCGGTGGGGCGAGTGTTATCTGCGGGGCCTGATGCTCGACGGCCGGCGCAAGTCGATCCAGCCGATGGCCGAGCGGCTGCCGGACGGGAACATGCAGGCTCTGCAGCAGTTCGTGAACCAGTCGCCGTGGGATCCGCTGCCGGTCAGGCAGCGGATCGCCGAGCGGCTGTCCGAGGTGATCGGGCCCGAGGTGTGGGTGGTCGACGATGTGTCGTTCCCCAAGTGCGACACCGCGTCGGTGGGGGTGACCCGGCAGTACTGCGGAGCGGTCGGCAAGCGGGCGAACTGCCAGGTCGCGGTCAGTGTCCATGCCGCCACCGACACCGCGTCGTGTCCGCTGAACTGGGAGTTGTATCTGCCACGCGAGTGGACGGATGCACCGCAGCGGTGCCGCAGGGCAGGAGTGCCCGACGAGGTGGTGCACCAGGAGAAGTGGCGCCTGGCGCTCGGCCTGCTCGACACGCTCGGCGAGTGGCGGCTGAAGGCTCCGGTCGTGGTCGCCGATGCCGGCTACGGCGTCAGCACCCCGTTCCGGCTCGGTCTTCACCAGCGCGGGCTGTCCTATGTGCTCGCGCTGACCGGGAAGGAAGTCGCCCACCCGGAGAATGCCGAGCCGTACCAGCCCGCTTACAGCGGGCTCGGCCCGCCGACGCTGCCCCGGTATCGCACTCCACCACGAGCCATCTCGGTCCTCGCGGCCGAAGCCGATGCCGGCCGGTTCGCCGAGGTGACCTGGCGTCAGGGCAGCAAAGGCGCGATGACCTCCCGGTTCGCGGTCCTGACGGTGCGGCCCGCGGGTAAGCAGTCCCTGGCCGCGGCCCAGGAGGCGGGCGGCGTCCGCGACCGATGGGACGGCGTCCTGCCCACCCAGACCCTGCTGGTTGAGTGGCCGGACGGCCAGGACGCACCGACCGGCTACTGGATGTCGAACCTGCCCGCTTCGACCCCGGTCGCCGACCTGGTGCGATGGGCGAAGATGCGCTGGCGGATCGAGCACGACTACCGCGAGCTCAAGCACGGACTGGGCCTGGACCACTTCGAGGGCCGCACCTGGCGCGGCTGGCACCACCACGTCACCGCCGCCCAGGCCTTCCTCACCCTCAGGCGGCTCGACCCAAAAGTCCGCACATCGGCCTGACCCTCTACCAGGTCCTCGACGTTCTTCAGGACCTGCTGAGGTGCTGGGCCGGTGCCTGCACCACCTGCGGACGCCCCCTGCCCGACCCTCGAAGCCGCCGCAGACAGCCCAGAACCTAACGAAGCACCACTAGGGTCTGTTGTGAAAGTGCTGGTCACAGCCACTCGTTGATGGCTGCGACCAGCACGGTCGCTTCGTAGCGGACGGCGAGTTTGTCGTAC
>NZ_JBIWGC010000033.1:0-43135 GCF_044763335.1 Streptomyces sp. NPDC096105
GATCGAGGTGCTGTGAAAAGCCGCGGTCTTCTTCGCGAAGGGGAGCGCTCGATGAACGGGACGTACGCGTTCATCGAGGCGGGGAGGACCACCCATGGCGTCGCTCTCCTGTGCCGGCTGCTGAACGTGGCCCGCTCCTCCTTCTACGCCTGGCAGGCGGCGGTGAAGGCCCGCGCCACCCGTACGGCGTCCCGCGCATCCACGCCGAACCGCGTCGCCCGGGCCGGGCGGTGAACCGCAGACGCGTCGCCCGCGTCATGCGTGAACGCGGTGTCCAGGGCGCCCACCGCCGTCGACGGCGCTCGTTGACCCGGCCGGACAAGAGGGCGGGACCGGCCCCGGACCTGATCGGCCGCGACTTCACGCCGAGTGGCCGGGCACGAAGCCGGTCGGGGACATCACCTGCCTCCCCACCGCCGAGGGCCGGCTCCACCTCGCCTGCCGGCTGGACCTGGCCGCCCGCGAGGTCGTCGGATACGCGACAGCCGACCACCACCGCGCCTCCCTCGTCGCCGACGCCCTGAAGACGGCCCATGGCCGCGGCGGCCTGCAGCCGGAACGCCTCACCCGCTCGGATCGCGGCAGCGAATACACATCAGCCGAATTCCGCAGGAAAATGACCGAGTTGGGTCTGCGGCAAAGCTGCGGCCGCACCGGATCATGCTTCGACAACGCCGCCGCGGAGAGCTTCTGGACCCCGCTCAAGGAAGAGATCCGCACCCGGCCCGACCGGACCACCGCCCGCACCGAGGTCCTCGCCTTCATCGAGACGTTCCACAACCGGCGCCGCCTGCGCAAACACAAGGTCTTCGGCTACCTCACCCCGGCTGAGACCAGACAGCGCCACCAGCACACCCTCACGGCATAGAGATCGAGTGCCCAAGATCACGGGGAAACTTCAATGCCGAGCGGCGACCTTGTCTTGGACAACTTCCGCGCAGGTCTCACACGTAGCACCCTCGAGGCCGTGGAGAGCAGGTATGAGGATCTGGGGCCGGGATTGCTACCTGCCCTGTTGTGACCGACTGAAAATCAGGTAGAGCAAGGGCGCAGCGATGACGGCGAAGGCAATGAGTGCTGTTGTCCGTGAGAAACCCATCAGTCCGATCGTCAGTCCTGCTACCCCAAAGGCGATGATCACTACCAGCAACAAGATCAGTTGGCGCTTATCCAATTTCTTCTCCTTGTGAAGTGGCTCAGCTCCGGGGCGACTGCCGCGCCACCCCGGAGCTTCATCAGGGGAACTGGGATCGTTTCGAACTGCAACTGGAGTACTGGCTCCAGCCCGGCGACCTTGTCATCGACGCCACCGGCGACAACATCACCCGCCACGTCGTCATCTTCAAGGAGTGGAACGACGCCGCCCGCCGCACCTGCACGGCCTACGGACAGCGTGACGTGCGCGGCACCGGTCACCGCACACTGGCCTACGGGCTGACGGCGGGAAGTCAGTACGAGGCCCACCGTCAGTTCCTGTACGGAAACTGACACCCGACCGGTCGCACTGACGCGCCCACCGCCTTTCGCGCGCCCGATATTCGCCTCCCTTCAGTGGCGACAGAAGCTACAGTCGGTGGGCGATCAGGTGTTGATCCGAGGGGGCGGACCATTACCGGAACCATGAGCCGGCGGCATCCGGCGTGCACGGCGCCCACGGCCCGGCCGAAACGCGTCCCTCCACGGCGCCGCACATGCCGGTGGACGACAACCGCCGGCCGCTTCCCGGGTGACCCCTTCCCCTGCCGCCTCCGCGTCGCCATGACGTTCGCGCCTGGGTCACTGCGGCACACAACTCCCTTTTTCCGGAATCAGTTACTGAGGTTGAACTCGTGGTGTCGTAGGGGGCTGACGGGCGGCAGTCGCCTGCGGTATCACCAGTGCATGCGGTATCCACAAGGGGGCGGGCTGACCGCCGAACGACAGCAGTTCCGCGAGGGGTTACGGCTTCAGGCGGCCGAGCGGTTCGCCCTCGGCGAGGCGAGTTCGGTGATCGCCAAGGACCTGCGCGTCAGTGTCCGGTCGGTGCAGCGATGGCGGCAGGCATGGGACGAGGGCGGGCCGCGTGCTCTGCGGTCGCAGGGCCCGGCGTCGTTGCCGAGGCTGAGCGAGAGGCAGTTCGCCCAGCTGGAGGCGGAGCTGGTCAAGGGGCCGGCCGCGCACGGCTGGGAGGACCAGCGCTGGACCCTGGGCCGGATCAAGACCGTGATCGGTCGACGCTTCCACCTGGCCTACACCATCCAGGGCGTGCGCAAGCTGCTGGTGCGCAACGGCTGGTCCTGCCAGGTCCCCGCTCGCCGGGCCCTGGAACGCGACGACGAGGCCGTGGCCGGCTGGGTGAAGGAGACCTGGCCCTGCGCGGAAGACTCGCGGCGGCCCGTGGAGCCTGGCTCGTCTTCGAGGACGAAGCCGGCTTCTCCATGACGCCGCCGCAGGCGAAGACCTGGTCGCCCCGTGGCCGCACCCCGGTGGTGCGCGTCCGCGGCCGCTCCCGCAGACGCATCTCCATCGCAGCGTTGACCTGCTACAAACCCGGCCACCGCTCGAGGCTGATCTACCGGCCCCGCCGCGACGACGGCAACCGCGACGGACGCAAAAGCTTCTCCTGGCGCGACTACCGCGACCTGCTGACCGCAGCACACCAGCAGCTCGACGGCCCGATCGTCCTCATCTGGGACAATCTCAACGTCCACAAGGCCGCCGACCTGCGGGAATGGGCGGCAGCCCGGAACTGGCTGACCATCTACTACCTGCCGCCCTACGCACCCGACCTCAACCCCGTCGAAGGCATCTGGTCCCTGCTACGGCGCGGCTGGCTCTCCAACGTCGCCTTCAGCACCCCCGAACACCTCGCCCAGCGCATCCGGCGCGGTCTCCGCCACATCCAGTACCGCAGCCACCTCATAGACGGCTGCCTCGCCGAGACGGGACTGACCATCAACCCCTGATCACCGAAGCCGACATCACGAGTTCAACCTCAGTAGGTGGTATTCCCATGAGCGTGGTCGACCTCGCGGCGCTCGGCGAGTCCTTCACCCGCGACCCCTACCCCGTCTACGCCCGACTGCGGTCGCAGGGCCCGGTGCACCGCATTCGCATGCCGGAAGGAGGCGCGGAGGCCTGGCTCGTCGTCGGATACGAGGCCGGACGCGCCGCCCTCGCGGACCAGAGACTCTCCAAGGACTGGAGCAAGGCCTCGCCCTCCCTTCCCCTCGGCGCCATATCCCCCGGCACGCATATGCTCAGGGCCGACCCGCCGGACCACACCCGGCTGCGCAAGCTGGTCGCCCGGGAGTTCACCACGCGCCGCGTCGAGGAGCTCGCCCCGCGCATCCAGGAGACGACGGACACGCTCCTGGACAGGATGCTCGCCGCCCCCGGCGGGCGCGTCGACCTCGTCGAGGCGCTGTCTTTTCCGCTGCCCATCTCCGTGATCTGCGAACTTCTGGGTGTGCCGGACCTGGACCGGAGCTCCTTCAGGGCGTGGTCGAACGACGCACTCGGCGCGGCCGATCCCGAACTGCGTCAGACCGCGGCGAAGTCGATGGCGCACTACCTGGTGGAGCTGGTGGAGCGCAAGCGGCAGCAGCCCGGTGACGATCTCATGAGCGGACTGATCCACAACTCGGACGACAACGGCGACAGGCTCTCCCACGAGGAACTCCTCGGCATGGCCTGGCTGCTGCTCGTGGCCGGCCACGAGACCACCGTGAACCTCATATCCAACGCCGTCCTCGCCCTGCTGACCCACTCCGAGCAACTGGCCGCTCTGCGTGCGGACCTCTCCCTCGTCGACGCAGCCGTCGAGGAGGCGCTGCGCTACGAGGGACCGCTGGAGACCCCCACGTTCCGCTTCACCACCGAACCGGTGACGATCGGCGACACGGTCATCCCCGGAGGGGGCGAACTCGTCCTCGTCGCCATGGCCGATGCCAACCGCGACCCCGAGCGCTTCCCCGAGCCCGACCGCTTCGACATCCTCCGTGACACCCGCGGCCATGTGGCGTTCGGCCACGGCATCCACCACTGCCTGGGTGCGCCGCTGGCCCGGCTGGAGGCGCGCATCGCCCTGCGGACGCTGCTGGAACGCTGCCCGGACCTGGCCCTGGACGTCCACCCGGCGGCGATCACCTGGCGCCCGGGAATGATGATCCACGGTCCGCGCAGCCTGCCCGTACGGTTCGCCCGGTAGGACGGAGGAGCCACAGGGCTGTCATCCCGCTGATCCGGCGCGGCCCGCCGGATCAGCGGGCGGGCCCGGCCGTTTCAACATCGCCAACTCGCTGGGCGCCTACCTCGGCGGCGCGGTGATCGCGGCCGGGTTCGGGAGGGTGGCACCGAGTTGGGTCGGCGTGCTGCTGGCGCTGGTCGGCCTGGACTTTGCGGTGCTATCGGGCCGGCTGGACCGTCGCCCGGCTCGCCACGAGGCCGTCGCATCGCGCGCGACGAAGTCCGAGCTCCCCGACGTGTGAGCCGCAGGTCCTCGGCCCGAACGCGTGCCCTGGCGGAGGCCCGCACGCTCCGTCCCCACCGGACATGCGGCCGGTCCGCCCAACGGAGATACCCACTGCGTACTCTTGCATACACAAGTGCGTACAAGAGTACGCAGTGAAGGGGGTGGTGGCAGTGAGTACTCGTCGGGTGCCCAACGATCCTGGGCGGCCCCTGCGAATCTTGGATGCGGCGCTTGAGGTGGCCGCGGAGGAGGGGGCGCATCGGGTGAATCACCGGCGTGTGGCGGTCCGGGCCGGTGTGCCGCTGGGTTCGGTGACGTACTACTTCCCCACGGCGGAGAAGCTGGTCGTGGAGATGTTCCGCCACCTGTCGACGGTGAGGGTCGTGCCGCTGGCCGAGCTGTCGCAGCCGATGACGAGAACACAGCTCATCGACCGGATCACGTCGATCGTCGCCGGCGAGAACCGCGTCAGCTCGTTCTATCAGCAGCTGAGCTACGAGATGGTCGTCTACGGACATACCCATCCGGATGTCGCCGCCCTCGCCAGTGAGTGGCACGACCGGTGGCGTGAAGCCCTGGCGGTGAACATGTCACCGCAGTCCGCTCGGACCATGGTCGCCCTGATCGACGGGTGGCTGCTGCAGGACGGGGTCGAGAAGGTACCGCTCACTGCCGAAGTCGTCCGCTCCCAGGTCGAGGCCGTACTGGTCGGCCTTGAGGGCCAGGTTCCGGATGACGAGGCGTGACCGGCACTCCGTCTCCCCATCGCTGACCCGGCGCCCCTGGCGCCCTCTGTCACCGCGCGGCTCGCCTGCGCTTCGCTGGTCTCGCTGACAAGGATGCAACCTCATGAACCGCTCCCGCCCCACGGCACCCGAGACGATCGAGGTGCGCGGTGCGCGTGTGCACAACCTCAAGAACATCGACGCCTCGCTGCCCCTGAACCAGCTGGTGTCGATCGGGGGCGTCTCCGGATCGGGCAAGTCCTCCCTGGCCCTCGGCGTGCTGTACGCGGAGGGCTCCAGCCGCTATCTGGAGGCCCTGTCCAGTTACACCCGCCGTCGGATGAGTCAGGCTGCCCGCCCTCGTCATCGACGCGCAGAGCGTGAAGACCTCCACCGGCGTCCTGGCCGCCGGGCAGGGCCTCGACGCCGGGAAGAAGATCGTGGGCAGAAAGCGAAGTACCGTCACCGACACCTTCGGTCTGCTGCCGGCGGTGCTGGTCACCGCGGCGAGCGTGCAGGACTGCGACGCCGGCCAGGCCCTCGTCGAACACATCGCCGCGGAGCATCCCACCGTCCGCAAGACCTGGGTCGACGGCGGCCACCGCCCACACCTCGTCGAACACGCAGCCACCCTCGGCGCCGACATGGAAATCGTCCAACGCACGCCCGGCACCGGAGGATTCACCCCGATCCCGAAACGCTGGACGGCCGAGCGGACCTATGGCCGGCTGATGCTCCACCGCCGCCTGGCCCGCGACTACGAAGCCCTCCCGGACCGCTCCGAAGCCATGATCCACCTCGCCATGACCGACCTCATGGCCCGCCGCCTCACCAACGAGAACACCATCTCCTGGCACGACCCCGCAAAGCCGCACCAACCACAGATCCCGGGATGAAACAACGGGAGAAAACGACCTCTTAGATCACGAGGGTGCGGACAGGCCGGTGCCGGTGAGGCATCGTGTCGCTACCGGAGCTGCGTAGGCCGCGTCTGTCGGTGCGATCAGGTCATCTGGAGTCGCGAAGGCCCGTTCGGCCACGATGGAGCTGGCAGCTCGACCGTCCCGCCCGGGTTGAGGGCGCGGACGTAGGGCAGCAAGAGGTTGCTCAGACCAGCACTGGCGACATCATGCTTCGAGAATCAGGAGGAGTTCTTGGAGGTGGCTTGCGGGTGGTGGGCGTCTGCATCTGAGTGTGTTGTGGCGAACCGGGCTCGGTATTGGCCGGGTGAGATGCCGAGCCGGGCTACGAAGATGCGCCGCAGTGTTTCTGGGCTGCCGAAGCCGGCGGCGCGGGCGCTCTGGGCCACGTTGTGACCGGCGTCGAGCAGTGCTTTGGCGTGTTCCATCCGTATGCGTTCGACGAATTTCGACGGTGTAATGCCGAGTTCAGCGTTGAACAGTCGGGTGAGATGTCTGGGACTGACGCCGACGAGAACGGCCAGCGAATCCGTGCTGTGCTCGAGTGCGGGCTGTGCCGAGACGAGTTCGGTGACTGCCCTGAGCGCGGGCGTGCGAGGCGCGTTCAGGGTCAGCGGTGCGGAGAACTGAGACTGCCCTCCCGGCCGCTGCATGAACATGACCAGGCTCCGGGCGATGTCGCGGGCGAGATCGGCACCGTGGTCACGCTCGACCAGGGACAGCGCAAGGTCGATACCCGCTGTTACTCCTGCGGAGGTGAAGATGCCATGATCTTCGACGAAGAGGGAATTCGGCTCGACGTTGACATCGGGGTAGGCCCGGGCGAGCAGCTGGGCGTGGCGCCAGTGTGTGGTCGCACGGTGTCCTGACAGCAGGCCTGCGGCAGCGAGGACGAATGAGCCGGTGCAGATGGACACCAGCCTGTGGGCGTGAGGATGTAGTTGCCGGACGGCGCCCGTCAGGGCAGGTGGGATCGGCTCAGTGACGAGGAGGTCACCGCCCGGAACGACCAGTGTCTCGATGTCTCGGAGGTCTGCTGCGGCCGAGTGCACGGACAGGCGCGTGCCGATCGATGTGACTACCGGGTCGCCGGACGGCGACGCGTAATGCAGCGCGTAGCGTGCGCCGAGGCGGTTGGCCTCGGCGAACACTTCAGCGGGGCCTGAGACGTCGAGCAGCTTCAGGCCGTCGAACACGAGGAAGGCCACACGGTGGACGGTCATGCTGTGGGGGCTCCTTTCCCTGAGTAGCTCTGACGCGTCCGAGAGCGCAGAGTCCCTCGCCTTGCGGGCCGGCTCGGTCGGCGGTGCGGCACTGCAGCTGCCGGGCCGGCGCAGCCTGTGGCGGACGGGCCGACCCGTGCTGTCCGATCGCTGTGCACCCAGGACGTAGGTATCGCGGGTCAGCTCATTCGGGCCAGGCGTTCGCCCGGATGATCTGGACGAAGTCCTGGCGCTGGAAGTCTGGGTCGAAGTGCGCGAGGACGTCGTCGTTCATGGTGCCGAAGGTGGTGTCGGGCCGGTCGGCCATGCCGTCGTAGAAGGCCTTGAGAATGCGGTTCTTGAAATCCGGTCGGGGGTGGGCGGCCACGACCTCGGCACGGTGTTCGGGGTCGAGCTCCTCGAGTGTCAGCCCCAGGACGTCGGTCTCGACACCGAGCGTCACGACGGCAACTTCGGGTGCCAAGTGGAGGGGGACCTCAGGCGTGGTGTGCAATGCGATGGCCAACCAGACGTTGCGGGCCTCCTCCTCGCTTTTGCCGTGGTCACGGAGGAAGGCGTACGCGGCCTCGGCGCCGTCGAGCTCGAAGCGGTGGTCCTTCGTGCGGTAGGCCGCCGTCAGCCCGAGATCGTGGAAGAGGCCTCCCACGTAGGCGAGCTCGGGATCCACCTGGAGTCCTCGGGCAGCGCTCTTGAGCATCCCCCACAGGAAGACTCGGTGAGAGTGATGGAAGAGCGTGTCGTCAGCTGACTGGCGCACGAGTTGGTTGGCCTCGCGGGCGAGGGCGGTGTCCGGGACCGTGATCCCGGCGATCGTTTCGGGCACTGTGACTCCTTGAAGGTCTCAACGTCGGTTACTTCCGACTCACCTCCACGGTTCCTTACCGGTGCCTCCCCGCGAAGCGTCCGATCGGACGGGTCTCCCACAGATTCGGACACGCCGTGCGAGTGGTGACAGCGTTTGAATGCCGTCGCTGTGGAAGTTTGGCGCTGCTTCATCAGGCACTTCAGACCTGCTGCCGATTCGGGCTGCACCGCTGCTTACGACTTCGGACCCCGTCCCGGTGAGAGACCTCTCGGCCGCTTGGGGCGTCCAGGTCCGCGGGAAGAGCCGTTGCGCTGGGCGTGCACCTTTCACCCTCGCGGGTGTGGGGCGAGCCGAAGCTGTGGCTCAGTGGCTCGATGCCGTGAGGGCGGCTTCCTCTGCCTGTGCGGTGACGTCGGCGGCGGCGCGTGCGGCCTTCCCGGTGAGCTTCCAGGCGATCATGCGCAGAGCGGTTGCCGGAGCGGGCGGGAAGACGCCGAGTTGCCCGAGCATGGTGATGTCGTCGCGCACTGCCTGGTGGGTGATCACCTTGCCGTCGCGCAGGGCGAGGATGTGGATCTGCTCGAAGTCGATCTGTCGTCCGGTGGCGGGGACGGCCTGGTCCGGTGAGCCGTCGCGGAAGCGCACGAAGGGGCCCGTGTGGCGCCCTTGCATGCGCAGGCGGACCCAGACCTGTCCGTCGCCGCCGGTGATGTCCGTGATCGGGAAGCGCAGCTCGCCGAAGGCGGCGCGCATCCAGGCTCCGGAGGCGAGTACGCCGGCAGGGCCCGGTAGGGAGCAGGTGGAGGGCGCCACGGCTGCCTCCCGGTTGCGGAAGTCGGCGGCGACCACCTCAGCGGCCAGCTTCGCGTCTCCGGTCTCCAGAACGCTGAACAGTCCGTGTGCGAGTTCGGTGCTGGCCATTGCCATGATCGGTGATGCCTCTCGTCCGATGGGGGCCGTGTGGTCCGGTCCCTCAATTAAGGTAACAGGTGACCTAATCAATAGTGTGCCAAGGAAATGTATAGGATGGGGCGGTGCCCCCGAAGCGCTCCTACGTCTCCCCTCTGCGCGCGCAGGCCGCCGCGCGAACGCGGGAGCAGATCCTCCAGCGAGCGACCGAGCTGTTCGCTGCTCGCGGCTACGGACTGGTGACCGTCGCGGACATCGCTTCCGCAGCCGGTGTCTCTTCCAAGACGGTGTTCGCGAGCGTCGGCAGCAAGAGCGACATCCTGGACCGGATCGTGGACCAGGGCGTGGCTGCGTCCGGCCACGAGCAGGCCGTACGGCAACTCCTCGCCCTGGACCGGCCCGAGGTCGTTCTGGAGGCACTGGCGCGCGGCACCAGAGCCGGCAACGAGGAGCATTTCCGTGTGCACGAGGCGATCCACAAGGCGTTGCCGGTGCATGAGAACGGTGAAGCGCTGTGGCAGCGCGCCACCGCGGCGTACCGGGAGGCGCTGGTCACGGTCGCGCACCACCTGCACTCACTGAGTGGCCCGCCGCTGTGCGCACCGCAGGAGACGGCAGACGCTCTGTGGTTCTGGTTCGGCCCGTCCGGCTGGCGCACCCTCGTGGTCGACAGCGGCTGGTCCTGGGACCGCGCTGAGGACTTCTTGCGTCACACGGCCACAGCCACGCTGTACTCACCTCGATGAGCGTCTCCCGGCTCCCGCGTCGGCCTGGACCGCCTGCTGGTGGTGCGGCGGCCACGGTGCGTCAGCCGAGCACGGCCGGAATCTCTGAGTGGCCGAAGAAGCCGGGGAGCCCGCCGGTGTGCACCAGGACCGTCGTCTCACCGGGGCGGATGTCCCCGTCACGGACGGCGGCACGCAGTCCGGCGAGGGCCCGGCCGGTGTAGACGGGGTCCAGGACCACGCCTTCGCACCGGGCGGCCAGCGACAGGGCCTCGGCTGTCGCCGGAGTGAGTGTTCCGTAGCCCGCGCCGATTTGGTCGGTCCGCACCCGCAGTTCCTCCGCCGCGACAGGAGCGTGCGTGAGCGCTGCTGCGTACTCGTGGACGGCTGCTTTCGCGTCGCGGCGGGCACCGGTGTCCACTCCGAGGACCCGTCGGGCTCCGGCAGCGGCGACCAGTCCGGCCATGGTGCCGCCCGAGCCGAGAGCTACGACGATGTGCTGGACGTCAGGGCACTGCTCGAGCAGCTCGCTGCCGGCATCCAGGTAACCTCGCGCGCCGAGGGCGCTGGAGCCGCCGAAGGGAATGAGGGCGGGGGTCGCGCCCGCTTTGCGCAGGTCCTTGGCGGTCTCGCGGGCCGCCGCATCGAGAGCCTCGCCGTCCGCGTCGCCGGCCCAGACCAGGCGGGCGCCGAGGAGGCTGTCGAGCAGGAGGTTGCCGGCGGCTGCGGCCGGCGGTTCCCCTTGGAGGACGAGCACCACGTCCAGGCCGAGGCGGGCTCCGGCTGCCGCGGTCAGGCGGGCATGATTGCTCTGGGCTGCGCCAGTGGTGACAAGGGTGTCCCCGTGTTCGGCCAGCGCTTTTGCGACGGTCCACTCCAGCTTGCGGATCTTGTTGCCGCCTCCCGCGAGTCCGGTGAGGTCATCGCGTTTGATCCACAGATCCTCCGGACGCAGCCCCAGGGCCGTGGCGAGCCGGGGAGCCGGTTCCAAAGGGGTGGGCCAGGTGCCCAGTCGCAGAGGCGAGAAGGGCGGGCCGGCCGGATGGGCCGTGCCGTCATGTGCTGGTTGGGTGATGCGGGAGTCCATGGCTGTCTCCTGTCCGGTGAAGTGGTTCGGCAGGCCTGCTGCGCTGAACGAGCGTTCGCACGGTGACTTCTCGTGATCCCCGGCTGGCTCGCTGTGTGACCGGCACACGGCCCGTCGGTTGTGTCGTTCGATGTGACGTCACCGGGAACCGACCGGGGCCGTGGGGAGCCTCGAGGTGCTGAGTCACAGGCTGCTGGGATCGGTTGTCGCTGATCAGGTCCGTAGGTGGGCTGTCAGACGGGCCAGCAGGCGGACACAGTCGCGTAGTTGCTGCTGTTCTGTTGGGCTGAGTGTCTCGCTGATGGCGGTGTTGAGACGATCGGAACGGTGTGCTCGTTCGGTACGGAGGCGGGCTCGTCCGGTTTCGGTGATGTGGACCAGGAGTTTGCGTCCATCGGTGGGGTGGGGTTCGGTGCGGACGAGGCCGCTGGCGCGCAGGTCCTTGACGGTTTTGGCTGACGACTGGTGGGTCACTCCCCGGCGGTTTGCCAGTTCGGCCGTGGTGTGCGGACCTGTGCGGTCGAGGTGGCCGAGGATGGCGGCTTCGCCGGAGGGCATGGTGTCCACGGTTCGTACGGTGCGGACCAGTTCTCCGATCACCTGGCGCAGATCTTCTGCGAGTGTGTCCTCCTCGTTCATGGGTGCATCCTATGCGGATCGCGCAATCAACATGTACAAGTGAACTGTACTTCGCTGAGGGTTCGCCTCAGCCCCGTCAAGGGCTTGGGTGTTTCGCCGCTTGGGCAGGCGTTGGTGACTGAACGCTTCCTCCGGCGGGCTGCTGTCGTGTTGCTTCGGCTGGCGGGTCGGCATGAGGGGGAGGGGGTGGTCGTGACTGCGGCGGGTGATCGAGTGAGGTCACCGAGAGGCAGCACGTTGCGCTGATAGGCGGTGTTCCGGAACTGTGCTGTCGCGTGTACGCCGCGGCGGTCGCGCAAGCGATGAGGAGCCAGGCGCCGACGCGGGTGAAGACGGCGAGTTGCCGAAGGCGCCGATGGTCTTGGCCGGCAGGCCGACGCCGGACAGGCTCACTGTGATCTCGAGCGCACGGTTCAGGGCGGGGGTGGCGCCGAAGAGGATGAAGGCGAACACCGTCCAGCAAGCGAGGTAGCAGCCGAGGGTGACGTGGTCGGTGGTGTGTGGGGGAGCAGGTGCGTGCCGGTCAGCCAGCCGGTCACGCCGATGGTGATCCAGAACAGGCCGAAGACGGTGAACGAGGTTGCCCCGAAGACGCTGCGGGTTCGGTACTCCTGTAGCCCCGCGAGGAGTTGAGCTCCGCCGCCCAGGAAGACGGCGACACATGTGGCGAGACCTGCTCGTGCGACCCCTCCCGTGTCGGGGAGATTGCCCACGGAGGTTCCCAGGGCGAACGCCCACAGGCCGAGCGTGTCGGGACTGGCGAGGCGCGGTTCGTCTCGGCCCTGCGTGTGTTGAACAGGGGGGTGCTCGATGTGTATGTGAGGTCATCGCGGTCCGCACTCCTGCTGCAGGACGCGGGTGTCGGGCAGGGGATCGGCGCTGGTGGGATTGACTGCCGCTCCGATGCCTTCCACTGCTGTGACCAGTGTCCGGCCGGGGGAGAGGGTGGTCTCGGCTGCGGACGTCCGGCCAGGGGTGCCGGTGAGGATGACGTCGCCGGGTTCCAGAGTGAGGAAGGTGCTGCAGTAGGCCAGCAGTTCGGCAGGGGTGAACAGCAGATCGCTGGTGGATCCGCGCTGCCATTCGACGCCATCGACGGTGAAGGTGACGGTCAGGCCGCGGGCGTTGTCGAGTTCGTCGGGTGTGACCAGTACGGGGCCGAGCGGTGTCGAGCGGTCGAAAACCTTGCCCTGGAGCGCTTCGGTGGTGCGGTGCTGCCAGTCCCGCAAGGACATGTCGTTGGCCACGGTGTAGCCGGCGATGGCCTCGTTCGCCTCGTTCACGCCGACGCGGCTCAGGCGTCGTCCGACGATGACGGCCAGTTCCGCTTCGCCGTCGATGTGGTCGCTGATGCGCGGCAGTGTGATGTCGTCGAGAGGGCCGGTGAGTGTGGAGGGGAACTTGGCGAAGAACGTCGGGTAGGCGGGGGTGGGGCGTTCCAGCTGCTGGATGTGGCTGCGGTAGTTCAGACCGATGCACAGGATGTGCGCCGGGGAGGGGGAGACGCGGGCATAGTGAGCGGTCCGCGCGTCGACCTCTCCGGTTTCCATCAGGTGCTCGCGGCGCAGGTAGGCGTCGACGGCGTGAGAGGCGTCGACGAGGACAGCGCGGTCACCTTCAATGCGGGCCGCGGTGAGAGTGTCGTCGATGCGGAGGGTGGCGAAGCGCACGGCTGTTCCTTGGGTGTCCGGGTTTCACAGCTGGATCGTGGTGCCGGGGGTCAGGCGGGTGACGGGGGTGCCGGTCAGGCCGTTCTCGCCGAGGAGGGTGGCGGTGGACTGCTGGCCGAGGTCGCTGAGCATGAGTTCGTGGATCTGGATGATCTGCTTGGGCTTGACGGCGCGCACGTAGTCGGCGGCTTCGCCGAGCTTGGTCCAGGGCCCGCTCGTCGGCAGCAGGAGTGTGTGCACCGAGGCGTCGGGCACGAAGTAGGCATCACCCGGGTGGTAGAGAATCCCGTCGTCGACGAGGTAGCCGACGTTGTCGGGGCACGGGATGTCCCCGTGGATCAGCGCGTGCCGATGGCCGTGCACGGTGATAGTGAATGAACCGAAGGCGAAGGTGTCACCGGCTGTAACGGCCCGGACGCGGCCGCCGTGGCAGCCTAGCGTGTCCACGACCGCGGCCGGGGCATAGACATGCAGGTCGGGCTGGGCCTGCAGGGCTGAGGACACGACCTCCTTGTCGAAGTGATCGAAGTGCTCGTGGGTGATCAGCACGGCGTGGGCCCGGGATGCGGCCTCGGCCGCTTCGGGTGTGAAGGTGCCGGGGTCGATGACGAGACGGGTGCTGTCCTTTTCCAGGGCGACGCAGGCATGGGCGTACTTGGTGAATCGCATGGGAGGTCCTTTCCCGGAACCGTCGAATCCTACAGCTAGACTGTACAACATGACTGCATGATATTCAGGGGGGGAGTCTGATGCATCAAGCCGGAGGCGCCGGATGTCCAAGGAGGTGGCTTCAGTGGGTAATGCTGTGGCTCTGCTCTGTGCGCTCGCCAGGCATCACGGTCGGTACGGACAAGACCACTGCGTCCCCCCGAGGCAGCGGGCAACACATCCACGCGGCCGATCTCCTGACCTGCCTGCCGCTCATCTCCTCGGCCGGTATGTGCACCAGCGCCGAGGCCCCGGTCAGTTGCCCGACAGCCGGAGCCGACCTGTCGGGGCGTAAGGCTCAGAATGTCGACGCGGGTATGGCTTGGCCCATTCTTACGGGCAGGTTCGCGGCTCTTGCCCCCGCGAGGCGAGTTTGCGTCCTATGACCACGAATCCCGGGCTCGATCAGGCAGCCGGTGGAGGCTTGGACCGGTGTGCCGAGGCACACCGGGTGCGCACCGATCAGTGCGAGGTGCGTATCGAGGGGCTGGCCCACGCCGACGGCTTCCAGTTGGCGCAGGGTGTCGGCGACGTCCTCGTGGTCCTTGGTGAGGAACTGCTGCGTAAAGTCGATGGCGGCGGAGGGCGATGCCCTCCGCCGTGTCCGGCCAGGTCTGCGCCCAGATCCGCAGCGAGGTCACGAAGACGCGCCCGAGGGCCTCCAGGGCGAAGATGTCCTCGCACGGCTCGCCGGTCCCGGGGCCGGGCAGCGTGGTGACCGGGACGACGATCCGGGTGGTGACGTCGGCGAGCAGTTCAGGCATCCGCGGCTCGGTGCCGGCGAACTCGTGGGCGGCACCGGTGTCGTCGGCCTGGACAGCCCGGAGGTAGCTGAAGGCACTGATGGCCGCGTGCGGGGTCACCGGGGCGAGCGGTGTGGTGTCGCGCATGACGGTTCCACCACCGGCTGGTCCTACGACAAGCTCGGCAACGAAACCGCCGCAGCCGACAACACCCCCCGTACGGGAGAGACTTGGACCGACCACAGCCAGCTCTCCGGCATCACTGCGGGCGGCACGACCTACGACCTGGTCCACGCCGGCGCCACCAACGCCGAACGCACCAAGCTCGGTTCCACCTGGTTCCACCACACCGCACTCGGCCTGGCGTCCACGATGCCACGCCCGCTCCGCGTCATGGGAGCGGTCCTCGTCGCCCCGCACCACGTCCTCGAACAGCTTCTGCACACCCAGCCGAAGCTGACGCCGTCGCGGTACTCGCCAGCCAGGAAGACCCGCGTACCACTAACGAGTGATGTAGCAGGACTCAACGGTGAAATGCCTTGATGTATCCGCATACTGCGTGATGTGAAACGTCCAGGGCGATGCCGCCCGACATCATCGAGGAGCAGCATGTTCAGTAGCACGGTGGCTCACCACGCGGGCCTGCCGACCGCAGACGCGGCGGCTGCGCGACCTCGCTTGTGCCGTCTTATGCGCAAGGTGGCGGGAGTTTCGGCAGCTCTCGGGGCTCTCGTCCTGCCGCAGGTTCTGTCAGCGCCCGCAGCCCATGCGGCGGTCCGCGAAGTACACGTTGCTTACATCGACCAGGACGCCCTGGGATACACCCAGTACGACGTGCGCTTCAACGGGAGCGTCCAGCCTGTGGCGGCACCGAACCTGGATCCGAGGAGGACGTTCGGCGTGAAGGGCACGCTCGATGCGTACTGCCCGGACAACACACTGACCACTCAGTACGTCAAGCTCCAGGTGTGGGCCAGCCGCGAGAGCCACAGGTTCGAGTTCGAAGCGCGGTGCGACGACACTCCCAAAGAAATCTCTTTCTGGAGTACCCGCGACTACCCGGGCGACAGCATCTCCTTCCGAGTCGGTGCCACGAGTGGCACCTTCAACAGCTACCAGTACGGCCCGACAGTCGCCTACGCGATCGACTGACTCCTCAACACGTCGGACAGCTCAGCCGCAGCAAGGGCTTGAGCCTGCCGGCACGCGGCACGGGCTCGGCCCCCCGACGGAACGGAAGGCCGAGCCCGGCTCGTACGGGTGCCGGGTTGGTGTCGGTGGAACAATTCCAGTGACGGCACATCAGACAAGTGGGGCGGGGTGCTGCTCAGATGTAACTGCGCGCCGACCGGAGACCGAGCTGTTGCGGCGGAAGTCGCTGGCGGCGTGCATCGGGTCAGAGCGTCATCGGCCGATTGGCCAGGACTTTCTCCACGATGTCCGCAGCTGCCGAGCTCCCGCCCGCCTGGCTGATGTCCTGGTCCAGCGTCGCCAGTGCAGCACATGCCCGCGGGTTGTTTCTCACCGTGCGCACCGCATCCCGCAGGGCTTCGCCAGTCGCCTCCTCCCGTGGCAGGTACACACCCAGGCCCAGGGCCTGCACCCGCTCGGCGTTGACCCGCTGCTCGGCCATCTGCGGAACCACCACCGGGGGAACCCCGAGGGCGACCGCCTCCATGACGCTGCCCATGCCGCCGTGCGTGACGAACACCGAGGACGCAGCCAGGACATCGAGCTGGGGAACGGCAGCGTGCACCTCGAACCTTTCGGGGTACGGGGCAGCTGGGTCGGTCTTGCTGCCGAAGCCACCGTGTGCGCTCAGCTGCCGCAGACCGTGGCCCGCGGCGACCACCTGATCCTTAAGGACCGGCTCTGGAACTGGTCCGAGGAACTCCGTCGGCGCTGAGAGCGAGGGCCGGCTCTCCCCGCCGACGCGGGGGTGCTGCGTCTGTTAAAATCGATCATGAAGATGGGCAGTACGCCTCGGCGGCTGTTGTCTGTGCGTTGGTCGTCTAAGGAAAGATGCCCCGCTTCCTGCGGGGAGATGCAGGTGCAAGGCCTGCCCGGCGCTCGATATGCGAAACCCCGTCCCTGCAGTAGGCAGGGGGCGGGGTTTTCGCTGTTCGGCGTCCTCCACGGCTTGGAAGGCCCTGGCACCTTTCCCGGCTGTCGGTGGCCTGGTGGCAGGTTGTCTCGTGAGATGGTCTGCCGCCTGCCCTTCGATGTCGAGGTCGGAAAGGCGTCGGGAGCGTGTGCCGCTTGGAAAGTCATCGCTGCTGGTCAAGCCGCATATCGGTACTCGTTGATCGCTCCGCCGAGGATGCGGGTGCGGGTGCGTGGGAGTTTGCCGGGGTGGCCGTGCTGGCGTTCGGCGGCGGGTTTCTCGCTCACGTCGGGCGGGAGTTGGTCCCGGGCCTGGTGAGGCCGGTGCCCGTTGTAGTGGTCTTGGTGCCGGCCGAGGGCGTGACGCGCATGGGCCTCGTTCACGGTCAGCACGTGGTCCGGGGCTTCCCGGCGGATCGTGCCGGTCACGCGCTCGCAGTGGGCGTTCATGCGCGGCGTCCGGGGCGCGCCGAGCGGCACGTCCACGTCCTGTGACTGGAAGACGGCGTCGAAGACCTCGGTGTACGTGGTGTCGCGGTCGCGCAGCATGAAACGCGGGGACCCGTCGGTGTGCCGAAGTCAGCGGCGAAGGTGCGTGCCTGCTGCACCGCCCACTGGCCGGCCGGGTGGGCGGTGACGCCGGTCAGGTGCAGGCGCCGGGTGCCGTCCTCGAGGAACGCCTATGCGGCTTGACCAGCAGCGGTGACTTTCCGAGCGGCACAGGCACCTGGACGAGGTCTTCGTGAGGATCAACGGTGAGTCGGAGTACCTGTGGCGGGCCGTCGACGCCGACGACGCCGTCCTGGACATCCTCGTGCAGAACCGGCGGGACAAGGCTGCGGCCCGGCGCTTCTTCCGCCGCCTGCCGAAGACGACCCGCACGGTGCCCCGGGTGATCGTCACCGACAAGCTGCGCTCCTGCCGAGCGACCCACCGCCAGGTCATGCCCTTTCGTCGAGCACCGCTCGTACAAGGGCCTGAACAACCGGGCCGAGAACAGCCACCAGCCCACCCGGCAGCGCGAACGCGCCATGAAAGGCTTCCGCAGCGTCGGCGGAACCCAGCGGTTCCTGGCCGCATTCAGTGGCACCTCACCCCACTTCCGGCCCCGCCGCCACCTGATGACCGCCCCGGCTA
This sequence comes from Streptomyces sp. NPDC096105, assembly GCF_044763335.1. Lineage (NCBI taxonomy): Bacteria > Bacillati > Actinomycetota > Actinomycetes > Kitasatosporales > Streptomycetaceae > Streptomyces > Streptomyces sp. NPDC096105. The sequence continues at coordinate 17,848 of NZ_JBIWGC010000033.1, forward strand.
CCGCGCCGAGATGACCATTCGCTTCGCCGTCTGGGACCAGACCACCCGCGCCGCCGGCCAGCCCGCCGAGGCCTGAGCACCGGCCCGGAACCCGGCCCCTCCCACGCCCCGACGCGCCGCCAGAGACCCACGCACCCAATAATGTGACAGCGCCCCCCAGAAGTACTTACGGCCGGTCCACTTGGCGAGAGCCAGCACCGTACCCGGACCCCGGGCCAGGCATCTCAGTCGGGGAGAGGGCAACGCACCACCACCACGTCCGCTTCGTGTTCGACCCGCACCGGCCAGACCGTGCCGGGGGCACCGGCCACCCAGGCCGAGCGCAGGTCGGCTGCCACCTCGATCTGTCCGGGATGGGCCCTGGCCAGGCCGGACACGTGCTCCTTGACGGCGATGCGCGTGCTGCGTTCGAGTAGCGGAAGACCGGCCGGAAGCCGGTAGATCCGTGAGGTGGTGCCCGGCAGGGTGTCGAACCGGCGGACCGTGTCGACGGCGAGTGTGGTGATCCCGTCCCGGGTGCTGGACAGACTGGCGGTGGGGACATACCGGAGGCCCGTCGCGAAGGCCCTGCGGTCCCGCAGCGGCACTCGTTCGATCCCCGGCAGGCGCACCAGGATCTCCACCAGCCTCAGGCGCGCCACGACCCGGGTGCCGATCTGGGCCTGGACGTCGATCACCGGCAGCAGGTGGTGCCCCTGGTCGAAGCCGGTGAACCGGGCCTCGACCCGCAGCTCACCGCTGGTCGGCAGCGGCTCGTACAGGTCCAGCCAGGGCAACCGGTGGGGGTAGCCGACCAGGTCCTGGGACAGGCCAGGAATCCACCGCCAGAGCGACTGGGACGGGATGGCGTGCAGGAAACCGTCGAGCAGCCCCTGCCCCAGCTGGCCGAACGGCGTGGTGCCCCGTCCGGCGTCGAGCACCGCGCTGGAGCCGGTGGAGCCCACGGTCAGTGAGGTCAGGTACTGCAGCGCCGGGCCGTGGAACAGCTCCGCGGCCTCGTACGGGTCCGGCTGCGGCCGGCCGTCGAGGAGCGGAGGAAACAGGGCCGGGGGAGGCCCCGGCACGGTTCCGGTCAGTACGGTGGCCTCGCCGACCACCTCGTACCGGGACAGCTCACCGGCCTCCCGCCAGACGGAGAGACGAACCGCGGTCCCTTCCCCGGCCGCCGGTTCGGCGTCGGTACGGATCCGCGCGGGGCCGGGCAGGGGAAGCCAGCGGTGCAGCTGAACCTCGCGCAGGCCGACGACCGGTTGACCGGTCAGCCTGGCCGTGGCGGTGGCGAGTTGATCCACCGTGGTCATCAGGGGAACCGCGGGAACCACGAAGTTGGGCCGGTGGTCGTCCAGCCAGGTGTCCACTGCCGGGTCCAGCTCCAGCTCCCGCACGGCCGGATGGCCGTCGACCACCCGGACCCCGATACGGGGCAGGTGGTAGATGCGACGTCCGTCGATCCACAGCCAGGCCTCGGCACGTACGTATCGGCCGCGCGCGTCGGTCCCGTACTCGGTGATCTCGGCCTCGAACGTGACCACGCCGTCGCTCGGCACCACCTGGCCCCGGTAGAGCCAGCGCACCTCGTGACCGACGGCCACGGACTCGAAGCGTGGGGCGGTCAGCTCGGTGCCGGCGTCGCGTTCGAGGAGGTACCACTGGAGCAGCTGAACCACACCTTCGAGGCCGAGGGATCCGGGTTGCACCGGGTCGGTGAAGAAGTGGGCGCGGAAGTACCAGTCACCGGCGTCGACCTTGCGCTCGGCGCGCAGCCGGCCGAGTCCCGCCCGTCCGGCATCGGGCCAGTACCCGGTGACCCGGTCCAGCATCAGCAGCATCGGTCCGGGCAGCCGCAGGGAGCCGGAGCCGTAGCGTTCTTGACGATGTCGCAGCTCCACCACCCGGTCGCAGGGTTCGGCCAGCCGGGCGCGTTCGGTGGCGGTGGGGAGCAATCCGGGCTGCCGGGCGAACGAGGCCACCGGGAAGTACCCGAACTGCGTGGACAGTTCCATGACCGGCAGCAGGGCGCCGGTCTCGTCGACCGCCTCGCAGGAGACCTCGAACGGGACGAGGGTGACGCCGGCGAACTGCGAGAGGTCCCCCAGCTCGACCCTGGTGCGCAAGGCGCGGGTCCCGGCCGGGATGTCCCGCAGGACGGTGCCGTTCCCCTGCAGGTTGCGGAAGAGCAGCTCGGGGGCGTCCGGTGGTTGCGGCACGAGCAGGCTCGCGGCCATCCCGCACGGTTGCAGGACCACCTCGTTGAGCACCGCGAACGGCATCACCCGGGTGCCGTTCTCCTCGAAGTACCAGGCCTGTTCCGGTACGTCGTACTCGGCGACCAGCCAGGAACCCGGGCGCGGCCGGTCCGGTTCGAGGCCGGCGTCGACGATGCGGGTGACGAACAGGTAGGGCGGGCCCGGCAGTCGAGCGCAACGCTTGCCGCCGTCGAACCGGGTTCCACGGGTGCCGAACGCGCTGGGCCGGCCCCAGGCTGCGGCCAGCATCAGCGGGAAGTCCGCGCTCCGTCCGGCGAGAGTGGCCGCCGCCGGGTCGGGGTACAGACCGCGCAGGCCACCGAGCACCGGCAGCGGCACCGGTGCCCCACTGGTCTGAACGGCGGGCGGCCCCAGCCACCGCCAGTACTCCAGGGGCCAGTCCGGGACCAGTGCCAGCCCCACCCCGGAGGCGTGGAAAGCGGGCAGGCCGTCCACCGTGCAGAGCAGGTCGGCACGGAGCGTGGGCCGGGGGTGGGAGGACAGTCCGCTGACGAACACCTCGTAGCGGACCCGACGGCTCTGGGGGGTGACCTGTCCCCGGCAGCGCATCCGGTAGGACTCGTCGGACACCGGCTCGAACCGCCAGCCGTCCCGGTCAAGTGTGAAGCCCAGCGCGGCCAGATAGAACGCCATCGCCTGCACGCAGCCCTCGAACATGAGCGTGCCAGGCATGCACGGATCGTTGTGGAAGTGGCCGTCGAAGAACCAGTCGTCAGGCCGGACCTCGCTCTCCGCACGCAGGTAGCCACGACCCCAGGGGCCCCCGGCGGGGTCGAGTTCGCTCACCTCGTCCAGCAGCCACAGCCGGCCCTCCCCGGGAGTCGGGGTACGCACATGGGCGCGCGACACATCCCAGCCGGGGCCGAAACAGTCCGCCGGTCGGCCCTCGGCGAAGGCGCGTACGGCGTCGGGACCGAAAGCGGTGGCGGCCGGAGGAACAGCGGGCGGGTCGACCGCCCCTGCCGGTGATGGTTCCGGGCTCCAGCGCACTCCTTGCGAACCGGCGAGTTCCGCGTCGGTGAAGTAACCGGCCTGGCCCTGGCGTACCGACAGCCGCAGCTCCTCACCGACATAGCAGTCGCTGCGGAAGAAGAACAGCCGCACGCCGTCGTGCTCGGCATGGCCCTCGACGTGGATCTCGTACCGCAACGTCTCCCCGACGGCCGGCCGCGGTCCGTGGTACGTCACCTCGCAGCCCAGCAGCCGGTAGACCCGGTCGCCGTGGTCGAGCAGGTCCACCCCGAGCCAGCTGATCAGCAGCAGGTCGGCCTGGCCGGCCTCGATGAACAGGCCCGCGGGCATCCGGCCGGCCGGATCCAGGTACCAGGCGTCCGGGGCGACGTAGGTCTCTGTGTGAACCGTGCCGGTGGACATCGAGCCGGGTTCCGCGTCGAGCCGGGTGACCCGGTCCACCAGGAGCATCGGGGGGCGCGGCAACCGGGTCTGCCGTCGCTTGTGGTCCTGCGCGCGGAAGGCGGGACCGAAGACGTCGGAGATCCGCCCGTGCGCCAGGTACTCCAGCCGGGCACGGTCCAGGGGCAGCGACAGTCCCCGCGTGGGCCGCTCCGGTACAGCCGGTCGCCACGGCAGGGGCGGAGAGCCCGGTGACAAGATCGCCACCGGCGCGGGCTCGATGGCCTGCGGCAGGTGCGCGGGATCCGGGGCGGGGGACAGGGCGCGGTCACCGCCGGCCGTCACGGCGGTGACCGCGCCGATCACCAGCTGCCGGGTGCGGAGAAACGCCGCGTGAGCCTGGCCCTGCCGTTCCAGGAACTCCCGCTGGGCGACGGCGAGACGGGCGTGGTGGGCGGCGGCAAGTGCCGGCACCGGATCGTCGGCAGCGGCCACGGCCGGCGCCCGGCGGTTCGCAGGGGCAAGGGGCGGCACCGGATGGTCCGCAGCGGTCACCGGGCCGATCGACGCGGATCGTGCGACGGGTACAGCCCTGGCCCGCGGCGAGGCCGAGCCCTGGGCATCGGAGGGGACCGCCGTACCGGGACCGGCCGGCGCGCCGACCGGTTTCGTCGGTACCGTCGCCGGAGGCGATACCGGCGCAGGTTCCATCCGCTGCTCCGGATGATCTGTTCCGGGCAGCCGGATCGCGGGCGGGTGCGCCGGCAGGGTGATCGTCCTCCCCGGATCAGCCGGCAGCCTGGCGGCCGCTGTGAGCCGGTCGAACAGCGGCGCGGGATCAGGGCAGACCCCGGCGGCGACAAGTTCGGCGACCGCGTCGCACAGCTGCCGCAGTCCCCGTCCCGGCACATCGAGCGCCACCGCCAGGTGGTCCCGGTCCGCCAGGATCCGGCGGATCGACCGGGTACGCCCGCTCTGCGGGCCGTGCTCGATCAGCACGCGCACCCCGTCCGTCCAGGCCCGCTCGACCACCTTCGGGTAGTCGAGCGTGCTGGTCATCTGGGTGAGCAGCGCGTCCGCGACGTGGTCCGGATCGACCGGGTACGGCTCGCCGGTGGCCGCGCTGTAATAGCGGATGCCCGGCGTGGGACTGGTCGGCCGGCGGTGCAACGAGCGAAATGCGGCCGCGACCTGGTTCGCCTCGGGGGCGTGCGCCACCATCTGGTACCCGTCGGCCATCGGGAGCCCGGGGCCGATCCGGTCCAGCACGCGTCGGCAGGCCGCGTCCAGTCCGCCGATCACACACGTGTCGGGCGAGTCGACGGCGAGCAGGTGTGCCAGTGGTTCGCCTGCCAGGGCGGCGCGCACGTCGGCTGGGGTCGCGTGCACCAGGTACTCGGCCCAACGCCCCCGTTCCTGGCCGTGTCCGCGCCAGAACCGGTGCGCCGCGCGGAACTCCCCGGACAGATCGAACCGGAAAACGTCGCTGTCGGAGACCGCCTGGTACAGGCCGGCCGCGTCGGGCCACGCCCCGAGCACGATCAGTGCGGTGGACTCCCCGGAGGAGAAGCCGATCGCCGCGTCCGGCCGCAGCCCCAGCAGGCTCTGGATGATCTCGCCGTGCAGGGCTGCGAGTTCGGTGGTGTCCCGGATCCGCGTCACGACCGGGACCGGGTCGGTGCCGGTGGGGTGCCGGGGCTCCAGCACCGGGACGGGCCAGGCGGCTTCCTCGGTGCGGGGGGCGCGCAGGGCGAGTCGTAGTTCCGCCCCGCACCCGGGATAGCTCGCCTGGCCGCTGGGGAAGACGAAAGCCACCTCCCCGCTCGTGGGGGCGTCCTGGTAGGCGATCTGGTCCGGGCGGGGCCCCCCGGACGTCAACCAGTGGCGTGCGACCGTCAGCCGTTCGCGCAGCGTCTCGGAGACCTGGTCGACCACCACCACCAGGCGGGCGGGACCGGTGTCGGACTCCCGTCCGTCGGCCAGTGCGGCCAGCACCTCGGCCCGATCGGCGCCGGAGAACACGTGGGAGCGGGGCGCGATCGAGGACCAGGGCAGCGGCGGGCCGGCCGGGCGCAGGCGGACCGACATCGGGGAGGCGCCCAGGGGCGTCACCCGGGCGCAGGCGGTCAGGGGCGCGTCGGCGGGCAGCGCGGCCGCACCCGACCGTGGCACCGCCTGGTGGTGGACCGCGATCGCGGCCACCGCCACGGCGAGCGCGCCGTGCGCGGCATGGGCCGTCCCGAACAGTTCGCTGTGGTCGTACCGGGCGGTGACGCGGGGCGTGGACGGCAGGCCGGCCGGCTCGCCGTCCCCTCCGGTCACGTCCCGGTCGTCCCCGTCCTCCTGGTTCCCCGCCCGGCCCCTGTCGAGCTTGTCGCCATCACGATCGGGCGGGACCTCCTGGTCCCGGATCCGGTGGGTCCCGTCCGTGCCTCCGGCGTCCGCGTCGCCGACCAGCAGGCCGACGGGGGCCGTCCGGTCCGTCGCGTGGTCGAGCAACGCGATGACCTGGTCGCCGTCCTGCTCGGCGTCGGTCAGGCGTTTCAACACCAGGACGACGGCCACGTCACCACCGGGCCGGTGATCTCCCAGCGCGCCCAGCGCCGCCAGGTGCACGGGCTCATGGGACAGGTCGACCGCGCCGGCGAGCACCGCGTCCGCCTCCCCCGCCCGCAGCGCCCGCGCCCCCAGATCCAGGGCGACCAGGCCGGACGCCTGCTCCGCGCAGACCACATGGCTGGGGCCGCGCAGGTCCAGTTGGGCGTTGATCCGGTGGGCCACCAGGTTGGGCATGGTGCCCGGCACGGTTTCCGGGACCAGCGGAGCGCGGAAGGCGTCCGGCCAGTCCGGCACCGGAGCGGGCAGGCCGGAGGCGGTGTCCCAACCCGGCGCACGCCAGCGGGCACCGGGACGCGCCGCCTCGGGGTCCGTGCCCATGCCGATCAGGACCATCGTCCGGTCGGGCGGCAGCCGGGTCGCGGAGGCGGCTTCCCGGGCCGCCTCCAAGGCAAGGACCTGCTGCGGCAACGCCTCGGCCAGATCGGCCGGAGGGAACCGCAGCCCGGTCAGCGCGACCTCGATGGAGCGCCGGGGGCCGAGGCTGGGCACGCCGTCCAGGACCGCGTGACACAGGTCCCGGTAGCCGGCCCCCGACCCGGCCCGTGCACCGATCGCCACGATCGCCACCCGCTGGTCCACCCGTGGCCGGCTGGAAACAGGGCGGGGGGAGAGGGCAGCGGTGGATGCGGCCCGACCGGGCTCCCAGGCATCGACGACCACATGCGCGTTGGCACCGCCGAATCCGAACGCGCTGACCGCTGCCCTGCGCCGCCCGCGCCACTCCTCGGCCTCCCGCAGCAGTCGCAACGGCGTTCCGGCGAGCACGTCCAACGGCGCGTCCGCGTGCAGGGACGGCGGCCGCACCCGGGCACGCAACGCACCGAGAACCTTCAGCAGACCGGCACCGCCGGCCGCCGCGAGCGGGTGCCCCAGGTTGGACTTGACCGAACCGATCGGCAGGTCCACCGCATCAGCGAACACCTCACGCATCACCAGTGCCTCGGTCACATCCCCGCTCGGGGTGCCCGGCGCGTGGCACTCGACCAGCGAAACAGTCTCCGGTGCGATCCCGGCCGAGGTGTAGGCGGCGCGCACGGCGCGCTCCTGACCGGCCCGGTCCGGGGCCAGCAGGCCACCGCCCACGCCGTCGTTGCTCAGCCCGATGCCCCGGATCACGCCCAGGACCGGCATGCCCTGGGCGAGTGCGTCATCGAGCCGGGCCAGTGCGAACAGTACCGCGCCCTCGGCGGGCACCAGTCCGTCCGCCTCCCGGTGGAAGGGACGGCTACGGCCCGACCGGCTCAACGCGGTCAGCGCGCAGAACCCCTGATGGATGTAGAGGCTGTCGGCGGCGGCCACCGCCCCGGCCAGCACGAGGTCGGCGTCCCCGTCCCGCAGCCGGTCGCAGCCGGCTTTCACCGCGTACAGGGAGGAGGCGCAGGCGGCGTCCAGGGCATGACCGCCGGCGCCGAGGCCGAGCGCGCGAACGGCCAGATGGGCGGGGAGACCGGCCCCGAACCGGTTCAGGGGATCGGGGCGGAGGTCGTCGCTCGGCCCCGGCCGCCCCGAACCGGACAGCCACACGTGCTCGGCGTAACGGGCCATGGCCGTGGTCGGGTACGCCAGGTTGCCCAGGACCAGCCCCGCGCGGCCGAGATCGGGCCGGCCCGCCTCGTCCAACGCCTGCCGGCCAGCGTGCAGGACCCAGCGGAACACCCGGTCCAGTGGGGCGATCTCGGCCGGGGGCAGCTCGAACCCGGTCGGGTCGAACGCCTCGTCGAAGCCGTGGACGTAACCTCCGATGTCGGTCCAGATCCGATCGGTGTCACCAGGTGCACCCGACACCCGTGCCAGCGGCACCCGCCAGCGTCCGTCGGGCACCGGTGACAGGGCGGAACGGCCTGCGGCGATCTGGGCCCAGAAGGTGTCCGGGTCGAGCGCACCGGGCAGTACACAGCCGCGCCCGACGATCGCGACGGGTTCGAAGAACGGCGCCTGCCGAGGAGTCGCTTCCGGAGAACGCATCCGCGTCAGCCCTCGGTCAGGTCGGGCCGGCGGATCAGCTCCACCCTGAGCAGCTCGGCCAGCACGGTGCCGTCCTCGGACAGTACGGCCGCGTGGCACTCGGCGGACATCCCGTCGGTCCGTCGTGCCGAGACGACGACGCGCGCTGCTCCCCAGTCGGTCCCCGCCCGGTGGATCCGGCACTCCCGGATGGACATCGGCAGCGCCGCCCCGACACCGGCCCGCAACGCCCAGCCGACGGCGAGTTGGAGGGCGCCGTCGAGCGCGGCGACGTCCACCGTCCAGGGCACGGCCAGCCAGGGCTCGGCGTCCTGGGGGCGGAGCGCGGCCACACCCCCGTCGGCGCCGAGCCGGACCTGGTCCAGGACCTGGAACGCCGGGCCGTGGAAGAGCGCCGGTCCGTCGTACGGTTCGGGGACCTCTTCGAGGCCTTCCGGCGTTCGCCAGCGGTGCGGGTCCGGCGGCGGGCCGTCGGCGACCACCGTGCCGGCGTACTTGGCCCCCACGGCGCCCAGTTCGACGGTGAGACCGCCGCGCCGTGCGGACTCGTCCGTCCTCGTCCGGCCGCGCAGCACGAGCCTCTCGCCCGGTTCCTGCAGTTCGATCCTGCGGAGTACCCGCAGGTCGTGGAGGACTAACGGGCCGGTGTCCGGCCGCCAGGATCGGGCCAGCCCGGTGAACCAGTGCACCAGGACGGCGACCGGAACCACCGGTGCCCCGTCGATCCGGTGGTCGTCCAGCAGCGCGTACTGCGGCCGGGCGAGGGTCAGTTCGGCGACCGGTCCCTGCTCGGCAAGGACGTCGGGAGCCACCTTCCCGGCGGCGCGCAGCACCCGGGTGGGCCCGCCGGGGTCGGCGAGTTCGGCGACGAACGCGCGCGCTCCGGCAGCCGGTTCGATCAGCTCGACCCCGGCGGCGCGGAACCGTTCCGCGATCGTCCGGGTGACCATGCCGCCGTCCCAAGGACCCCAGGCCAAAGAGCGTGTCAGGCAACCGGGATGGGCGGCGGCGTACGCGGAGAGCAGGTGGTCGACGGCGGTGTTGGCCATCGCGTAGTCGGCCTGCCCCGGGTTGCCGAACACTCCGGAGGTCGAGGTGAACGCCACGAGCAGGGAGAGCGGGTCGTCGGCGGTGGCGGCCAGCAGGGCGCGTAGCCCGTCCACCTTGGTGGAGTACACCAGGGCGAACTGCTCGTCGGTCTTGGCACCGATCAATCGGTCGGCGATCACCCCGGCGCCGTGCACCACCCCGGTGATCGGGCCCCAGTCCCGGCGTACCTCGGCCAGGGCGTCGCGCAGGACCACCTCGTCCCGGGTGTCCACGGACAGGTAGCGCGTCGGCGAGCCCGCATTCTCCAGGGCCCGCAGGGTCTGCCGGACCTCACGTACGGCCAGCATGCGCCGCGTCTCGGCGGCGAGTTCGGCTGGTGGGGCCTGGCGAGGGCCGGTGGCGAGCAGCCGGATCAGGCCCGCCTCGTCGGTGGCCCCGGCCAGCCCCGGGGGCTCCTCGGCCAGTGCGGTACGGCCGAGGAGCACCAGTCTGGGCCGGTGGGCGGCCGCGAGTTCGCGGATCGCCGACGCAGTGACGCCGCGTGCGCCGCCGGTGACCACGATCACCGAGTCGGCATCGGCCCGGGGTTCGACGGGGCCGGGTGCGACGGGGCACGCCAGCGGAACCGTCCGGCTTCCGTCGGCGGGGAGACCGACCGTGATCGACGGTCCGCCCGCGGTGAGCTCGGCGGCGATCGCGGCAGCGACCTGCTTGTCACTGCGCCCGGTGCGTGCGCAGTCGATGGCCTTCACCGTGGCCAGGGGCCACTCCCGGGCGGCGGTCCTGGCCAGTGCGTCCAGACCACCATGGACCGGCCGGCCGCCGTTTCCGCTCAGCCCGAAGTCGCCCCCGGTGTCCTGCACGGTGACCAGGAGGCCGCCGGCCGAGCTGAGCCGGTCGGCCAGCCCCCGGACCGCCGCGAAGGCGGCCGGCGGGTCGTCGCCCTTGTCCAGCAGGATCACCGACCGTGCCTCGGCCGGAAGACCGGTAACGAGCCGCGCCGGCACACCGTGGGCCGCGAGTTCCTCGACCAGCAGATGACCCACCCGGGTGGAGTCGTCGAGTACGAGGAGCTCCCGGTCGCGCAGACCGGCCAGGGCCAGCCCGGCCGGCGCCAGCGGCAGGGCGCGTACCGCCAGGCGGACCGGCTCCGGACGGTTGGTGGCGGTGGGGACTTCGGCGGCGGGGGCATCGGTGGCTTCCGGACCGGCGGCGGGCTCGGAGTCCACGTCCTCGGGGGATCCGGGGGCGGAGGTCCCGGGAGGCTTCGGGGACACTGGGGACACCGGCGACGGACCGGCGGACGCCTGGTCGCCGGCGTCATCGATCTGTCCCGCCAGCTGGGCGACCTTGACCGAGATCTCCCGCAGCGTGCGCAAGGACGCCAGCTCGGACAGGTCGGCTGCGGGCAGTTCACCCACACGTTGGCGGACCCGGGAGAGCACTTCGACCTTCTTGATGGAGTCGATGCCCAGGTCGGCCTCGAGTTCCATGTCGAGGTTGATGATGTCCGCCGGGTAGCCGGTGCGCTCGGCGACCACCTCCAGCAGCAGCGCGCCGATCGACTCGGCGTCCAGCGGCAGCCCGTCCAGCGGCAGCCCGTCCAGCCGCAACGCGTCCGGTTGCGGCTCGAGCAGCACCAGCCCGGGCGCCGGGGCCTCCACGGGCGACGGCACGACGGTGGCCTGCGGGGATGGCGCCGGCACAGCCGATGTCGCCTCACCCCTATCGCCGCCCGAACCGGAACGGAAGGGCTGGCCGGAGCCGGGGACCGTACCTGGCAGCACGGGGGCGTGGACCGGTTGACCGGAGGGCACGACCTGCGCGCCGGTGGCACCCACCGCGACCTCTGCGACAGGCCATGGCTGCGGGGCGTCCACGCCGACGGCGGGGAGACGGACACCGGCGGCGCCGAGCAGGGCCTCCATCGAGGCATGAGCCGTCCGCAGGTAGAGCTGGTGGTTCTCAGCGGTCACCCGTTGGTACGTGGCATGCGCCTCCGCGCTCTGCCGCTGGACCTCGGCCAGGAGCCGCAACCATTCCGTCGGCGGAGCGGGGTGGACCGAGCCGGTGGACCGGACGCTCGGGGTGGCCACGGGAGCTGGCGTGCCCGGCCGGATGTCTCCGGGCCTGTCCGTGGCCACCTGGCCGGGGATCAGCGGTGCCTGTGTGCCGGGCCCGGCCGGCTCGGCGAGACCCGGGACCGGTTTCGGGGACGGGCCGGCAGAGGACACCGGCGCCGACCAGGCCACCGGCTGGACCGACAATTGCGCCGCCGGCATCGGGCCCGGGGCGGGCCGCGCGGTGCCGGGGCCCGGGGCCGGTGGTGTCGCCTCCGACACCGCCGCGGGCGGCACCACCGGCCCCGGCCGCCCCGACGCCCCGTCGGGCGACGCCACCGGTCCCGGAGCTGCGGGGGTGGCACGTCCGCCACGATGGTCATCGCGGTGGTTGCCGCCGTTGATCAGGACCGTCATCCGTGGTTTCTCCTCACGATCCGGCTCGGGCACGGGCTTGTGCCCCTCCCACAGCGGGGACAGGTCCATGGCGACCCCGCGCACCGCTGCCCGCCCCAGCCCGTCGTAGAACGCGGCCAACCCGTGGCTTCCGCGCCGGTCGAGGCTGATCGCCGCGTGCTCACGGTCACCGAGTACCTCACCGGTCAGCCCGGTCAGGGTGGTGCCGGGCCCGACCTCGACGAAGGTGCGCACCCCGTCCTCGTACATCGCCTCCACCATGTCGCCGAACCGCGCCGGCGCGGCCAGTTGGGCGGCGATGCCGCGCCGCACCGCCGCCGGTTCGCGCCGGTACGGGGCCGCATCGGCTCCCGCGTACACCGTCCGTGCCGGCCGGTGGACCGTGAGGTCGGCAAGGAAACGGGTGAACGGCTCGGTGGCGTCAGCGACCAGGGGACTGTGGAACGCGGCGGCGGCGTTCAGCCGGCGGGTGACCACGCCGGTCGCGGCGCACCGGGCCTCCACGGCGGTCAACGCCTGGTCCGTGCCGGCCAGGACGACCTGCCGGGGCGCGTTGTGGTTGGCGACCCACACCCCGTCCACCTGCTCCGTCAGCTCCTCGATGCGCCCCAGGGGCGCGTTCACCGCGAGCATCCCCCCGGCGGTGGTGGCCGCGTCCCGCATCAGCTCCCCCCGCCGCCGGGCCAGCCGGACCAGGGTGGGGGCGTCGAAGGAGCCCGCCGCGTGCAGGGCGACCAGTTCACCGAAGCTGTGCCCTGCCACGCAGTCAGGCGTCAGCTTCAGATCCGACAGCACGGCCAGCAGGGCCAGGCTGTGCGCGGCCAGCGCCGGCTGAGCGACCTCGGTGGCGGTCAGTGCCGCCTCCAGCGAGGCACGGTCCTCCTCGCTGAACACGGGGGGCGGGAACACCTCCCGGTGCACCGGGAGGACTGCCGCGACCGCGTCCCAGGCCTCCCGGGCCGCCCTGTGGTGAACGGCGAGTTCGGCGCCCATGCCCACGTACTGCGCGCCCTGGCCGGGGAAAAGGAAAGCGACCCGGCCGGGGGCGGGATCACCGGTGGCGAAGTGCGCCCGGGGCGCGGAGAACGGCACCCCGGCCTCCACCCGAACCGCCAGCGCGTCCAGCCGCCCCGCCAGATCGGTGGCGTCGTCGGACACCACGGCCAGCCTCGCCCGGTGTTCGGTCCTGAACGCCGCCTGGCACTCCCGCGCGATCGCCGCCAACGGCCGGTCGGGCCGGGGCCGGCGGATCAGTTCGGCCAGTGCGCCGGGGGAGGAGGCGCTGAACAGGACGAGTTCGCAGGGGGCCGCCGGGAGGTGCCAGGCTCGTCGGCCGCCCCTGGCGGGAACGTATTCCTCCAGCGTGACGTGGAAGTTGGTGCCTCCGAAACCGAAGCTCGACACGCCGGCGCGGCGCGACCGACCAGCGCCGCTGATCCAGGGCCGGGTGGCGGTGTTCAGGTAGAAAGGGGAATCGGTAAGCTCAAGTTCGGGGTTGGGCCGCCCCACCTTGATGGTCGGAGGCAACACCCGGTGGTGCAGGGCGAGTACGGCCTTCAGCATTCCGACGGCGCCGGCGGAGGACTTGGTGTGCCCGAACTGGGACTTGGCCGAGCCCAAGGCGCACCACTGCCGGCCAGGGCGTCCTTCAACCTGGAACACCTCCCTCAGCGCGGCGAACTCGGCGGCGTCACCGGCCTTGGTCCCGGTGCCGTGCGCCTCGACGAGTTCCACGCTCTCCGGGCCGTACCCAGCCACGTCGTACGCCCGGCGCAGCGCCCGTTCCTGGCCGGCGGCCAGCGGCGCGTAGATGGCCTTGCTCCGGCCGTCCGACGCTGCGCCGAGGCCCCGGATCACCGCGTAGATCCGGTCCCCGTCGCGTTCGGCGTCGGCCAGCCGCTTCAGCGCGAACATGACCACGGCCTCGCCGAGCATGGTGCCGTCGGCGTCGGCCGCGAACGGCCGGCAGTCCTCCGTCGGAGAGAGCGCCGGAGTCTTCGAGAAGCACACGTACATGGTGATGTCGTTCAGCACGTCCACGCCGCCGCAGATCACCAGGTCGCAGCTGCCGAGGGCGAGCTCACCCAGTCCGGTGGAGAGCGCGGCCAGCGACGAGGCACACGCGGCGTCGGTCACGTGGTTGACGCCGTGCAGGTCGTACCGGTTGGCGATCCTGCCGGACACCACGTTGCCGAGCAGCCCGGGGAAGGTCGCCTCGGTCCAGGCCGGGAAGCTGGCACTGATCCGGTCGCAGATCTCGTCGGCCGCGGCCGGGTCGAGACCGGAGGCGAGGAGTTCCCTTCTCCACACCGGCCGGGAGAGCCGCGCTGACACCTCGAACCCCATGGCCAGGCCGCTTGTGCCCAGTACCACCCCGACCCGTTCCCGCTGTTGTGCGGTCATCTGCCCGAGGCCGCAGTCGGCCAGCAGGTCACCCGCGGCCATCATGGCCAGCAGCTGGGCGGTGTCGGTGGCCGCAAGGTCGCTCGGCGGGATTCCGTACGCCAACGGATCGAACTCGAAGTCAGGCAGGAACGCGCCCCTCCGCACGTAGGTCTTGTCCGGAGCGAACGGGTCAGGGTCGTAGTGGTCGGCCGGTGACCAACGCTCCACCGGTACGTCGGACATGAGATCCCGGCCGGCGAGGACGTTCCGCCAGAACCCTGCCACGTCTCGGGAGCCTGGGGTGAACGCGGCGAGACCGACCACCGCGACGGGAACCTGGGCACGTTCTGCTCTCATCTGCGCGGACACTCCTGCAGGGGTCAGGCGAGTTTGCGGGGACGGAACGTCAGGGCGGAGTCCGGTATGGAAAGCCCGAAGGTACGCAGTTGGTGCGCGCGAGTGATCACGGCGGCGCCCTCCAGCAAATTCAAGGCGATCTGCGTGACGGTGCACCTGGACGGATCGGCAAGCAGGCTGCCCCGGGCCCAGTTGTTGAACGCGCCGAGCGAGGGACCGGCCCACAACTGGTAGTCGGTGCGGCGCTCCGGTCGGCCCTCGATCGCCCATCGGCTGGCGTTGCCCACGTACCACCGGAATACCAGGGCCATCCGGTGCTTGGGGTCGCGTTCGGCTCTGGCCAGCTGTCCGGGGTCGCGCCGTAGCCAGAACCGTTCGGTGTCCGCCCAGATCGCGTCCAGGTCCGCGCCGAACACTTCGTTCTCCAGTCTGTGCCGCGTGTCGGCGGGGATCCCCGCCAGGGACCGGTGACGCCGGTAGACGTCGTACAGTCGCTTGGCGCGCGCCGCGAACAGGGTGCCCCTCGTCAACACCTGGACCTGAACGCCTTGCTCGAACATGTCCGCGGCCGGGGCCATGGCCACGTCGGTAATGCCAGCTCCGGCCAGCAGCTCCCGCGCGTCCGCGGACACCCCGGACTCTGCTGCCAGTTGATTGACCGATCCGGTCATCACGTAGGCCGCGCCGAGTGCGAAGGCACCGGCCACCGCGCCGGGGGTGCCCAGACCGCCCGCGGCACCGACCCGGATCGGGCGGAGGAAGCCGTACCTGGCCACCAGGGTGTTCCGGAGCGCCAGCAGCTCGGGCAGAATCACGGACAGCGGACGGCTGTCGGTGTGACCGCCGCTGTCGGCCTCGACGGTCACGTCCTCGGCGACCGGGACCAGGCGGGCCAGCCGGCCCTGCTCAGCGGTGAGAGCCCCGTTCCGGACCAGCGCATCCAACAGCGCCTCCGGCGCAGGCGACATGAACTTCTCGGCCACCTCACGACGGGACACCTTGGCGAACAGACAGGTGTCCCTGACCACCCGGCCGTCGGCGTCCCGCCGCAGTCCGGCCGCCGCGCAGCGGACGACGGCGGGCGTCAGGTCCATGAACGCGGAGGCCGAGATCCGGCGTACACGGTGACGCAGCAGGAGGTCGGCGACCTGCGACTCCAGTCGGGGCTCGCCGGGTGAGTGGATCAGGTTGACGCCCCAGTTGGGCGCGTCGCCCAACGCCGCGGTCAGCTCCGTCACCGCCTGTTCCACCCGGTCGGGGGCGAGTCCGGCAGCGCCGAAGAAGCCCATGAGCCGGGCTCCGGCCAGCTCCATCACCATCTGGGTGGTGGCGATCCCGTTGGCCATCTCCCCGGCCACGTAGGGAAACCGTGTTCCGTGTGCCTCGGCGAAGCCTCGGTCACCAAGCCACTCCGGGTACACCGGTGGGGCCAGTCCGACGAGCGGGTGGCCCCCGCCGGGCCCGAGCGTCCCGCCCACGGCCAACCCGTACCCGGATCCGCCGCCTACCACGTACAAAGGCTCACGGATCCGGGCTGCGTAGGCGGAGATCCCGGCCGGGTCGAACGCGGCCGGCTCCGAGCCGGGCCGCCAGCAGACCTGGGGCACGTCGGCGGCGCGTCCGGGCGCCTCGGACAGAGTGGTGTTCACTGGTCGGCTCCTCCCGGACGCGGCGTCGGTGTGGGCGTAGGTCCTCCGGCCGGCCCGTACCTGTTCCCCGTTGGGCCGACTGCCCTGTGGCGACCGTCCCCGGCGGCACGACCGACAGCGGGCGGGCTCGCCGAGTCCCCCTCCCGGGTGGCCGCACTGCCGGGCACGGAGGAACACGCCCGGGGACGCGACACGAGGACGGCCGGGGAACGGCCCCAGGAGTCGACCCGCCGTCTCGAAGCGGGCCACAGCAGTTCAGTGATGCGGTGCCAGGTCAACTGGGGCAGCCTCCGTACGGGGTGGGAGCCCGGACAGCAGGTACTCCAGGCTGATGTGTTCCGGGACGCCCGCCGGTCCGAGTCTGGCCCTCACCCGGGAGTCGTCGTACCGACGGTGGTGCCGCAGATAGCAGAACACCCCCCTGACCAGTGAAAGGACCGACTCGTACGGCGAGGGGTCGGGGAGCTCCAGCACAACTGCGATACGGACCCCGGAGAGTTGCTCCAGCAGTCTGCCGAACACGACGACCGGTGTCTCCTGGCCGTGTACGACGTGGTAGGTCTCCACCCCGTCGGGGGGAGGCAGGTCGGCGAGCCGGGCCATCACGGCGGCGGCGGATTCCACCGGCATCAGGTTGAGTTGTCCGTCTGGCCGCCCCAGGATCCGGAAGCGGTTGGTCCGGGAGAGGAGCACGTCCGGTGTCCGGCCGGGGCCGAGCTGGCTCCGTGCGATGCCGGACAGGTTCCGCGTGATGTTCAGCAACGGGTGTTCCGGGAGATCCGGGTGGGGCGGCAGACCGGTGGTCAGGACGCTTGGCCGGAAGATCACCACCGGCCGGCCGGTGGCCCTCGCCCACGCGTGCACCAACTGTTCCGCCTCGAACTTGGACCGTTCATAGGTGCCTTCGAAGCCGTAGGCATCGGTCAGTTCGTCCTCGTACACCACCCCGGTCCGACGCGCCCCGGCCACGAACGCCGTGGAGACGTGGAACACCACGGGGGTACGGCGTCCGGCCCTGGCCAGGTCGAGGACGTACCGGGTGCCTTCCACGTTCACCTCGCGCAGCGTGGCCAGGTCACCGTCGAGTGTGGTGTTCCCGGCGCAGTGCCAGATCGCGTCCAGCGAGTCCGCCAGTTCCTGGTAGTCACTCTTCGGCAGGGCGAGGCCAGGTTCGGTGATCCGGGCGGACACCACCTGGACGCGGTCGGCGAGGCCGGTGAGGCCGGGGGCGAACCGGCCGAGGCCTCGGGTGATCCGCTCCCGTACGCGGTCGGGCTCCCCGCGCGCGAGCACCGTGACCGACGGATGACGGCGCAACAGCTCGTGCAGAAGTCGAAGGCCAAGGAAACCCGTGGCACCGGTCAACGCCACCCGCACCGTACCCCCCCGCTCTCGCCCCTGATGCTGGCCCACGTTCTCACGCGAAAAGCGGTGGGACGAGGCCACGGGAACGGCACCACTCGTTGTGCTGACATTCAGGCAGAACCGCTGGCACACCGCCGCTTTCGCCGGTAAGCACCTGTTCTGTACCGTGCGTGGGTACGGTCCGGCACGCCTGCTTGCCCCTGCGTTCCCGGGTATTGCGAGCCGCCTGGAACACACAGGAAGGAACTCAATGGGCCAGGACCGCCTTGCAGCGTCCTACGGCGATGCCAATCCACTGTTCCGGTTGTGCCGGCACCTGGGCTGGGGCGCACTGGTCAACCTCGGTTACCACACCCTTCCGACCCTCCCCGGGATCGTCGGTGGGCTGGCTTGGTTTCAACGACGGCTCGAGACCAGGAGCCTGGCACTCCTGCAAGCCAGTCCGGGACATCGGGTGCTGGACGCCTGCTGCGGACGCGGCCACACCACCGCCCGGCTGGCTGCCGCGGGCTGTGACGCCGTGGGGGTCGACATCACCGCCGACCAGATCGCACAGGCTCGCGCCCGGTACGGCGACGCCGTCCGCGCCACTTTCGCCGTGGCCGATGTCACCACCCTGCCGCAGGCAGAGGGCATCCGTGCCACGAACGGCTCGTTCGACCGAGTGCTCTGCCTGGAGGCGGCCTTCCACCTCTCTCCAGCCGACCGCCGCGCTCTGTTAGCCGAAGCCTTCCGGGTACTGCGCCCCGGCGGAAGGTTCGTCCTGGTCGACTTCGTCTGGAACACGGACGATCCGTCGATGATCCGGCAGCTCGATCCACTGGGCCTCGTACGCGAGGCGTGGCAGTTCGACGAGTTCGAGCCCCTGAGGCGTTACCTGAGGCACGCGGAGGAGACGGGGTTCGTCATACGGCGCACCGTCGACTGGACCCGTCCGGTGATCGAAGGCTTCTCCCGTCTCGGCGCTCTCCTGACACGCATGGCGACGAACCAGGCCGGCCGGGAACTGCTGTGCCTGCGCTGGCCCGACTTGCGCGAGTTCAGCGAACAGGACTGGCGGCACACCCTCGCCAGTGTCGACGCCCACTGCTCAGTAGGACGCTGCACGGGCTACGTCGCCCTGGTGCTCGACAAACCAGCCTGATCACCATCTCCGGCCGGCTCAGCCGCCGTTGCTGCTGGTCCTGGGCGTTGCCCCTGCCGAAAACCTCGTCCGCCCTGGTGAAAGGCGGTGCGCGGGGGCGCGCGGGTGCTCGAAGGGGTGCTCTCGCGTACCTGGTGGTTGTACCGACATGATGGTCGGTCGTGCTGCTGCGACTGGCTTACCTGACCATGACCCAAGCGTTCGCCATGGTCCGCCTGTTACCGATGAGCGACCGGGACAAGGATGTGGAGATCCTCGCCCTGCGCCATCAGATCACGGTGTTTCAGCGTCAACTCGGCAAAGACAGGGTGCGGTTCACCCCGGGCGATCGAGCGTTCTTGGCGGCGTTGCTGCATCGTCTGCCGTCGGAGGTGCTGCGCAGGGTGAGGTTGCTGGTGCGTCCAGATACGGTGCTGCGCCGGCACCGCAATTTGGTCGCACGTCGCCGCGCTGCCGCTTCCCGGCCGAAGCGTTCGGGAAGGCCGCGGACCGTGCGCTCCATCCGGCTCTTGGTGTTGCGGCTTGCGCGGGAAAATCCTGGTTGGGGGTATCGCCGCATCCACGGCGAACTCCTCGTTCTTGGAATAAAGGTGGCCGCCTCCACCGTCTGGGAGATCCTTCAGGAGTCTGGGATCGACCCGGCACCGGAACGCGCTTCCAGCACGTGGGCGGACTTCCTGCGCTCCCAGGCCGACGCTCTGCCGGCGCGCGACTTCCTGGAGACGGTCACACTGTCCGGGGCGCGCCTGTACGTGTTCGCGGTGATCGAGCATGCCAGCCGCCGGATCCGGATTCTCGGCGCCACTGCGCACCCCACCGCATCCTGAGTGACGCACGTCGCGAAGAATCTCGTCATGGACCTCGAAGACGCCGACTGCCGGGCCAGGTTCCTGATCCGGCAGCCGTGACGGGAGGTTTCCCGCCCTGTTCGACACCGTCCTCAACCATGCAGGGATCGAGGTAGTGCTCAGCGCAGTACGGATGCCGCGCATGAACTCGATCATGGAACGGTGGGTGCAGACCTGCCGGCGCGAGCTGCTGGACCGCATCCTGATCTGGAACCAGCGACACCTGCTCCACGCGCTACGCGAGTTCGAAGACTTCTACAACTCCCACCGGCCCCATCAAGGCATCGCCAACGCCCGCCCGCCACCCCCCTTGCCGAGGCCGATCAGCGATCCGGAGCAGATCATCCACCTCGGCATACGACGACGCCAACGACTCGGCGGCATCCTCCACGACTATCGACATGCCGCCTGAACTGGGTGGATGAGCTTTTCGGCAGGCGCACCGACACCCACACACCCAACAACGCCCTCACGCGGGACGCCACACCCGGCTGCATCCCGCCACCCTCCCTCGGAGCGCGGGCAGATGGCGGGATTCGGTCAACCAGCCGGCTCAGCCCCCGCAGCCACCGAACCCGAGGGCGGTCACCGCGTTGTCGTAGGCGAACAGAAGTTCCTGCTTTGCGCCCGGCGGGATGGTGAACCAGTAGCCGTAGTAGTTGGCATCGGTCCAGATGCAGGCGTACCTGTTGCTGCGGTTCCACACCGAGCTGGCCCGATCGTTCCACGCCCAACCGACGTTGGGGACGTCCACCGGATCGAGCTGCAGGACGTCCCCGGTGAGGTTGTGGCCGTCGAAGAGGCAGACTTTGCCTTCTGGACAGCGGACCACGCCCCCGTCTTTGGGGTCGTCAGCCGATGCGGTTCCCGGAGCCCCCAGTACTGCGGTGGAGGCGAGGACTGCTCCTGCTAAGGCGGTTCTGACTGTCAGTTTCATGGGTGCTCTTTCCGTCGTTGCCTGTGGAAACGCGGTCATGGTCGCCACGTCCAGCTGTCGCTTCTTAGGGCATCCGGTCGTAAGACGGTTGCCGCGCGCATGTGGTTTACAGAGGTGATGTTGATCACAGTTTTTGGAAAGGGTGGGGCCGTGGCGTTCTCGCCGCTCACCGACCGTTTCAGCATGACGTTCGAAGCCGTAACAGGCAGGTGGTGCCGCAAGCGAGTCGGAGCGGGCCGAGGTGGAGGTCGGCACGTATCCCGTAGCGGGTCCGTAGCCGTTCGAACCGGTGGAGCCAGGCGAGGGTGTGCCCGACGACCCAGCGGGTCCTGCCCAGGCCAGACCCGTGAGCGGTGCCTCTGCGGGCGATCTTCGGTGCGATGCCCCGGGCCCGGATCAGGCGGCGGTACGTGTCGTAGTCGTAGCCCCGGTCGGCGAACGGGCGCCTGGGCCGGTGACGGGGCGGCCACGGGTCCCGCAGAGGCGCGGAATCGCGTCCAGCAGGGGCGTCGGCTGTGTGACGTCATGACGGTTTCCGCCGGTCAGGAACACCGCAAGGGGGTTCCGTGCCGGTTGGTGATCAGGTGGTGCTTGCTTCCCGGACGGCCGTGGTCGACCGGCGAAGGTCCGATGTGAGCCCCCTTGAGGGCCCGGACATGTGAGCCGTCGACGGTCGCGTCGTCCATCTCCAGCAGCCCTGTCTTGCGCAACTCGGCCGGCAGCACCTCGTACGGACGCGGCCGGACTCCCGCCTCGGTCCAGTCCTGCAGCCGCCGCCAGGGCGTCACCCCACTGCAGCCGACACGCTCGGCCGGCACATCAGCCAAGCTCACGCCCTTGCGCAACACGTAAACGATCCCGCGCAGGGCGGCCCGGTCGTCCACCGGCAGCCGCCCCGGATGCCAGCGGCGACGCGGCGGACGAGGAGGGAGCAATGGAGCCACGCGGTCCCACAGATCATCAGGCACGAGATCATCCGAGACCCGCAGAAGTCTCCCGCCGACCCCGCTCACGGCCAGGCCCTCCAACAAGCTCATTCTGAAATGGCCAGTAAGTCAGGGACGGGAACGAAGACGTCACGACGGCCTTCCAGCAGATCAACGGTGGAGTCCGGCCATCCGACCACACACCACTGACATCACTTTCCGTGACCTTTCACAAAAAGTGGACCAGAGCCCCGTTCCGGGTTCCTGCTGTCAGTTCGCTTCGATGTCAGCGGATCGTTTCGCGGCCTGGGCTCGATACCGTCCCGGTGTGGTGCCGAACTCCCGTTGGAAGGCGTGTGAGAGCGCGTATGGGCTGCCGTAGCCGACTCGGCCGGCGATGGTGGCCAGGGTGTCTGAGGTGTCGCGGAGCAGGGTGGCGGCGCGGATCACGCGCCACCAGGTGAGGTACGCCATGGGAGGGCGGCCGACCAGAGTGGTGAACCGGCGTGCCAGGGTGGGCCGGGAGACGCCGGCCTCCGCCGCCAGACGGTCATTGCTCCACGGTGCGGCCGGGTTCGTATGCAGTGCCCGCAGGGCGGTGGCCGTCACCGGGTCGCTCAGTACGCGGGGCCAGGTTCCGCTGGGTGCCTCGGTCATCCAGGCGCGGATGAGGTAGACGAGGAGGAGGTCGAGCAGGCTCGGGAGCGCCATGCAGGAGCCGGGCCGGATCTCGTCCAGTTCACCGGCGAGCAGATCGATGGCGGCACGGAGTTCGTAGTGACTGCCCACTCGGCTGGGAAGGTGGACGACCTCAGGCAGCTCCGTCATGAGCGGGTGCATGCGGCTGCAGTCGAGCCGGTACTTGCCGCAGAGCACCTCTGTCTCGTAGCTGTCGGGATGGGTTCGCGGCGCTGTTTCCACAAGCCATTGTTCGAACGGCACCGCCTTCTTCTTCGCGACCGCCGCATCGACCGGGAAATCGGCGATGACATGGCCTGTGCCATGGGGCAGCAGCACCGCGTCACCCACGCCGAGAGGCAGGGGGGCGCTGCCGTCGGTCAGTAGCCGGCAGTGGCCCTTGAGGACGACGTAGAAGCCCGCGCCGTCGTACGGGTCCAGTCGCGCGCACCAGTTCCCGCTTGTCCGCAGCCGGTGGAACCGGGGGTGCCCGAGGTGCACGGCGGCGATCGCATCGCTCACCACATCCATCCGTCCAGGATATGTGCCGTATGAGGGATGAGACGCATTCGTATTTTCTCGAGCTGGATGCGTATCGAAATGATCGTACGGCCTTCTTAAGGTCGATCGCGTGATGAACGAGAACGAGAGTGTGCAGAGCATGGTGCTGGGAGACGTCGAGGTCATCCGGGTCGTCGAGTGGCACGAACCGTTCCTGCCTGTCTCCGGCATGTTCCCGGGAGTTGCCACCGATGTGTGGAAGGACAACGAGGACTGGCTGGCACCGGACCACTGGGAGCCGGACGGCGACTTGGCGGTGCTTGCTCTGCAGAGCTGGGTACTGCGCAGCGGGGGCCGGACCGTCCTGGTCGACGCCGGAGGGGGGAGCGGGCGTGAGCGACCGGGCATGGGACCGTTCCACCACGCCCGGAGTGTTTTCCTCAGCCTCCTGGCGAGGGCCGGTGTCCACCCGCAGGATGTCGACGTCGTCGTCAACACCCACCTCCACGCCGACCATGTCGGCTGGAACACCGTCGACGCGGACGGGCAGTGGGTGCCGGCGTTCCCCAACGCCCAGTACCTCATTCCGGCCGCCGACGACTTCCACTACGGTCCGGACAACGCGTACGGGAACGGCGTGCAGCAGGTCGACCGCCTGGTCTACGAAGACAGCATTGCGCCCATCCACCAGGCCGGACAGGCCGTGCTGTGGGACGGTCTCCACCACATCGACGAACACCTCACCCTGGAGTCCGCACCCGGTCACACTCCCGGCTCATCCGTGTTGCGACTCACATCCGGCAGCGACCGGGCGGTCTTCGTCGGAGATCTGCTGCACAGCCCGGTGCAGATCCTGCACCCCTGCTGCAACAGCAACGCTTGCCTGTCCCCGGAACAAGCGGTGGCCAGCCGCCGCCGGATTCTCGGGCGGGCGGCTGACGAACGGGAGTTGCTCGTTCCCGCGCACTTCGGCGGAGCAGGGGCTCTGGAAATACGGCGGGACGGTAACAGGTTCGCCCTCGGCCCGTGGGCAACAACCAGCCGGAAGGAGAGTGCGCCCGCCTTCGAGTGAGCCGTGACCCCACCCGTCCACCGCCCTGCCGTCCTCCGAAGCCCTCGACGTCCTGGCGGACGGCGCGACCATCGCCACCTGCGTCAGCCAGGGAGCCCACGGGCTGAGCGCATGACCGTGAACACCGTCCTCAAGACGCTGCGCCGGCTGTCCACCAACCGGGCCGTGAGGGACCGGGCAGCCCTCTGAACGGCGCCTCGGGGGAAGGGATCACCCCCTGCCTCCACGCGGGCGGCGATCCGGTCGGCAACAGCGCTCCCCCGGGGCTGTTGTCCCTCGGCGGCGCCCTGAAAGGGGCGGGTACCGGTTTGACTGTCGGCGCACTCGCGGCTTCCGGCCCGCCGGGCATCGGTTCCGGCAGCCGCTCCCGCGTCCCTTTGTCCGGCCCACGGCACGTCTCCACCGCCCCTGGACGGTCTGACCGGTGACCGGCCGTGCAGTGCCCGCCGATCAGCCGCGTCAACAAAGCAGCGGGTCAACACATCTAGCGGTGGAAGTGTACTGGCCCCTGGGTGACGCCGGCGCGGCACTCGAAGTCGGGCGGGGACTGCGAACGGAACTCCTTCCCACAGCGGAGCGCAAGAGCCGGATGCACACTGACCTGGCTCGTGCGTGGTGGCAGTGGGGCAAGCCCGAACAGACGGCCCAGGAGCTACTGGCAGCGCTACGGATCAGCCACGGAGAAGTTCGCGGCCGGCCTGCGATCAGAGACATTGTGACCGCCTTGGGCTCGCGACACCCCACACATCCGGCGTCCAAGACTTGACGCCCCTCGAGCGGCCCGCCTCGCGGTCTTCCGATGGGCCACCCGCTACAACACCAGGAGGAGGCACTCCAGCATCGGCCAGATCAGCCCGAACGCATTTGAACAACGATCAGTTACGCTGACTGCCGCCGCATGAAGTGGTGTTCACGATCTCGGGTCAAGCCCCGGGCAGCAGGAGGCGGGACCATGGCGGCGTTACCACAGATACCAACGCGCAACAATGGGAAAGGGCAATCATGAACCTGGCATTCAGGACCTCGGTAGTAGGAGCAGTTCTCGCCTCCACCGCCGTACTGGCGGCTCCGGGAACCGCATCGGCTGATGAACCCGTGACCCGCTGCGAAGAAGGCCAGATCTGCCTCTATGACGGCCACAACCTCACCGGGAGCAACCTGCAGCTCCAGTATCGGGTGGACATCCCCAACCTCGGCTGGGCGTGGAACGACCGAGCCAGCTCCGTGTGGAACCGTGCCGCGGGGCCCGTCTGCATCTATACTGACGCCGACTACCGCGGCTACCACTACACCATAATGCCGGGTGCGAAGCAGGAGCTTCTGTTCCTCTTCGACAACGCAGTGAGTTCCCTTGAGTACGGCGGCTGCGGGGCCCCCTGAGCCGGCTGACCGACCCGAACCCGCTACTGAATTTGTCGGCGTGATGTCGTCAGGGTGAGTCCGGTTGCGGCGAGGCATCCGTCGATGGTTTCGCTGCGGTACTGGAGTTCGCGGAGGGTGCGGCGCAGGACGTGCATCAGGTGGTCGGGGTCGGTGAAGGCGGTGTTGTTCTGGCCCGCGCGTCGGACCAGTGACCAGATGCCTTCGACGGGGTTGAGGCCGGGTGCGTAAGGCGGTAGCCGGTAGGCGGTGATCCAGTCGCGGGTGCCGAGGCCCGCGGCCGGGCGTCCAGGTGCACGTTGAGGCTGTCCCAGA